>SHUF01000033.1 GCA_009694745.1 Acidobacteriota bacterium
CTTGTTGCGCAGCGGCAATCCACCGGTTCGGGTGGCGGCGGCCACCCGGCTGCTCGAACAGATGCGATAAACGGTCCTCCTCCCGGGGTCGCGTGCTAAAATTTCCCGGCTCTAAAGACATTTAACTGGGCGCCGATAACAGAGTGCGGAGCTGGCAGCGAATCAATGAGATCCATGGCACATCCCAATTTCCTCTCCCGACGGCTAAGGATGGCCGCCCTCGCGTTCTTGGCGACCGTGGTGATTGCCGCACCAGCGCAAGCCCAGATTTCGCGGGTTGGCAACAGTCTGTCCCTAGGGGGCGGGAACGTCACGCGCGGAACGGACGTGGGGTTTGACCCCGTGAACAATGTCTATATCGCGGTGGGGTCCACCAACAACGGCTCGATCCGGGTCATCTTCACCAATACCTCGGCCGGTGTCCTTCAGAACTACCTGATTCTCGTCGGCAACGATCCCCCGTACGGGCAGTTCCCACGGGTGGAGTACGCCGCCCAGGCAAGTAACGGCGTGGGCGGGCAGGGCGCGTTCCTGGTGACCTATCACTCGGCCGGGCGGGTGTACGCCCAACTGGTGTCCTATGCCGGCGGTGTGGTGACCCAAGCCGTGGCGATCAACGACACGAACTCCTGGGAAGAAGCCGGCCCGTCGATTGCCTACTCCCCGATCAGCCAGCAATTCCTTGTGGCCTGGCAGACGGCGGCGTTCGGTGTCAGGGCGCGGTTTGTGAACACGGCGGGCGCGCCGACGGGCAGTGTCATGATTCTGGCCAATGACAATTCCGCGCGTGACCCCAGCGTGGCGTGGAATCCGACGACGAACGAGTTTGGCTTCGGGTTCTCTGGCTTCAGCGGCAACGGCGCGTACGTCAGGTTCCGGACGGTCTCTCAGGCCGGAGCCCTCGGAGCGTCCAACACGTTCGGCTTTTCGTCGGCCACCTTCAACACGGACACGGCCGTGAATCCGGGCACGGGCGAATTCGTGTTTGTGTGGGCGCAGCCGGCCGGCACCGGGTCGAGTTATGCGCAGTTGAATTCCACCGGCGGTTCGATCGCGTCAGGACCAATTTCCTCCGTCATTGGCGGCACTGATAGCTTGAGCGTGGACTTCAGCCCCGTCAGCGGGACATTCCTGGCAGTTGGCCAGCACTCTGTGGCACCCGAGATCTACGGCAGGGAACTGACCAGCTCGGGCGCACCTTCCGGGTTGGCCATGTCACTGACCAACGGAGGGACCGTGGGTTCCTTCTATCCGCGCGTGTCGTCGCGCCTGAATGCGGTCGCGGAGTGGATGATTTCGTACGGGCGGAATTTCGTGGAAATGGCCGGGCAGATTATTGCGACGGCCTCGAGTGGTCCAAACCCGACGCCGACGCCGACGCCGACGCCGACGCCGACGCCCACACCAACGCCGACCCCGACGCCCACGCCCACGCCGACACCCACACCCACGCCGACGGGGTGCACCAGCCCGCAACCGGTGGCCGACTGGGTGTGCGTGAATGGCGGCTGGGTGCCGCCGCCACCGACGCCCACACCGACACCGACACCGACACCAACTCCCACGCCGACGGGTTGCACCACCACGAAACCGGTGGCCGACTGGGTGTGTGTGAATGGCGGCTGGGTGCCACCACCGCCGACGCCGACCCCAACACCGACGCCCACACCGACGCCGACGCCCACACCAACACCGACGCCGACGCCAACACCAACACCGACGCCGACGCCAACACCAACACCGACGCCCCCGCCTTCGACCTGCACCACTGTGAAGCCGGTGGACGACTGGGTGTGTGTGAATGGTGGCTGGGTGCCGCCGTCGGCTGTGGTCTCGTGCCCAGGAAATCCGCCCGTTGCAGGATGGGTGTGTGTGAATGGTGGTTGGGTGCCGCCGCCCACTCCGCCGCCGCCATCGACCTGCACCACGGTGCAGCCTGGACCGAATTGGATCTGTGTGAACGGCGGCTGGAGGCCGGGCGCTCCCGAACCGACCCAGAGTCCGGGCGAAGCCCCGGCGCCCACTGAGAACCCGCACGCGATCGAGTTGATTCTGGCCCTGCCCCCATTGAAGCCGTAGTTGAGGGCGGGGGTGCCCTCGAGCGTCCGTCGCGCGGTCCTCGCTCTGCTGATCATTGGTGCCCTGACGCATCTAGTCGGGCTGTCATATCCCAGGCAGGTCGTCTTCGACGAAGTGCACTGGGGCAAGTCCGTCTCGGCGTACTGTTTCACGGGCGCACGCCTGTTTGATGTCCATCCGCCGCACGGCAAGTTACTGCTCACGCTCGGCGCGTGGTTGGGCGGCTATGACGGCAGTCTCGCGTTCGAGAAGATCGGCCAGCCGTATGAGGGAGCCCCGGTCTTCTGGCTTCGGCTGATTCCCGCGTTGGCCGGGGTGCTCATCCCGGTGTTGTTCTTCTTTTTCCTGCGCGGCGCCGGCGGCTCGGTCGTCACGGCCTGGATCGGTGGGCTGCTGCTGGCGCTCGACAACGCCTTCGTGCTCGAAACGCGCACGATGTTGTTTGACGGCATCCTGGTGGCGTCCAGCCTGGGTTCGCTGGTGTGCCTGTTTGCGATTGAGCGCGCGTCGACGTCGATGCGCGCGTGGGCGTGGACCCTCGCGTGCGGAGCGCTGGCGGGACTGGCGGTGGGCACGAAGTTCACCGGCCTGGCCGTGCCCGCGCTGATTGCGGTGTGGCTGGCGTCGTCGTGGTGGAAGCGGGGTTCTGCATTTGGGCTGATGGTGCGCCGCGGCGTGGCGGTCGTGCTGTCGGGCGGCGTGATTTACCTGGGTGGCTGGATGGTGCACTTCGCGCTGTTGACGCAGCCGGACCCGGCCGATGCGTTTCACCCCACGACCGGCCGGTTCGTTGAGGATCTGCGCGTGGTTCATCGCACGATGTTCGCCGTCAACGCCGCCATGACCGACACCCATCCGGATGCGAGTCATCCGCTCAGTTGGCCCGTGATGAAGGTGCCGCCGTTTTTCTGGTCCGGCGAGGGCGTTGTGGAATACCTCATCGGCAATCCGGTGGTGTGGTGGGGCACCAGCCTGCTGCTGGTCGTCATCGTCGTGAACGTTGGCCTCATGCGGGTCACGCGCATGAAATTGGGGCCGCGACCGCCCTCGTCACGGCTGTGGTGGTTGTTGCTCGGGTATGCGATGGCGTATCTGCCGTTTTTCGGCGTGACCCGAGTGTTGTTTCTCTATCACTACCTCACGCCGCTCGTGTTCTCGCTGGCGTTTGTGCTGTTGTGGCTCGAAGAGGCCGGCTGGATTCGGCCCGAGGGCGCCGGCGGCCAGCGCGCGAGTTACTACGGCGTCATCGTGGCCGCGGTGATGGGATTTGTGCTGATGAGCCCGCTGACCTACGGGTTTTCCGCGGGCGCCTACGGCACATGGCTCACGGAGGCGATTCGGTCCTGGCGCTAGCAATGAGCTCGTAGCTGATTGCAGAGCAATCAGCTACGAGCTCATTGCTTAGGCGCGCCGGCCGAAGAGCATCTGCGAGCCGATGTGCCACGCGACCGGCCACTTGGTGATCGCGAGCTTCAGCACGTCGCCCGCATGCCGCACCAGATACCGCGGCCGAAGAAAGAAGCGGCGCTTCGCGCGGTTGATCGCGTCCATCACCACCTGCTCGTCTAGGCCGTTGCCCTTGAGCAGGTAGAACGAATACTCCATCTTCGTCCAGTCTTCACTGGCGAGCAGGCCATCGCGCTTGGCCTTGTTGTACAGCTCGGTGCCTGGATACGGCACGGCCGGGTAAAAGTTGGCGAAGTCGGGGTCGAGCCTGATGGCGTAGTCGATGGTCCGGTCGAGCGCCTTCAGGTCTTCACCCGGATAGCCCAGGATGAAAAAGCCGAAGGATTTGATGCCGGACGCGCGCATGTTGACCAGCGCGATACGGATCTTTTCGCTTTCGAGCCGCTTCATCATGTCCTTGCGCGTCTCGTCTGATTCGGTCTCGATGCCAAGTGCCAGCATCCAGCACCCGGACCGCTTCAGGCGATCGACAAACGTCGGGTCCTGCAGGTTGTCGGCGCGCGCGTTGCCAAACCAGCGCACGTTGAGCTGCCGTGAGATGATTTCCTCGCAAATGGCGCTGAACGATTTCACGTTGAGCGTGACGGTGTCGCCCCACAGGTAGAAGAACCGCACGCCGTGTGTACGGACGATGTGGGCCATTTCGTCCACGATCGACGACGCGCTGCGCTCGCGGAATTTGTGCCCCTGATGAATCGGGGCCACGCAGAAGTCACACGTGTACGGACAGCCGCGCGAAGTTTCGACAATGACGTAAGGTCGGCCTTCAAGCGGCAGCGTGTACTGCGACACATCGAGCAGGTCCCAGGCCGGCACCGGGGCCTCGAGGAATCCGTTGAACGTGCCGTGCGCGCGATGCGGAATGATCTCGCCACCCCGGCGATAGGTCAGGCTCGCCACGTTGCCAAGTTCGTTGGTGTCCGCGAGCGCGGCCAGCTCGAGCGCTCCGTCTTCCGGTTCGCCCACGAACATGCCATTCACTTGAGGCGCGCGCGCCATCGACTCGGCCGGCGTGGTGGACGCATGTAGCCCGAAGCAGAACATGGGCGCGGCGTACCGCGCCTTGAGCGTCGCCATGGCCATGACGTCAGCGACCAGCGTCGGCGTGGTACTTGGGAACAGAATCAGCGACGGCGCGAACCCCTCGCCATCGTCGATAGTCCGTATTACGTGGGTCTTCCCTGACATAACGTCCCTTATCAGTCAGATCACGTGGCTGGGTCTGAGAACGGGCCTGATGTTGACTCGGGAGGCCGCTAATATCGCTTATTGTCCGATGACGAACTGCGTGGCAAGACCGAGCTGTTCAAGGTCCGTGTTGGCGCCGGTGAATCACTCGATGCGCTGCTGCCAGAGGCTTATGCGGTGGTTCGGGAGGGCTCCAAGCGGGTCATGAAAATGCGCCACGTGATCTGCCCCAGGGACTGATCAGGGACGTTATGTCAGGGAAGACCCACGTAATACGGACTATCGACACGGCATCGAGATGATTGCGACGAATCGCTCGCGGCGCCGCCGCACCCAGGACGGCCGGCCCTTGCGCCGGTACTCTCGCCGCTGGAAGATTGAACGCCTCTTCGCCTGGCTCCACAACTCGCGCCGACTGGTCACCCGCTGGGAATATCACGTCGGCAATTTCCTGGGCTTTCTCCAACTCGCCTGCGCGCAAATCCTGCTTCGGCATTTATGAGATGCCCTCTAGCCAGGCCCCAGATAGAATCGAAGAGTGAATACGCTGCCGCGTCTGTCGAGCCTTGCGCTGCTCCTGATTGTGTTGTGCCCCTCACTCACCGCGGCACAGACGACAGCGACGCTCGCGGGAACGGTGGTGGCCGAGGGGGGGATTTCGCTCCCGGGCGCTCTTGTCACCGTGATTGGCGCGACGCCTGAGCTGAGGCGCGAAACCACCACCGACAAGCAGGGCAGCTTCCTATTCTCAGACCTGCCTCCGGCCCGCTATTCCGTCACGGCGCTCGCAACGGGATTCACAGTCACCAGGGCCATCGAGGTGACCCTTGTTGCAGGCCAGACGCAGCGGGTTGTCATCGATATGCGCGTGACCGGTGTCACTGAAACCGTGACGGTCAGCGCGGATCGGAGCCGTGCGTCAACGGCGCCCTCGATGTTGTCGCTGGCACCGGCCGACGTGTCCACTGTGGCGGGCGCTGCTGAAAACGTTTTCAAAGTGCTGCACACACTGCCCGGGATCACTGCGGTGAACGATTTCGACAGCCGGCTCTCGGTGCGCGGCGGCGGACCAGACCAGAACCTGACGGTGATGGATGGCGTGGAGATCCACAACCCGTACCGACTGTTTGGTCTCACGAGCGCGTTCAATCCGGAAACGGTTGAAGCGTTTGAACTCACTGCGGGCGCGTTTCCTGCGAGATATGGCGACCGGCTGTCGTCCATCCTGACCATCGAGAATCGCGCCGGCAATCCAGCCCGTCGCGCCATGGGCAGCGCCACTCTGGCCCTGACCGATGCCAACATCATTGCCGAAGGCCGCCTGCCAGGCACGTCACAGGGATCGTGGCTGGTGAGCGGCCGCAGGACGTACTACGACGTCGTCGCAGAGCGATTTGTGAATGCCGATCTGCCTGCATTTTCTGATTTGCAAGCCAAGGCGGTCTGGCGCGTGTCGGGCGGAGGGCAGCTCTCGGTGTTCGGCCTGAAAAGTCGCGAAAGTACCGACGCGGAATTTGGCGACGTCGGGCGTGAGTTTGCGGTGATCCGCACGAAGGCCCGCAATGATCTGGTGGCGGTCTCATGGCAGCGGGTGTTTGGCGCTCGCGTGGCGAGCCGGACCGTGGCGTCGTGGTACCTCAACCGCGATGACATCGACTTCGACGGCCGATTCGAAACAGGCGCGCGCCGCACCAATGCGCCGGTCAGCAATAACTCGGAATCTCTGTCCAATATTCTCTTCACCCGCCAGCTTTCCGTGCGGGACACGGCCATTCGGCAGGACACCACCATCCGGCTCGGGCGTTCCCATCTGCTGGACGCCGGCGTAGAGGCGCATGTGCTGGCCACACAGTGGGGATGGCGCATTGATGGTGAGCGAAATCCCGGTGTCGCAAATGGATCAAGCATTCAGGGCGGTGCCGGGTTGCCCGCGTTGTTGGACTCATCGCGTGATTCCTGGCGGTTCGGCGCGTGGCTGTCCGACGTCTGGATGGTGACGCCATGGCTTCGCGTGGAGCCGGGTATGCGGCTCGACAAGACGAGCGTCACCGGCGGCGCATCCCTTTCGCCGCGGGCGTCGCTGTTGGCCGACCTCACCGCTCGCACGCGCCTGCGCGTGGCTGGTGGCGCGTTCACCCAGAGTCCCGGCTACGAAAAACTGCTGCAGTCCGACTACTTCGTCAATCTCACCAGTGCAGACGATGCGAGGGTCGGCACCGAATGGGCGAGGCATGCGGTGGTTGGCGTTGAACACACAGTGGCACCTGGCGTGGTGGCGCGCGTCGAGGGCTACTACAAGTCCTTCCGCGACCTGGTCATCGGCAGGCTCGAAACACCGGAGGAGATTGAGGCGCGTACGTCGGCCTACGATTTCCCTGCGAGCTTGGCCGGGGAAGTGCCGCGTGAGCCGCAGATTCTGAGCGCGCCGGTGAACGGCGGGCGTGGTAACGCGGCCGGCGTTGAGGTGTACCTGGCCCGACAGTCCGTGTCGCCTGCCGACCGCGCGTTGACCGGGTGGATCTCGTACACGCGCAGTCGCGCGGAGAAGACCATGTACGGCGTCACGATGCCGGCCGACTACGACCGGCCGCATGCGTTCAGCCTAGTCGCAAATCTTCGCCTGAATGCCGCCATCGACGTGGCCACGACCGTGCGCGTGCAATCCGGGTTCCCGTATTCGCCGCCGGTGGGCGTGCGGGTGGCGGCCGTGCAGGATCTGGCCGATGCCGATGGCGACGGCAACCGCAGCGAGTTGATCCCCCAGGTGTCGCGACGGCTCCTGGTCTGGACGTTTGACCAGGGTGGCGCGTCAAACCTCAACTCGGCCCGCTTGCCCAGGTTCTCGCGTGTGGATATGCGGTTCACGTTCCGGCCGGGGTGGAAGAACCGCCGCTGGCAGTTCTACCTGGACGTGATCAATCTGCTCAACGCCAACAACGCGTCGGGCTTCGACGCGCAGTTGTCGTACGACCCCGCCGCCGATCGGCCGCAAGTGACGTATGAGCGGCGCAACAGCCTGCCGCTGCTGCCGTCGCTCGGGATCCGCTACAAGTTCTGAACGGCCCACGCGGCGAGGGGATCGCCCCCTCGCCGCCCGTCCTGGGCTCAGAAACGCACGCGCGCGCCCAACTGCACCTGTCTCGGTCCACCGAACCGCGCCGTTGAGGGCGCAAAGAGCGGCTGGCCGGCGGTGACCACCGGCGTGGCGCCGGTGCCGTAGACGCTCACGGCGTCGTTGCCGAAGTTCCTGTTCGAGGCGCGCGTGGCGTTAAAGACCTCCACCATCAGGTCGACGCGCCTGGTGCCGCCGAGAGAAAGGCTCTTCTGCAGGCGCAGGTCCAGGTTGAAAAAATCCGGCTGGCGGAACTCATTCCTGCTGGTAACGCGACCGTTGTCGCTCGATCGTTGTCGTCGTTCCCGTCGTTCTGGGTGTCGCTGCCGGTCACGGCCGTGTAGGGCATCCCCGTCCCAGGGTCCAGCCGCCCTTGAGGTCAAGGAGCGCGGTGAGATTGCCGCTGTGGCGCACGTCCTGCTTGGACCACGTGTATTCCGCCGCCGTGTTGAACACGTCCAGCGTCAGCTCGCGGCTGAAGTTGCGTTCGTTCGAATCATAGTCCTTGTTCGACGCAAGGGTGTAGTTCACTTGCGAGTAGAAGCGGCCTCGGCGCACAGAACCTGAGAGCACCATGGCGTGGTAGTTCGAGCGCGCGGTTGATTCGTTCACTTCAAGCTGCGCGATCGTCGTGTCGGGCCGCGTTGTGGGGTAGATGGGCATGCCGGCCGCGTTATAGGTCGGCACCTTGAGATTGCGATCCAGCCGGCGCTGCAGGTGATCCGAGTGGGCGTAGACGTAGCCTGCCGAGACCGTGATCGTGAGCGTCTACGGCACCGGCGCCTCGACGTGCTGCAGCGTGACCATCAGGATCGTTCTTTTGCCCAGCCGTACCCGCGCGCATACGACACCAGGACCGCATCAAGAGACGCGGCGCCGTCCGCCGGCGTGACGTCCGATTTGCCGTCAGCTGATGTCACCTGCTCCAGCCCATGCGCGAACCTCGGAAACTCGCTCTCGACCGAGACGACGCCTTCGTCGGACATCATGATCGTGGCCAGCACCCCGCCATCGTCTCCCACCTCGACTTTTCGCATTACCTGCCTCCTGGCCGGCCGCCGGCTGTGAGCCACGCATTCTTCACATCGCCATTCTCAACCGCGTCAGCCATTTTTTCGGCCCGCTTCCTGAGCGCCTCCAGCGTCTTACCCTTGATCGACCCGCCCAGCGCAGACCTCCAATTCGTCGACCGGATTCTTCCGGCCAGGTCCTTGCGCGCACCAAGAGACAGCACCGAGTCATCCGGAGCTGGCGTGTGCGACCGCACCTTCAGCTCTGTGCCTGGCCCCAGAGTGTAGCGGTGGGAGTCTGATTGCACGCCGCGGCTGTGTGCGGCGGCCTGGCCTTCGGCGATTTCGCTCGCGAGCTGCACCGCCTGACTCAGTGGTGGCCGGCCGCGCCGCAGGATCGCCGCGAGCGTTTCGCCTTCGACGAATTCCATCACCAGGTACGCTTGGGTCCCCTCCTCGATCAGTTCGTACGCCTTGCCATGAAAATCGAAAGGTGAGTATTCGATTATCGCCATATCATGACCGCGGCTTGCTGGGCCTTGGTCCGAGTACTCACACCACGTAGTGTTCACCCCCGGCCTTGTGGCCGTCGAACCGTTCAAGGGCGAACGGTGTGAGATCCATCCCGGGGTCGCGCTCGACGATCAGGTCGGCAAGGATGCGACCCGCGGCGGGCGAGTGCTGGAAGCCGTGCCCGCTGAAGCCGTTGATTAGGAAGAAGCCCGGCAAGTCGCGCGCGGCGCCGATGATGGGGTTTGCGTCAGGCGTCACTTCATAGAGACCGGCCCACGCGTGAGCGATGGGCGCGTCAGCAAGGGCCGGAAGGCGTCGTGCCGCAACCGGCGAGACCTGCTCAAGGAAGTCCCACTGCACGGTGAGGTCGAAGCTCGGCGTTTCGTGTGGGTCGCCCATGCCGAACAACACGCCCGCGCCCTCGCGGTGAAAGTAGAACGTCGATTCGAAGTCGATCACCATGATTCTGGAATCGGGCACGTGCCAGCGGCCGCCTGACGCCGGCGGCTGCGCGATGAAGATGTGGCGCCGGTACGGTTCAACCGGCACGTCCAACCCGGCCATGCGTCCGATCGCCCGGGCGTACGGGCCCGCAGCATTCACCACCACCGGCGCGTCGATGATGCCGCCACTAGTTTCGACGCCGGCCACACGACCGCCGACGACCCGCACCCCGGTCACCTCAGTCCCCCGGAGAATCGAGACGCCCGCAGCCTGAGCACCTCTGGCGAAGCCCATCGTCACGCCGTTGGGATCGGCAATGCCATCACGTTGGCAGAACGTGGCGCCGATAACGTGCTCAGTCACAAGGCCCGGCGCCAGGGCAGCGGCCGCAGACGCGTCGAGCCAGTCCACCGCGATGCCGAGCCGCCGCTGCAGCTCCACGTTCGTCGTGAAGACGTCGACGCTCGCTGGTGTGGAGAGCAAGAACAGATAGCCGTCCTGGTGGAAGTCGATGTCCGCACCGACCTCCTCCTTGAAGCGCTCGAGTACGCCGATTGACTCAATCGACAGGCGGATGTTGGCCTCGTGCGAAAACTGATGCCTGACACCGCCTGCGTTTCGACCAGTGGAACCGGTGCCCAGCAATTGCTCTCGCTCGACGAGCACGACGTTCGTCACGCCCCGTCGCGCCAGGTGGAACGCCACGCTCGCGCCCATGCACCCGCCACCCACAATCACCACGTCCGCCGTCCGTTTCATGTCCGTTGGTGATTATGCCTCGCGAAAGGGGAGGGGAACCCGCCGAGGTGCTTCTTCCGTATCATGAGGGCGTGGGATTGATGCGGAAGATTGCTCTTGTTGCGGCGCTCGCGCTGCTGACGTGGGGGGGGGCATGCGCAAGGAAATGTGCACCACGTGAGTACTTGGATTCCGACCTGTCGGTGGTCTGGTCGGTGCTTGCACGTGACGTCAGGTCAGACAGCGATTCCGCTGACGAATGGTAGCGGGATGAAGGGGCAGTTCTCGACCCAAACTCACGGGTGGATGAAGACCCCTTGATGAAGACTTCTCGACGCTGTTCGAGTCAGAAGTGATCAAGGTTGCAGTGAGCTCCTCGAAGGCCTGGACAAACACACCGGCGACGTGCCAACTGTGTTCGTGTTGCGCTGGACCAGTTCCCCAGTTCCCCAGTTCCTAACTTCCCAACTTCCCAACTTTCTCAAAGGGTCCCACTAGGTGCCGCCAGTAGCCTTCAGGAATCCGCGCATCGCCCAGTCCGTACCGCTCCGGCCAACGATCACCGGGACAATAGTAGGTGCCAAATAGCCGATCGATCCACGGCAGGTGCACGGCGAAGTTCTTATCCAGCGCCTCCGTTTCGGAACTGTGATGCCAATGATGGAATCGCGGAGTCACGATGAAGCCTTCAGCCCGGCCGAAGCGGAAGCGCACGTTGGCGTGAATGAACACGGCGTGGAACGAGACAAAGACCAGATAGGTGTACACCGGCCTATCGGCGAATCCCAGCAGCGCGATGGGGACGAACGTGAAGCCGCGGGTAATCACGACGTCCACCAGATGCAGGCGCGATCCGGCGAGCCAGTCGATCACTTCACTTGAGTGGTGAATGGCGTGAAAACGCCACAACCATGGCACACGATGAAACAGCCGATGCATCGTGTATTCCCCGAGATCGGCCAGCAGAACAATCAGCAGGAACTGCACCACCCATGGCAGGGCAGACACCGCGTCGTGCAGCTGTGGGGCCACCACCAGGCGTGTGGCCGCCGCTGCCGGCGCCAATGTCAGCCACGCCGATACCTGCACCAGCAGGTGGCTGGCGAAGAAGTGGATGATGTCTGTGGTCCATCCATGCCTGAACGTGGACTGCGACGGCCGCTGGGCGAACACGCGCTCCAGGGGCACGAAGATCAACGCGAGCAGGAACAGGTTGAGCAGGAACCAGTCGAGTCCCAGACCGATGCCGTCCGTCCCCACGTCGGTCACCGGCCCCGACGCGCCACCAAGCAGCGACGCGACGAGCGCCAGGCCCATTCCGGCGAAGCCAAGGACTTTGCGCCGCCGGAGCAGGGCACTCAGCAGCCCGAGGAAGAACGCGCCGCCGATGACGGTTGCCACGAGCGGCCGGATCCAACTCAGGGCATAGACGGCCCGGACGCTAGGAAACGTCAGGGCCTCGGGCAGGTGGAAACACACGACGCCACCGACCGCCAGAATCCCAAGAAATACCGCGATGGTGCCGCTTGCCCAACCGCTGCCGAAGGCCGTCTTCTCATCGTCGTCGAAGAGTCGCGCGAACCAACGGTCGAGCGCCGGGCGGTCCTGGGGAGGGGTGGACATGGACGCTACGAATCATACGGCGAGTTGCACCCGCGCCGGCAAATGGGGTCATAATCCGGCGCCCATCCAGGGCACCACAGGAGAGACCTCATGCAGTCTCAGAAATTCGTCGTCACGGCCGTGCTTGCCGCAGTGCTGCTTTTCGCGATTGGTGGTTCAGTGTACGGGTGGGCGCTGGCAGACTTCTTTGCGGCGAACATGGGATCGGCCACCGGCATTACGAAGGAACCCGGTGAGTTCTGGGCGATCGGCGTAGGGGAGCTGGCTGGCGGCACGTTATTGACGCTGGTCATCGCGGGCTGGGCCAGGGTGGGCACTGCCGCGGGAGGCGCCAAGGTGGGCACCGTCATGGCGTTGCTGATGACCATGAACTTCGACTTCGTGCTGTATGGCACGTCGAACGTGGCCAATCTCACGGCTGCCTGCGTGGACGTCGTGGTCAATACGCTCCGGTACGCGGTTGTCGGCGGGTTCGTCGGCTGGATGACCGGCCGCGGCCGGTGAGTACACTGGTCGGGTGCAAGCGCGTTTCGACTTCGGCCCGGCCCATCGCTCGCCGCTGTTGTTCCGATCGCCCGACCGGGTTGTCGTTGCGCGGACGCTCGCCGAAGTGCCGGCGGCGATGGCCGCTGTTGATGAGGGACTGCGCGATGGTCTGTATGCGGCCGGCTATGTGGCGTACGAGGCCGCGCCGGCGTTTGACCGGGCCTTGACGACCCACGCTCCGTCGGCGGTGCCGCTCGTGTATTTCGGGTTGTTCCCTTCTGTGGAAGCGGCGGCGTCGCTCACTGGTGTCGACCTGCCGGCCCCAATCGATTGGACGCCGGAGTTGTCAGCGGCCGATCACGCGCGCGGTGTGGCCGCCATCCGGGAGGCCATCGCCGAGGGCGAGACGTACCAAATCAACTACACATTCCGCCTGCGTGCGGCTTTGAATCCGTTGGGGCTGGAGGCGCTTTATCTCCACCTCGCCGGCATCGAGCGCGTGCCCTACGCCGCGTTTCTCGATCTCGGCGACTGGCAGGTCCTGTCGCTGTCGCCGGAACTGTTTTTCCAGCTCGACAATGGCCGCCTTGTCACGCGGCCAATCAAGGGCACAGCGCTGCGGGGGCGCTGGGCCGAAGAAGATGCAGCGCTTGGCGAGGCACTGCGCGCCTCGGAGAAGAATCGCGCCGAGAACGTCATGATCGTGGACCTGTGCCGCAACGACCTGAGCCGCGTCTGCGAAGTTGGCACTGTGCGCGCATCCGCGTTGTGCGAAGTGGAACCGTACCAGACCGTATGGCAGATGGTGTCTACCGTCGAGGGGCAGGTGCGTCCGGGTATCGGACTTGATGATGTGTTTGGCGCGCTGTTTCCGGCCGGCTCCATCACAGGCGCGCCAAAGTCCAGCAGCATGCGCCTCATCGCGTCTCTTGAGCACAGCCCTCGCGGCGTGTACTGCGGCGCTATTGGATTCGCGTCGCCGGATGGGCGTGCTGAGTTCAACGTGGCGATCCGGACATTGACGGTGAGTCGCTCTAGTGGCGCGGCAGAATATGGCGTGGGCGGCGGCATCACCTGGGATTCAACGCCGGCAGACGAACACGCCGAGGCACTCAGCAAAGCCGCGTGCCTGGAGATCAGGCCGCCGTTTGGGCTGATAGAGACCATGCGACTTGAACAGGGCGCCCTTGTGCGTGTGGAACGGCACCTGGACCGCCTTGCCGAATCTGCGAGCTACTTTGGCTTCGCGTGCGACCTGACTTCCGTTCGGGCCGCGCTCGCCGCCCATGTCGCAACCGGTGCGCCAGGACCGGCGCGTGTGCGCCTGGTGCTTTACGCCGATGGTCAGGTGCAGGTTGAACGCCATTCGCTCGAGACGCCGGCGGCCGGGTCGCTTCCGTTTACGTTGGCCTCAATCCCCATCGATGGGCGAAATCGGTTCGTCTGCCACAAAACGACCAGGCGGGAGATGTACGACCGCCACAAGGCCATGCATCCCGATGTGTTTGATGTGTTGCTGTGGAACGACCGGCGCGAATTGACCGAGTTCACCCGGGGAAATGTGGTGGTCGAGCGTGAGGGCGTGCTGTGGACGCCCCCGCGAACGTGCGGCCTTCTGGCTGGGGTCTTCCGATTGGAACTGCTCGCCGCCGGCACCATTCACGAACGCGTGCTGACGCTTGAAGACCTCCCGACGTGCACCCGAATCTGGTTCATCAACAGCCTCAGGGAATGGGTTACTCTGCATCCATGACACGCGTCCGTTGGGTCTGGCTCGTACTTTTCGCGGTGGTACTCTTTCGCACGGCCTGGCTCGGCGACGATGCGTTGATTTCGCTGCGGACCGTGCTGAATCTGACTCACGGTTACGGGTTGACCTACAACCTGCACGAACGGGTGCAGACGTTTACACATCCGTTGTGGCTCGGGTTGATTACATCCGCCTACTGGGTGGTGGGCAACATCTTCCACGCGGCGTTTGCCGTGTCGATCGTGACCTCCCTGGTGGTCTTCGGTCTGGTGCTGCGCGCGGCCCGAAGTGCGACGCAGTTGTGGATTGCGGGCGGTGTCCTGTTGGCGTCGCACGCGTTTGTAGACTACTCAACGTCCGGGCTGGAGAATCCCCTGACGGCGCTGGTCGCAATTGCCACACTCGGGTGGGCCGCGCGTGAGCCTCGGGGGGAGCGATGGTTGGCCGGGACGTGGGCTGGCGTGAGCGCTGCGTATCTCACACGGCCTGACGCGGTGCTTCTGGTGCTGCCGGTTGCCCTCTGGGCCAGTTGGCAGGTGCGTCCCCGAAGGAAGGCGGCACTCGCCGTGGTGGCAGGCCTGGTGCCGGCTGCCCTCTGGACCCTGTTCTCGTTGGTGTACTACGGGTTTGCATTTCCCAACACCGCATACGCCAAGCTGGCCGCAGACATTCATGTGAATGAGCGGCTCTGGCAGGGCCTGATTTACCTGCTCGATTCCATCAATCGCGATCCCGTAACGCTGACAGCCATCGGTGTCGCGCTCATCGTCGCGACGATTGAGCGCTCGAAGGAGGCGTGGTTCAGCGCAGCCGGAATCGTCCTCACGCTGGTCTACGTGGTGTGGATTGGCGGCGACTTCATGAGTGGGCGGTTCCTGGCAGCGCCGGTGCTGATGGCGGTATGGATGTTGGTTCGCATGCAGCGGCTGACGCAGGCTGAGTGGTGGCCTGTGCTGGCGGTGCTTGCGGTGGCCGCCATTGCGTCACCCCAGTTGCCGGTGCGTAGCGACCGGACGTTTGATTCTTCCGGAACCCACAGCGGGATCGTGGATGAGCGGGGCGTCTACTTTCAGACATGGAGCCTGCTGAAAGCCGATCGACTGGCGTTCGCCGAACCCGAATGGCCACGCTGGGATGGGCAGATGACACCTGAACATGTGCTGGACACGTGCGGCCTGATGGGCGCCGACGGACTGTCGTGGGGGCCGCGCACGTACATGCTTGATGAATGCGCGTTAGCCGATCCGCTGATGGCACGCCTGCCCTCGATCTGGAAGGAGGAGTGGCGGCCGGGACACTATCGCCGCATGGTGCCCGATGGCTACCGCGAGAGCGTTCAGCAGGACGGCAATCTGCTGCGCGATCCGAAGTTGGCCGAGTACTACACGGCGCTACGAACCGTGGTCCGAGGCCCGTCGCTGTGGTCAGCCGACCGCCTGCGTACGATTTGGCGCATGAACCGTGGCCAACTAGATTCGCGGATCAATCGTCAGTTCTACAAGTTTGACGGTGCGGACACGACGCTCGAGAGTCTGTCGCGCGTCCAGCCTGACGGCACGCCGTGGGACGCTCCAGGGTCGCGCACCTTCCAGACGGTGCTGGCCGTGACCGTGCCCGACCAGTTAAAACGTCGGGTGCTTGATATCTCGCTCGACTCAGACGATCGCTATCGACTGACCTTCCTCAAGAAGAATCGCATCGTGTCCGCCGTGGTCGTGGATGTAGTGCCCAGAGATCGCCGCGTGCCCGGGCTCGCCAGTCATCTGGTGACTATTCCCGAACGTGCCCGCAAGCATGGGTTCGACACGATCGCCATCGTCAGCATCGCCGGTGATGCTCGAAAGGCGGTGGGGCACCTGTTGCTAGATGGCGAACCCGCCACGGCCATCGAGCTCGGACGCCGCTTCGGCGCCGACCGCTAGCCGTTCGGAGGTCCCGGGCTTCAGCCCGGGACGGGAAGCGCTATTGCTGCGCAGCGACAAAAATCAGCAGCACCACGAGCGCGGCCAGCACAAGCAGCGCGATCTTCCAGAAGCTTTGTGGATACTGGTCCGCGATGTTTCCGGTGTATCCATTCGCCACTACTTGAAACGTTTTGGCGCCATACGTGTAGGAGAGCACCCAGATCGGCAGCAGGGTGTGCTTGAACGTCTGCTTGGAGAACGTCGGCTGGATCACAAGGTTGCGATAGTTATTGCCGGGCACCTGCTGACCGCAGAGACTCTGGAGAGTCGCGTACATCTGGGTGACGGACGCCGCAGCCGCGGCCTCGAGGTTGATCTGGTGCCGCTCCACAACGAAGCCTGAAAGGAACACGGTGTCATAGGGCACGAGTTCCTTCGTGGGAAACGGTTCCACTTGTCGCAGCAGCAATGCATCCACACCCTTGGTGGCCGGCACCGGTTCATCGTCGAAGAAGTGATCAATTTCGCCTGCGGCCGGCGTCCAGCGCACGTGCCGCACCTGGCGGGTCCGAGTGTGGCCCTTGTTGTCGCGATAGGTTTCGGTCGTGTAGTAATAGGTGCCCGATTCGGCCTGCCACTCGCAATGCGACTGCGCGTCGAACGTCCAGTACGGCACGTAGAGGCCGTGCAACTGGTCGATGAGTGACTTGTGTTTGAATGCGTTGGGTGCGAACCACCGGCCCGCGTACCAACGCTTCATCCGATCTCGGACGTCGCTTTGTGAAATCTTGAAGGGCAGCAGGCTCTGAGGCCGGATCGGCGCCTGCAACTCTTCGTAGTCCACAAGACAGGGGAGCCGCAGAAGTCACAGTTCTTACCGACCTTCGCCGGGTCGAACACCATCACAGCCCTGCAGCTCTGGCACTGCACACTGCGGCGCGCCGTATCCCAACCGCGTTCCTCTGCGGGCAGGTCGCGGAGCATCGTGACCAGGTCCAGTTCTGCGACCGCACCGCCGGTTTTGTGACCAACGTACGGCGATTCCTGGCCGCAGAAGGCGCACACCAGAAGCTGCTTGCCTGGAGGCCACTCGGCCTGCGCGCCACACGCCGGGCAGGCGTGTTTCTTCTGGGCCGAGACCTGGTCAGGCCCGGCTGGTTCGGGTGTATCTATCACTGGGCGAGGTAGGCGTCGAGCGCCGCGCGCGTCACGCGGTAGCTCGTACCGATCTTCTTGGCTTTGAGTTCGCCCGCCTCGATCACCGACATCACATCCGTCTCTGACACGCCGATCGCCTTCGCGACATCGGCCGGTGACAGGAGGTCGATGGTCGGCGCCGCGGCTGCACCGGAGCACCACCACCTGCGACCGGCGTCGTCGCCGGGGCGTTCGGGTTCATGAAGCCCTGCTGCATCATTTGCTGGGCAATGCCGAAGCCGACCGCGAGTTCAGCAGCAGTGCCGCCGACGCCGCCTCCACCCGTGGCCATGCCCTGGCCCATCTGGCACTTCACGTAGTCGTTGAGATTACCTATGGCCGCCATGCTCGACCGCTTGTCGACACCCGTCCCCCTCTGAGCCCCGATCTTATTTAATGAACGTCAGCACCTGCCCTGAAGACTGATACCCGCTGACCTTCTTCACAATCGTGTCCGTGGCCGGATCAAAAACCACCATAGTCGGGTAGCCGGTCACGCCAAAGCGTTTGACGTGCGCCTTTTCGATGTCGCCATCAAGCTTGAGTCCTACGTAGCCGGCGGTGAGCGCGGCGGCCACTTCTGCGTCGTTCCAAATCCACTCATCCATCGTCTTGCAGGGACCACACCAGGTGGTCTCGAAGTCGATGAGCACGCGTTTCCCTGAGGCGCGCGCCACCTTCACGGCCGAGTCGAAGTCGTGCGACCACGCGAACGCGGCTTTTGTGCGGGGCCGGGGGCGCTCGTCGGCGAGCATGTCGTCTGGGAGCCGGTCTTCGGCCTTTGTGACCGGGCGATCGACCACGGTAAATTCGATGGCTGAGCCGTCCTTCTTGAACGATTTGAACTCCAGGACGATGTCTTTGGCGCCTTTGCGTTCCAGGAACATGAGGCGCGACGTGTCGAGGGCCTCCTTGATAGACAGGACCGCCGTGGCAGCATCCTTCGCGGCTGCGGGAATTACGCTCCAGGAATCGCCCGGGCCGTACAGCGCGTCGTTGTTACCGTCCATCGCAGCGACCAGGGCAGGCACACCGTTGACCGTGACCGTGCCCGATCGCCAGGATCCGCGCGAGTACCGGATCACGTCTGGCGCCGGGGCGGCGTCCTCACGCACTACCCAGAAATTCACGAAGTACGGTTCGGTCCGCTGCGGTTCTGGGAACCGCACGCGCAACTCAATGGCGTTGAACGAACTCCACCAGGCCTTGGTCTTGACGTTCTGAGTGGGCACTGCCACCGCTGCCGGACCATCGTCGCCAAAGTTGCCGTTGCGGTTGCGGTCCACGAAGAGCTGATTCAGGTCCGCCGGGTGCGCGGCGCTGGCTGTGGCGAGCACCGGGACCCATGAGTCGCGATTGGGCCCAACCTGCAGGCGGCCGAGTTTTGCCGGCCTGATCGCGCCGGCCGGGAGCGCCTGCCCGGCGGACACTTCGGCGAGTGTGACCTGCGTGCCTTTAGGGCTGAAGTTCGGTTTCGGTCCCGTTCCCGGCGCGTGGTACGTCAGGGGAACGGTGATGACCGAGCCTTGTGCCGCCAGATCCGGCTGGCTGGCCGCAGACAAGGCGAGCATGGCGAGAGCGAGGAACGATCGTCGAAGCAACATGGCGAGAGTCTAACAAAACGACCTCAGAGGTCGTTTTTGGACTCGAACCGGTAGCCCACGCCGCGAACCGTCAGCAGGTGTTTCGGCAGGGAGGGTTGGGTCTCGACGTACTTGCGCAGGCGGGACATGAAGTGGTCGATCGCGCGGGTGTCTGTGTCTTCGTGCAGATTCCAGACCTCCTCGAGCATCTGCTTGCGCGACACCGTCTGCCCGTCGTGGCGAACCAGGTAGCGCAACAGGTTTGTTTCCATCAAGGTCAGCGGATACACCTGGCCCCCCACGCGAAGCTCCTGCGCCGAAAAATCTACGGTCCGTCCGGCGAATATGAACTGGTCGGGCGGTGGCGGTGCCGCCTTCCATGCCTGTCGGCGCAGCAGGGCGTGCAGCCGCGCCACAAGAATCTTCAACTCGAACGGCTTCGGCAGATAGTCATCAGCGCCCGCTTCGAACCCGCGCAGTACATCTTCCGCCCGGCCCCTGGCGGTCAGCATCAGGATGGGGTGCAGCCAGGCTCGTGCCCGCAATGCCGCCGCCACCGCAAATCCGTCCATCCCCGGCAGCATGACGTCGAGCACCATCGCATCAATGCTCAGGGGCCGTTCGGTGATGACCTGAAGGGCCCGCTCGCCGTCTTCCACAATTTCCACCTCGTGCCCCTCGGCCTCCAGGTTAAACCGCAGGCCGGACGCGATATGGGGTTCGTCTTCGACGATCAGCAGGTGGGACATGGAGCGTTATTGCGCCGCCGCGGGCACCGCGGGCAGTTCCAGTGTAAACACCGACCCCCGGCCGACGCCCGCACTTTCGGCGTACGCGCGGCCGCCATGATGCTTCGCAGTGCTGTAGACGATGAACAGGCCGAGGCCGGTGCCTTTGATGCGTTGGGTCAGGGAGCCGGGCGTGCGATAGAAGCGCTTGAAGATCCGTTGCGCTTCACCTGCGGCGAGGCCCGCGCCACGGTCGGTCACGCGAATCACCGACCAGTCACCCACGAGCACGGCATACACCTCCACATGCACATCGTCGCCCGAGTACTTCACGGCATTGTCGAGGAGATTCAGGATAGCGCCGCGAAGCTCAGTGGGGTCGCCCATCACTTCAGGCTGTCGGTCATCGGGGCCGAGCGGCAGGAGGCACAACTGCGCTTCGGTCAGGTGCCGCCGGGTGCGCGTCAACACCACACACTCGTCTGCCAGGGAGCGCAGGTTCACGCGCTCGCGATACGTGGACGGTCGGCCGGCTTGTCCCGTGCGCAACACCTGTTCGATGGTCTGCATGAGGCGGTCGCTGTCGTCGAGCATCACATCGTAAAACTCGCGCCGCTTGGCCTCAGGAATCGAGTCTTCGCGGGCCTTGAGCGTTTCCAGATGCAGGCGAATGGACGTCACCGGCGTCTTCAGTTCGTGGGTGACCGCGTTGACGAACGCGTCCTGCTGGTCGTTGCGTCGGATTTCACGCACGAGAAAGATCGTGTTGAGAATCAGGCCCGTGATGATGGCGAGGAAGACCGGTACGCCAAACAACAGCATGACGGCCTGGCGCCGGTTCTGCACGATCCAGCCGACGTTGAGAGCCACGGCGAGCGCCACCAGGCACACGCAGAAGATCACAAAGAAGGCGATCGCACCCCTGCGGCCCGTAGACACCGACATCAAGGCATTGTACCTGCGGCCCCGGGACTCCGGGACCCCGACTTTGACTAGGTCGCTTCTTCGATGGCATCGTCGACCTTCACGCGGCGGACGTCGGTGGCAAGACCGACCAGTTCGAGCGCGCGAATGTGCATGTAGGTCAGGTCAATTTCGTACCACGCCAGGCCGTGCGCGGCCGACGTCGGGTGCGCGTGGTGGTTGTTGTGCCAGCCTTCGCCGAACGTGAGCAACGCCACCCACCAGTTGTTGCGTGAGTCATCCCGCGTCAGGAACCGGCGCTTGCCCCAGAGGTGTGTGGCCGAGTTGACGAGCCACGTGGCATGCAGCCCAAGCGTCACGCGCAGGAACACACCCCACAGCACCCAGTTCCACCCGCCGACGGCCCACAGAACCAGGCCCTGGAGGGTCAGAGGCACCCAGTGATACTTGCTCAACCACACCTGAAACGCATCGCGGCTGAGGTCGGGCGCATACTTGGATGTCATCGTCACGTTGTTGTGCTGCGCTTCACCAAAGATGATCCAGCCCATGTGCGCCCAGAACCCACCGTGACGCGGCGTGTGGGGATCCATGTCGGAGTCGGAATGCTGGTGATGCCGCCGGTGCGTGGCCACCCAGAAGAGCGGCCCGCCTTCAAGCGCTGTTGTGGCGCAAATGGTCAGGAAGTACTCGACGAACTTCGGTGTCTTGTAGGCCCGATGTGTCAGCAGGCGGTGGTAGGACATGCCGATGCCCCACGCCAGTGCGACGTAATACGTGGCGAGCAGCACGACGACGCCCGACCAGGTGAAATCGATCAGCGCCCAGACCGCGCCGATGTGGAACAGCCCCATGAAAAAGGCGGTCGTCCAGGACACGCCCGCGAATCGGTCCGGATTGGCGCCGGCCAGGCTGCCGGTGCCACCAGACTTGCGGGGCACATATTTGGTTGACACAGTGGTCGTCAGGCTCATGGTGAAACCATAACAAGCCTTGCGTCGGCCGACTGTAAGAGTTCCGTAAGTGGGTGAAATCAGGCCGGATCGACGTCGAGCCCAATCGACCGCATCAGGGCTAGGGCGTTGCTCGTCTTGACCGGTCCTTCGCGCAGCACGTAGTCGAACGCCAGGGACCCGCCATCAAACTTGTCGGCAAAGTGGACGTTGGAGGCCTGCGGCGACCACCCGTCGGCGATGTCACCAAGCGCCAGATCGTGGGTGGTGGCCAGGCCGACTGCGCCGAACCCAATCAGTCCCCGCAGCAGGCCCTCGGCGCCTTGACGCCGGTCGTGCGAGTTGGTGCCGCTGAGCACCTCGTCGAGCAGGAACAAGGTCGCCCCGCCCTTCGTGCGCGCAAGGTCCACGATGTGCTTCAGGCGAAGGATCTCGGCATAGAACCGCGAGTGGCCTTCCTGAAGGGAATCCAGCACCCGAATCGATGCGCCCACCGACATCGGCGAAAACGAAAACGACGCGGCCCTGACCGGGGCGCCCATCTGCGCCAGCACCACGTTGAGGCCGATGGCGCGCAGAAAAGTGCTCTTACCCGACATGTTCGAGCCGCTGACGATGAGCAGGGAGGGTGCAACGCCGCCCACCCGAACGGTGTTGGCGACGGCGATGTCGCCGAGCAGTGGGTGCGCAAGGTCTGCTGCCTCCAACCGCGTCGGAGGTGGCGTCACGGCAGGGAAGACGTGAGCCGGATGCTCGGCCGTGTAACCCGCAACCGCGCACAACGCGTCGAACTCCGCCACTGCGTCCAACCACCCCGGCACCTCAGCGCCGTGACGCGCGCGCCATCGCTCTATGGCAAACGCGAGCTGCGTGGTCCACATCAGCATGCCGGCGATGGGCGCGAAGATCACGTTGCTGCGTGAGGCGAGCATGGTTACCAGTTGCGACAGCCGTGCGATAGACGATGAAGCGGCGCCTGAATCTGTTGCAAGGCGCCCGCGCAGCGCCTGGAGCAGAGGGCTGGTGTCGCGGCGCCGTTCGAGCAGGCGTGCCACTTCAACGAATACATCCAGGTCTCGTGAGGCCGAATCGACCGCTTCGGTGACGCGCAGCACCCGTGGGCGCAGGGCGAGGGCCAGCAGCCCCTGTGCGACCAACAGCGCCAGAAAAGGTGCGATCGGTCCACCTTGCCGCCACCAAATCAGTGCACCGAGGTTCGCCAGCGTGACAACGCGCGCCAGCGCCTCGATGGCACGTCCAGGCAGCGTGCCCGCCATCACGGCCCAGGCGCCGATCACCGCCGGGTCCACGGCGGCCCGCATCTGGTCGCCGTGGACGGCGAGCCGCTCCCGCAGGTCCAGATCCGGCGCGAGTTCCCGCACGGCGGCCTGACGTGCCAGCAGTACGTCCGGTGTCGCGGGCGCCAGCATCCAGCGCGCGAGCGTGGCGCGTCCCGCTTCGGTCCGGCAGGTGGCCATCAGTTCAAACAGGCTGCCGCGGCCGAATACGTCCAGGTCGGCGGCATAGAGATGGTGTGCCGGCAGGAAGCGGTCGCCCGCGTCGCCCTTACCCGGCCAGTCGTGTCGCAAACGCGCCAAACCCCGCTCGTAGTACTGAGCAGCGGACCGCGCCCGATCGCGTGCGTTAATCAACCGGCCGTGGCCGACAGCCACCACCGCGAAGAGTGCAACCAGCGCGGCCAGTGTTTTCCAGGGCGCGAGGCCGAGCCAGATGAGCAGGCCGACGCCGGTCAGGCCCAGTACGAGCCGAACGCCGGCCACGCGTATGTTGCGCCGCTCCATCCGGGCGAGCGTTTCCCGGCGCGCAGACAGCCGCGACTGGAACTCATCCGCGATAGGCGATGACATCACCCTCGTAGATTACCTGCTTGTATGATCGATTCGGAGCTCGTCGCATGACTTCCGACCCAATTCGCGCATTTGTCCGGTACGGCTGGCTGACCCTTGGCGTGACGATCCTCGTCATCGTCTGGGGGGCCGTGGTGCGCGCCACCGGGTCTGGCGCGGGGTGTGGAAGCCACTGGCCGCTGTGCAATGGCGACATCGTGCCGCTGGCGCCGGCGGTGGGCACGGTCATCGAATTCGTGCATCGGGTGACCAGCGGACTCGTGATGGTGATGGCGCTGGGGCTGGTGGTGCTCGCGCGCCGAACGTTCCCCGCCGGGCATGCCGCGCGCAAGTGGGCGGTGATCGCCCTGGTCTTCATGGTGATCGAGGCGGCGATTGGCGCAGGCATCGTGTTGCTCCGGTTGGTGGAAGAAAACGCCTCCGCGCTGCGTGCGGCGTACGTTGGCGGGCACCTCGTCAACACGCTGCTGCTTGTGGCCGCGATGACCACCACGATCTGGGCGGCACGGCCTCCGGTCTCCAACCGTGGGGCGTCACCGGCCCACCGTGGAGGCGACGACGCGGGGTTCACCATCGCGATGGTGGCCATGCTCGCGGTGGCCGCCACGGGGGCGATCGTGGCTCTGGGTGACACGCTGTTTCCGCATGCCTCGCTGGCCGAGGGCATTGCGGCCGATCTTGACCCCACCGCGCACTTCCTGATTCGGTTGCGCGTCTTTCATCCGATCCTAGCGGTCGCCGTGGCGGGGTATCTGTTCTGGCTCGCGTGGCGCAGCCCCGTGTTCGGCGGCGAAGCGCAGGCCACGCCCCGCCAACTCGTCATGATGCTCATCGTCTTTCAATGCGTTCTGGGCGTGATGAATCTCCTGCTACTCGCGCCGCTGACACTGCAGATGGCGCATCTGCTGGTCTCCAACCTGCTGTGGATTCCGCTTGTATGGGGGTGGCTGAATCGACAATCTGGAATCGCCAATCGATAATCTTCGAAGCCTATGTCCACCGAACGCTTCCAACCCCTTCACCAGCCGGTTCACGAGTTTTGTTTTGCGCAGATTGCTGCGGCGTCTCGACGTCCGCTGGTGATCGGCCTTCAGGCTCCACAAGGCGCGGGCAAGACGACCTTGGTCACGCATTTCCTGCAGGCGCTGCCGACGATGGGCCTGCGTGGTGCAGGCGTGTCCGTGGATGACTTCTACCTCACGCGGGAAGACCAGTTGCGACTTGCGGCAGCGAATCCCGGCAATCCGTATCTGGAGCATCGCGGGTACCCGGGCACCCACGATGTCGCGCTCGGTGAGCGCACCTTGCGCGCGCTCAAGGCGTTGCAGGAAGGCGAAACCACGCGTGTGCCGGTGTACGACAAGTCCGCGCATGGTGGACGAGGCGATCGCGCGTCGGAAGACACCTGGCGCGAGGTGAGCGGCCCGCTCGATGTGATCGTGGTGGAAGGGTGGATGCTCGGCTTTGCACCGGTGGAAGCCGACGCGCTGCCCGACTCCCGCCTGGCTGCCGCAAATGACGCTCTCGCCGAATACAGCAGGTGGACCGACCAAGCCGACGTGTGGGTGGTGCTGCGCGCGCAGGATCCCGAATACGTGCTGACCTGGCGCGTGGAAGCCGAGGAAGCGATGAAGGCCTCAGGCAAGCCAGGACTGAGTCGCGAAGCGATCGTCGACTACATTGGCCGTTTTCTTCCGGCCTACCGAACGTATGCGACGCCCGACCGGATTCCCGGACGGGCAGCGGGGCTTACGCTCACGCTCGACGCCGACAGACGGCCCATTGCGCTTCGCTCGTAATGGCGAAATGTCACAAATGTCCGAAATGGCGAAATGTCAGACAAACCATTGCAGGGAAGAATGTGGGAATGTCCCTGGTGACTAATGGTTGAATCTGCTGCTCCAAGGTCATTCGTTCACTGCGCGCCTTCGAAATTCGAGTATTTCGCCATTCCCGCACTGCAGACATTTCGCCATTTCAGTCATTTGTGACATTTCGCCATTACGAATGACAGCGTCAGGAGCCGACTTACTTCCCGCGGACTTTGCGAATCGCGTCCGCAGTCACAGTCGCGCGAAACTCCACGATCTGCTTACCTGCCGCGAGCGCCTTATCTTTGTCGGCGATTGAGACGCCGTCGATAGACGCCTTGCCGGCCTTCACACGCTGCGCCCAGCGCACGGAGTTCGGATCGGTCACCATCATGTTCAACGTGATGACCGGGTCGTCATGCAGCCCGTCGCTCTTCGTGTCCGCGGGGATGAGCTTGTTCTCGATGGCGAACTTCGTCACGGCGTTGTAGGTGTAGTGATCGGGCACGTGGGCTACGATCGGCTTGCCCGCCCACTCCTTAGTGTACTTTTCGGCGACGGCGGTCATCCCGCGCCCGTTGCCGCCGCTGTCACCAATCATGATGATGTGCTCGAAGCCGTGCTGCTTCATGCTCATCACGATGTCGCTCAGGAGCGCATTGAAGGTTTCCTCGCGCATGCTGATGGTGCCCATCGTGGCCATGTGGCCCGATTTCGTATCCAGGTTGCCTTCGGGCACAAACGGCACGATGGGCGCGCAGAGCGCGTCGCCGAGTTTGCGCGCAATCGCGTCGCAGTTCGCCTTGAGCACGTAGTTGTGTTTCCCCAGCGCGAGCCAGGGGCCGTTGGGCTCAATGCCGCCGGTGGCGATGATCACCGTGGTCTTGCCGGCCTTCATCGCATCGCGCACATCCATCCACGTCATCTCTTCCAGCCACACGGTGTCTGCCTTCGGCAGTGGATTGAGCGTGTCGGGACAGTTGTACGGACTGTTCTCACACGCGCCGCCACCCAGCGCGGGCAGTCTCGGCGCACCGCCGCGGCCCTGACGGCCACCAGCAGGAGGTGCCTGCTGCCCGGCGACGGTGCCGCCTGTCGTCGGAGGCTGTTGTGTCGGCGGGGTCTGCGCTGCGGCCAGAACGCCGGCGCTTACGGCCGCACCTGCGACGAGCAGTGACGCGATCATTAAAGAGAAAGACATGGGCTTCGCCATTCCAGAACTCCTCGAAGAATTCACAAGCGGTTAACGGGATGAATCAGGGACGTACGCGATGCAATCAATTTCGACGCGCAGGCCAACGCCGGGCAACCCGGCGGCCTGAATGGTCGTACGGGCGGGCCGATGGTCGCCGAACATGCGCGAGTACACGGCGTTCATCGCCCGGAACTCACCCATGTCGAGCAGGAAGACGCCACATCTCAGGACGTACTGCAAGTCAGACCCTGCGGCCTTGAGAATTGCCTGCAGGTTTTTCAAACACTGCTCCGTCTGGATGGTGGCGTCGGTGCCCGCCAGTTCGCCGGTGGACGGGTCGGTGGCACCCTGGCCCGACACAAATACGAGCCGTTCAAACCCCATCCCTGGGGAATACGGCCCCACTGGGGCAGGCAGGTTGGGGGCATGGACAGGACGATGATCGGGCATGCGCTCGGAAGCTCCTTGAAAACGGTGCCCCATTCTAGACCAACTGTGGTTCCCCTCTGTGGTTGGCTTCGTGCGAAAGATGCGCGCCATGCATTCGCGTTGGTACGCGACACTGGGGCTGGTCGTGCCCACCCCGCGGCTGCGGTCAGGGGCGGGTCTGTTCCTGGTTGAGTCCACCAGCGGCCGGGCGTCGCCGCGCCGCCGTCGACGTGTGACGGATTTTCCAACCGTTCGAATCCTTCGAGAGCACAAAGGTCGCAATCCCGCCGCTGTCCATCAGGCGCTCGCCGGTCTTGGCCTTGATCATGTAATCGGCAGTGACGTACGCGCTGTCGGAGCCGAGCACGTGAGGCACGACGTTTGTATGCGCGAACTCCAGATTCTCAAACGCTTTCAGTTCGGGTCCCAGGTGCGTCTCGCTGTAGTTCTTCCAGCCGCGGTTGATGCCGCTGCCTTCATACACGATAGTCTCGGGGGTATACATCGTCGCGAGCTTCGCCAGGTCTTTGGCTACAAACGCGGCGTCGTACGCCTTCAGGAAGTCCACGAGTTCCTTTTCTGCCGGAGTCATCGCGCGCGCCTTGAGAGCCATCGTGCAGACCGAGCACGTGCCTGGCTTGGTGTCGAGCATGTGAGGGTGCATCGAACAGGTGAAGAGTTCCGCAGCGGCCTGCCGAGCTGACGTGCCTGACGGGATCGTCGTCAAGAGCGCCACGATCAGCGCGAATGCGAGTGTTCTGAAGGTCTTCATGGTCTGTCAGTTCCTGTGGGAAATTAACGACGTGCCGAGGCAATGGGTGGTGCAGCGGGTACGAGCTTCGTGGTCGAGGTCCAATCACTCGATGTGCCATCGGCGAATCGCTGTTTGATCTTCCACACGATCGCGGTTCCTTCTTTCGGGTTTCGGGCGTTGAAGATGAGTTCGCCGAAATGCGCGGGTGGAATCTCCACCTTCCACGTGATGGCGACGATGCGCCTCTCGACACGCTTGAGCTCAGTGGTCCATCCGCTGGATGCGAGCACGTAGGAGACGTTGACGCCTTCGGGCACCTCGAGATCCACGCCGACCGTGGCCACCTGTCCTTCAGTCGGCACGCGAACGGTGTATCGTTCGCTGACACCCAGCCTGGACTCGACCGGGCCGACCGTGACGTGCGCGCCCACCACCGCGGCGGCCAACACCACCAGAACGCCTGCGATCCCCAGAAATCTTCTCACTGTGTTCTCCTGTGCGTGTGAAGGGCGCTGCGCCGAACGCGCTCATTCTACTCTTCACGGCTCTGCATTGCGGTGACCGGCGAGGATTAATTCTCGTTAATGCCGGCGCAGACCTGCCATCGCTGCGATCAGGTGCGCGGCAGCCGCACGGTG
The DNA here is from genome assembly GCA_009694745.1 of Acidobacteriota bacterium. Taxonomy (GTDB): domain Bacteria; phylum Acidobacteriota; class Vicinamibacteria; order Vicinamibacterales; family SCN-69-37; genus SYFT01. Next base: position 28,395 of record SHUF01000033.1, read on the forward strand.
AACGTGGAGCCCAGACCGGCCTGGCTCTGAACGTCGATCGTGCCGCGGTGCACATCGACGATGCGTTTGGCGATGGCCAGGCCCAGACCCGTGCCCGCCGCGCTTCGATTCGCCGCGTCTGCGCGGAACAGCCGATCGAAGAGTCGCGGCAGATGCTCCGGTGAAATTCCTACGCCCGTGTCGGTGATGTCGAGCAGCGCTTCGCGAGCGGCCGCCCGAAGGCGGATTGTGACCTCGCCCCCGTCCGGCGTGTACTTGACCGCATTGTCGCCAAGGTTCAGCACGACGTGCTTGAGCCGCAGGGCGTCGCCTCTGACCATCACCGCCGGCTCGACGTGAGACGTCACCGTGACGCCTCGCAGCTCGCCGAGCGCGGCAATGATGTCGGCGGCCTCTGCCACCAGATGCGACAGGTCCACCTGCGTCGCACCGCGTACCGGCGCATCGGCCAGCGCGAACGCCTGCAAGTCAACGACGATGGCACTCAACTCGTCCACTTCCTCCGCCAGGCTCTCGAGCAGGGCCCGGTCGCTGGTCTGATGCGCGGAGCCCAACGCAGACCCCACGGTGCCCTTCATGATCGTCAGCGGAGTCTGAATCTGGTGGGACACATCGCCGGCAAACTGCCGGAGTGACTCGAACGCCCGTTGCAATCGGTCCAGCAAGTGGTTCAATGTGGCGACCAGTTCGCTGACTTCGGCGTCGGTGGAGTGAACCTCCACTCGCCGTGCCAGATCGGTTGCCTGAATCTCCTCGAGGGTGGAGGTAATCGAGCGCATCGGTGAGAGCGCCCGCCTGGCCATGATCCAGCCGCCGGAGCTGGACAGGAGCAGGACAATGGGAATCAACGGCAGCCACGAGATGACGATTGAGTGCAGTGTGGCCCGTACGTCACCGACCGGATCACCAATCTGAACGTAGGCGGTCGCTCCGGGCAACGGCGCGCAGATGAATCGCACTTCCCCGGAGCGCTCAAGGTCTACAGT
>SHUF01000034.1 GCA_009694745.1 Acidobacteriota bacterium
AAAAACCTGGCGTATTACAATGCCGCTGTCGTTCGGGAGCAAACACACCCAGACTGATGAACTCGAATGTGTACTCGCGGCCACCGGTCGCCGTCCCCTCGGCCGTAATCAGGACGTGAATATCTGCACTGCCCCGGTCCACCACATAGTTGATGTATGTGATGTCCTGGCGGATGTTGTTGAAATCACAGGTGGCGCAGTCCAGAAACACCCGCAGCACCTGACTGGTTTTCGCGGTGCCAGGTGACGCCGGGCCCTGCGCTCTGGCGGGAGATGATGGGAAGAGGAGGGCGGCAAGGACAACAAGGGCTGTTCCGAACTTCACAAGCGGCATTGTAATACGCCAGGTTTTTCCCCGCGTTGCCACAGGCGTGATAATTTGCGTCGAACCCGACCTCGCACGAAAGGCTACGTCCATGTCTCCACTCACGAGTTGCCCGTTTCGACGCGCTGTACGCATCGCATTTCTCGGCGCCCTCATCCTCATTCCTGGTTCGGCGGCCGCACAGCGCGGCGGCGGCGCAGCGGCCCCCACAGGCCCGCAGCCCACGCAGCCGGTCGGACCTCCCCGCTTTGAGTACGCCGGACCGTCAAGCGCCGGCCGCATCTCAGCGGCCGCGGCTGTGGCCGGTAAGCCGGGCGTCTATTTTGCGGGAGCGGCGTCGGGCGGTGTCTGGAAGAGCTCGGACGGCGGCGCCACCTGGAAGCCGACCTTTGATGGCCAGACCTCGCAGGCCATCGGCGCGCTCGCCGTAGCCCCATCCAGCCCCAACGTCGTCTGGGCCGGCACTGGCGAAGGCTGGACGGTTCGCGACATGGACATGATGGGCGATGGCGTTTACAAGTCCACCGACTCGGGCGAGACGTGGACGAACATGGGCCTGGTCAACACTGGCCGCATCGGCACCCTCATCGTTCACCCGACCAACGAGAACATCGTGATGGTCTGCGCTCTGGGGCGCGCGACGGGACCGCAGCGTGAGCGGGGTGTGTTCCGCACGGAGGACGGCGGCAAGACGTGGCAGCACACGCTGTTTGTGAACGAAGACACCGGGTGTTCGGGGTTGCAGCTTTCGCAGCAGAACCCGAACGTGGTCATCGCAGGCACATGGGAGGTCTACCTGCAGACGCACATCCTTGAAAGCGGCGGGATGGGCAGCGGCATACATATCTCGCGCGATGGCGGCAAGACGTTCACGAAAGTCACCCACCCCGGCTTGCCGAAGTCTCCGGTCGGCAAGACGGACGTGGCGATCGCGCCCTCGAACGGCAACCGGATGTATGCGCTGATTCAGACAGGCGCCGACGGCGTGAAAGGCCTCAAGTCCGAGGCGCAGGGTTCACTCTGGCGATCGGACGATGCGGGCCGGACGTGGAGCAATGTGAGCTGGGACCGCCGGCTGATTGGACGCGCCGGCTATTACATTCGCATTCGTGTGTCGCCTGATGACCCCGACCACGTGCTCATCGCCAACAGCACCCTGTGGCGTTCGCGCGACGGGGGAAAACTCTGGGTCGGTGGCGGCGGCGGGTGCGGCGACTGCCACGACATCTGGTGGGATACGACAGCGACGATGCCTGGGCACTACATTGTGACCGGCGACGGCGGCATGGGCATTTACGGATCGCCGGCGAATCCGACCGGCAACACCAGCGTGTCGCTCCCCATCGGACAGATGTATCGCGCGACCATCGACCAGCGTTATCCCTACTGGATTTATTCATCGCGGCAGGACGACGGCAGTATGCGAGTGGCGAGCAACCGTCCCATCGTGCCGACCAACGTGCCGTCGTATGCGCCTCCCCAGCCACAGGCAGGCGCAGGTGCCGCAGGCGGCCGCGGTGCTGGTCGTGGTGGCGGCCGCGGTAGTGGCGCGCCTGCAGGACCCGAGCAGGAATCGATGCCGTCGTGTGAGTCCGGCTACACGTACCCGGAGCCTGGCAATTCCCGCTTCGTGTGGGGGACTTGCTACGCGGCGCACGTGGCGACATTCGATGAAGTGTCGGGGCTTCGCCGATCGGTGAGCCCGTGGATGCATACCCTCGATTCTGATCCCGTGGGCCTGAAGTACCGTTGCCAGTGGTCGCCCCCCCTCGCGATCGACTGGTTCGACAATTCGGTGTACTTCGGCTGCCAGGTGCTCTTACGCACGCGTGATCGCGGACAGTCGTGGGAACAGATCAGTCAAGACCTTTCAACCGGCGACCCCAGCCGCATCCGCTTCTCGGGCGGTGTGGTTGGCGACAACCTCGGCCAGTTCTACGGCGCGACCATCGCCGCCATCGCGCCTTCTCGCACGCAGCAGGGTGTGGTGTGGGTGGGTACCAATGACGGCAAGGTCTGGATTTCGCGCGATGCAGGCAAGTCGTGGAACGACCTCACGAAGAACGTGAACATGCCGCCGTGGGGTCTGGTGCGGCGCATTGACTCCTCGCACTTCGATCCCGGCACGGCCTACATGGCGGTGGACTACCACCTGGTAGACAACCGCGATCCGTATTTCTTCAAGACCACAGACTTCGGTCAGACATGGACGCGTCTGGATGCAGGGATGCCGAAGGGGCATCCGCTGGACTATGCGCTGTCGATTGCGGAGAACCCGCATCGCAAGGGTATGGTCTTTGCCGGCACAGGGCACGGCTTCTTCTATTCGCGCGATGACGGCAAGACATGGACGCAGTTCAAGGACAAGCTCCCCGCGGTGCCGGTCAATTGGATTGAAGTCCCGAAGAACGCGGCGGAAGTGGTGGTGGCCACATACGGCCGCGGCTTCTGGATTCTGCGCGACGTCTGGCAACTGGAACAGGACGACCCAGCGCCGGCGCAAGCCGACCTGAAGTTGTTTGGCCCGAGACCGGCCACGCGGACGGCCGCCGGCGGGACGGCGGACTTTGTGTTCTCAATGTCAGTCGCGCCAACGACACCGATCACCGTCGAAGTGCTCGGCGCTGACGGCAAGGTCATCAGCAAAAACGAAGTGATGGGACGCGCGGGGCTGAACCGGACGTCCTGGAACCTGTTGTTCCCGTCGGCTACTCAGCCCGTGTTGCGTTCGATTCCGCCGGATAACCCCTACATCTGGGAGGCTGGGCGCTGGACCACGCGCGAACGGCCCGTGACCCACTGGGGCATTGGCTCGCAGCGCTGGCAGCCACGCGCGGCTCCGGGCAAGTACACCGTGCGCATGACGTACAACGGACGGCAGCAGACGCAGCCGTTTGAGGTGATCAAGGACGTGTTGCTCCCGTCAACCGACGTAGATCTTGCGGCCAGCGCCGCCCTTCAGAACGACATCGTCACGACGATGACGGAGGTGACCGACAAGATCAACCGCATCGAGCTCATGCGGGCGCAGGTGGAGGATCTTCGCAAGGCGCATGCGGCGGACAAGACGCTAGACTCCGCACTCGCGGCCATCGGCGACCGGATGTACAACTCGGAGCTGCACTACCTGTCACGCACGGAGATGCACAGCGACGACAAGTGGTATGTCGAGAAGTACAAGCTGTATCTGAACCTGGTGTGGCTGCTGGGTGAGGTGGGCGGCGGCGCAAGCGACGTGGCGGGCGGCGCCGGGTATCGGCCGACCAACGCGCAGTTGAGCGTCTATGAGGACCGCCTGCGCGAAATGGCGGCCGCTCGGACGGACTTCGATGCGCTGATGCGGGCCGTGGAGGCGTTCAACAAGACGCACGCGGGGAAGATTGCGCCAATCAGCGACAGGGTACGGTGAGGCGTCGGGGTCCCGGGGTCCTGGGGTCCCGGGGTCGGCATAGTTCAATGGTCAGAATCGCGCGGGCGATGGTTTTGATGGGGCTGGTGGTGGCGCCTGGAAAAGGCGCCACCATGAGCCAGGAGCTTCCACCCGTCAGCGCCCTCGTGTGGACGAAGCCGGATCAGTTCTGGTTTCGGAAGACCATTGACGCCGGGTACCTGTGGCTCAACGTGGACGCACAACACGGCGTCAAGGAGCCACTGTTCGATCATCAGCGCCTGGCCATCGAACTGGGAATCCGGACCGGCAACGAATACACACCACACGGACTGCCGCTGGCAGAGCCGGCCGCGCAGTTCGTGGTGAAGTACGACGGCGCCAACGCCTACATCCAGGAAGGCGCGATGGCGATCGAGTTCATCCTCAACGGATCCGTCTGGCGCTGCGACCTCCAGATCAAGTGGAACTGGAACCTCGTGCCGCCGACTGACTACGAGTGCCAGAGCCGGCGTCCGGCGACCGCAGCGGCGACGACCGCCCAGACGCCTGCCGTGGCCGGCCGTCAGTCGCCCGACGGCCGGTGGGAGGCCCTCGTGGAGAACCACAACGTGGTCGTGAGACCCGTCGGCGGTGGTGCCGTTACGCACAGAACCACTGACGGCACGGCGGTCTTCGCCTACCAGACGGATTCCATCCAGTGGGCCGCAGACTCGCAGGGGGTCGGCGCCTACCGGGTGCACGAACAGGTGTGGCTGTCACCGTCAGTGTCTGGAAATGTGAAGGCGCAGGTTCAGCGGGGGACGGTGACGCTGCGCTGAGTCCAGGATCCAGGGCACGGAAAAACGACCTCTGAGGTAGTTTCGCCAGTATTGCCAAGCGAAACTACCTCAGAGGTCGTTTTTCTCATCGTGCTACTCTGCCGACTATGCGATTCGTCGTCGGCACGCTGCTCACGCTCTCGTCACTGACCGTTTCAGGCTCCGGCCAGCGTGGTGGGCAGCCGCCGAAAACACCTGAACAAATCGCCCAGGGCACGCGCACGGCTGAGTTGCGCGGCGGCTACGACCGGTATCGGTCCAACAACGATTGCTCCATTACGCACTCACCGTGCGTGTGGACCCGGACAAGACATTCATCAGCGGCCGCAATCGGGTGCGATTCACAATGCTGGCCGATGACACCCGGATTCGCCTGGACCTCTACGCGAATCTCGCCGTAGACAAAGTGCTGATGGGCCACACACCGCTTGTGGTCGAGCGTGAACTGAACGCCGTGTTCATCAGCTTTCCCGAGACGCTTCGCAAGGGCCGGACGTACGAAATCGACTTCCACTAATCCGGCACACCGCTCGAGACCGGCAGGTTCGGCGGCATCGCGTTTCGTAAAGATCCGGCGGGCCGCCATTGGATCAACACCGCGTGCGAAGGCGAGGGTTCCAGCATCTGGTGGCCCAGCAAAGACCAGTGGCGTGACGAAGTGGAAAGCATGGACCTGAGCGTCGAAGTCCCGAATCCACTGGTGGACGTCTCGAACGGGCGGTTCATGGGCAAGAAGGACCTGGGCGACGGTTACACCCGCTGGGACTGGCGCATCCACTACCCCATCAACTCCTACAACGTGTCGCTCAACATCGGCACCTACGAACACTTCGGCGAGAAGATGGGCGACCTCACCCTCGACTACTGGGTGCTGCCCGAGAACATGGCGAAGGCACGGGCGCAGTTTGTGCAGACCAAACCGATGCTCGAAGCGTTTGAGCATTACTTCGGCGAATACCCGTTTCCGAAAGACGGTTTCAAGCTCATCGAAGTCCCCTACTCCGGCATGGAGCACCAGAGCGCAGTCACGTATGGCAACCGGTTCGCCAACGGCTATCTCGAACGCGACTGGACGGGCGTCGGCATCAGCACGAAGTTCGACTTCATCATCATCCACGAGAGCGGCCACGAGTGGTTCGGCAACGCCGTCTCGGCTGCGGACGTCTCGGACATGTGGATCCAGGAAGGCTGGACGACGTATCTCGAGTGCCTCTACGTGGAGCGCCTGTTTGGCGCCGCCGATGGACTGAAGTATACCAACGCCTACAAGACCAAGATCCAGAACCGTACGCCGATCATCACCGAGCGTGGCCTGCACCGCACACCACCCCAGGACATGTACTTCAAGGGGGCCCTGTTCCTGCACACCCTCCGAGGCGTGGTGAATCACGATGCGGTGTGGCGGAAACTCATTCGCGATTTTTACCAGGCGAACAAATACAGGAACATCATGACCGAGGACGTCGTGGGGTTTTTCAACGCGCGCCTGAAGCGCGACCTGACGCCGGTGTTTAATCAGTACCTGCGCCGCACAGCCCTGCCCACACTGGAACTCGACTTCGCCACCACGCCCGGATCCGTGCGTTATCGATGGAAGGCCGACGAAACCGGCTTCAACATGCCTGTGAAGGCCGGCCGCGCTGACGCGTGGCAGGTGCTGACACCCACCACCAAGTGGAAGACGATGGCGACACCGCTCGCGAAAGACGACTTCCTGGTGGCGACCGATCTCTACTACGTGCTGGTGGACAAACGCTGACGCGCTACGAGGAGGCGCTATTTCACGAACACAGGCTGCACCCACGCCGTGCGGCCACCGCTGTCGGTCACCGTCGCGCGCACGTACCCTTCGCCGCCCTTGAACGTGTAGGTGGCTGTGGGCTCGATGGACTCGTGCAGGATTTGCCCACCCTTGCCGATGAATCGCACGCGGTATTTGTAGTCCCCGCGTGGCCGCACTTCGACGGTCAACGCCGTCGCGCTTGATTTGACATCGGCGAGTTCGACGCCAGTGGACGCATAGAAGTCGCCACGCTCAAGGGCGTCGAGCAACGTGCGCGGTTCCAAGCGCGCCGCTCGCACCGCCACCCATCCGCGACCTGGCCCCGCCACATCCGGATTCCCCGGCTGCTTGAACGTATGCGCATCATCAACCGCAATCCCAAAGAGGATGATGCCTTGCGAGAGGATCTGGTCCCAGACCTGCTCGAGCCCGGGGACTCCGCCTCCGCCGGCGTTGTGGACCGTCGGATGGCCGTTGTAGACCTCAAACAGCCGGTTGTTCTTGACCTGCCTCAGGTCTTCTGGCGTGATTGACCACTGGAAGTTCGGATGATTGATGTGAGGCACCCCGTCCGCCTTCCTGATCGCATTCACATTGCCCTGGATGGTGGCGACGATCGATGCCGCGTTCCTGGTGGGCTCAACCTGCGACGCAACGTTGAGTCCATTCACGTGCACCGACTTTGACTCAAACGACGACGTGACTTCCTCGCCTTTGACGACGAGGAATTTTTCATTGGCAGCGTGGACGGCATTCAGCCCGTCCACGGTCGTGAGGAAGTTGTGATCGGTCAGCACCAGGAAGTGATAGCCATGCTCGCGATACCAGCGCACCACTTCATCAGGCGTACTGTCGCCATCACTGTTGAGGGTGTGCGTATGCGTGTTCCCTTTGTACCAGCGGAGAGCGCTGCCAGGGATGGCCTGCTCGAATGCCGGATCCTCGGACGCAGCGCCTGCCGCCGCGCGCTCGACGTACGGCAAGGCCGCAATACCCAGCGCGCCAACCGCCAGCCACACGCCGTCGAATACTCCGAATTGGCGTCGAGCCATCAGGATTGCCTCCGGGAGGATTCTATCCGAGGCGCATTACGCAGCTAGAACCCAGGCCGAGCTACGTGCGGGCTGGTTCTCAAGCCCGAGTGTCCGCAACATGCAAGCTTCTAGCGTTCGAAGAGGCGGATGCGGCGCAGCAGGAGGTCGGTGGCCCATCCGATGAGCGCGAAGAGCACCAGGCCCGGCCAGCCGGCGCGGCGGGCGGCGCGGCTGTCGGCACCCGCGCTGCGGAGCTTCTCGCCGTCTGGCGCGACGGTGCCGCCGGTGGAGGACGCCAGCGACGTGAGCAGCGCATTGTCTGGAGCGCCGAAGCGGTATTCGGCGCCGGCATCTGGCACAAACCGGCGCGACAGGCCCGCGGTCGCAGGCGCGCTCGCATCGACAAGGGTCGCCGAAACATCCGCCGAGGCGTCGGTGGTCAGGCGCGCTTCATAACGCCCCGGGGCCACCTGCCGGGCGACGAGGTCACGCGGCGGGCCGCCGGCTTCGACCCGAACCGTCGGTCGCAGGAGGTTGCGCGGGCTGCCATCGGGTTCACGCGCTTCGACGGTGACCGTCACACTGCGAGAGACGCCGCGCGCGGGCGCCACGTCCAGGTCCATCGACCAGGCGGGAAACCGCTGCCCCGCCAGTTCCCTGACGACCGCTGAGAAGAACGGACCGTAGCCACGCCACTTGAGCCAGTCGGCGGCCCAGCGGTCCTTGACATCAGAGGCGAACACCGCAGCCCGGCCGGCGCCAATCGGCCAGTAGGCCAGCAGCGGATCTTCCTCTTCGGTCTGGATGAGTTCGAGCGCCGTGTCCTTGATGACTGTGGCGGTGCGGCCGCGGAGTTGCGGCGCACGGGTGAAATCAATGCCGTCGAGGAAACCGACATGTTTCACCACCGGCTTAAGCAGTTTCTCGTCGAAGCCGGGCGACGTCACGTCTTTGGCTTCCTTCACGAAGATCTGCGGCACGTCCTTCGGGTCGTCGGCGGCGTAGCTGCGGCCTTTACCCCACTTGGCGATGTTCGACAACAACTCGCGGTCGGCCGCCGCGCCCATCGCGACCGATGACACCGTCATCTTCTCGGCCGTCATCTTGTTGATGAGCGTTTCGTAGTCGTCCGGGTACGAACGGCCGTCAGACAGGAGCAACACGTGTTTGGCGCGCGCCTTGAGTTTCTGCAGCGCCAGATAACCCTGTTCCACCGCGGGAAAAATCAGTGTGTGGCCACTCGGTTCGATGCCGGCAATGGCCTTCCTGATCATCTCGCGATTGGGGCCCACCTGCCGGGCCGTCAGCGTCCAATCAAGGCTGTCGTTGAAGGTGACAATGCCGAGGGTGTGTTCGTCTTTCATCACGTCCACGGCCGCCTGCGCCGAGACGCGGAGCATTTCGATGTTGGTACCGGCCATGCTCCACGACTTGTCGAGGACCATGATCAGCGCCACTTCGGGTTCGTCTTTGCGCTCGAACGTCACCGGCAGCAGTCGTTCGAGGGGCGACTCGCGGTAGCCGTCTTCACCGAACACGGCTTCGCCGCCGGCCACAAGCAAACCGCCGCCGAACTCCTCCACCCAGGTCGAGAGGACGGCGATCTTCTGGTCGGGCAGTGCCGAGCGAGCGAGATCGCTCAGCACCACCACGTCGAACGGCGTGAACCCGTCCACAGTGGCGGGCAGACCCGCTGCCGGCCGGACTTCGACGTCGAAGCCCGACTGCTCGAGGGCGGCGGTCAGGTAGCGCGAGCTCGCCAGCGTCCCTTCCACATAGAGCACCTTGGGCCTGGGCGCGACCAGCGCGGCCTGCGTCAGGGTGTTGTTCGTCTCGAGCGGGTCGCCGGGAGACGTCACCCGCGCTTCAAGCGAGACCGCGCCGGCCTCATCCACCGAAATTTCCACCGGCACCGGCGTCGTGCCCGGCGTCAGGGCCACGGCCTTGCTGCCAAGCACCTTGGTGCCACTGCGAATTTCCACGAGGGCGCTGGTATTGCGCTGCGACCCCACGTCCACAGTCGCCGCGATGAGGCCACCCGGTGCCAGCCGCAGTGGCAGTCGCAGGGCCTCTACCCATGTGTCGCCCAGCTCGCGGGGCGCCATGGGGAACACGTGAACGGGAATGCCGGCGGCCGCCAACTGGGCCACCGCCTTGGCGACGTCACCTGTGGTGGCGTGACCATCAGAAAACAGGACGAGCCGGGGCACGTGGCCCGGTGCAAGTTCAGCGCGTGCGGCGGCGAGGGCCGCGTCCAGGTCGCTGGCACTGCGGTCCACCGCAGACTCGGCCTGGCTGTTCGACAGTTCCGCCGACACCAACTGGCCGAGCGCCGCGCCGTCGGTGACCACCCGTGCGTGACGTCCGAATGCCACAATCCGCGAATGGTCAGGCCGAAGCGAGGTATTGAGTTCAGCGATCTTTGCCGCCGCTTCGGTGACCGACCGCGACGAAATGCTGTACGAAACGTCCACGAGGTACACCACCGACAGGCGCGATGAGCCCACCTCGAACACCGGGCGGGCCAGCGCGATGGCCAACGCCGAGAGGACAAGCGTGCGCACCACCGTCTGCAACAGGTGCTGGCGCGGATTGAAGTTGGTACGCGAGTACCTGGCTGCCACCCACACGAGGGGCACGAGCGCGAGCAGCCACAACGCGACTGGCGAAGTCCAGATTACCGACACGCGCAGATCCCCTTCGCCGCCATCAGACCGTAATCCTGCGATGCCACGTCCACCACTCCACCAACCCACACACAAACGCGATGGCGATCAGCACCGGCCACCAGGGCGCGTTCGACGCGTCGCCGCCCGCACCGGCCAACTGCGCCTGCGCCAGCGACGTACGTCCGACATTCGAGACCTGCGGGTCGCCGACATTCACCGCAAGCGCGCTTCGCATGCCTCCACCTTCGGCGAGGTACAACCCGGGCGCAGTGATCCGCGCAAGACGTGCATCACCAAACGTCGTCACTGCCACCAACTTGCCGTCGGGTGACGTCAGCCGCGACACCACGGCGTCCAGACTGACCACACCGGGCCGCACCTGCTCGCCCATGGACGGCCGCGCGAGCCATTCGATGGCGTTCACCAGGAGCACGGGAAAGGCCGGCTGCAGCGCAATGTTCGATTCGCCTTCCGAGAAGCCAAACCCCAGCATGACGCGCCGGTGTTCCGCCGTCTCCGCCACACTCACAAGCGGCGTGCCGGTGGCCGACCGCGCCACAGGCGTCCAGGCATCCGAGACCACGGCGCGGGCGCGCTCGAGTGTGACGGTGGACGGGTCGACGCCACGCAGCACCGGATGCGCCAGCGCGATAGTCCACATCGGCGACTTCTCGATCACCGCCTTGCCCACCCACCCGTCGGTAGCCGGCGAGACAAACAACGCGGGCCGTGTCGGTGCCTCGGCCGGTCCCCAGTGGTCGAAGATCACCACGTGCTCTGCGCCGGTGCGGAGTTTTGCGTAGTCGGCCGTCGCCACGAACGTGGCTTTGACCGCCGGTGTGCGTTCGAACAGCACCTGCAGAAAGCCAGGTGCGTCGCTCACGACCGTCACAGCCAGCGGCTCGGCGCCGTTGATCCAGGCCACCGCTTCGTCATCAATCGCCAGCGCATTGTCGCGCGCGGAAATGCGCGCGCGCACCCGCGCATCACCCGACACGCCGAGCGGAACGATTTGCCTGACCGCCTCACCAGCCGCGAGTTCGATTGATGTGTCAGCCACACTCGCGGTGCCGCGCGTCACCACCAGGCGTACCGGCTGCGCCGACGCGCTGTAGTTCGCCAGTTCAAGGTAGGCTTCCGCCTGCTGATCGGGGCCACCGCCCGCGTGTGTCTCAAACGCCGTGATCGCCACGTTCGACGCCGCTTCATAGACCGGATCCACGTTGACCCTGGCGCCCGACGCCACGAGATCTGCGGTCGATCGAGGAATCGTCCCGTCCGTAATGAAGTGCACGACCGAGACATCGGCGAGTTGCGGCCAGTCACCGCTCTCACCACCCGCAGGCGCGATGCGGTCGAGCGACGCCTCGAGCAACACGCTGTCGGTGGTCGGCCCTTCGATCAGTCCATCGGCGGTGGTCGCCAGGGCCACTTCGTCGCCCGCCGACGCCGCAATCAGCGTGCGTGCCTGCGCAATCGCGCGGTCCCAGCGTGTGCCACCACTGGGCATTTCGGTGCCCATCGACCACGAGGAATCAATCACGATGAGCCGTCGCCCGCCGCCGGCGGCCACCACACTCGGCGCCGGACGCGTGAGCGCCAGCATCAGCAGCACACCGGTGATCATGATCACGATCCATGAGACGGTCTTCCGGATGCGCTCCCACAACGTAACTTCGCGCTCTGCGTCGAGGACCTTGGCCCAGAGCATCAGCGACGGGACGCGCACCCGCGGTGCGCGAATCTTCATGTAGAAGAGCCCGGTCAGCACGCCCGCTGTGAGCACCAGCAGGCCCCAGGCTTGCCATCCCGCCATCGCACCAAAACTCATGCGACGAACCGTCCCTGGCGGAAGGTCTGCAGGACGATTTCCTCAACCGAACGTTCCACATCGGCACGCACGTAGCCGATGTTGTACCGACCGCAGAACCGCGCCAGTTCCTCGGTGTGCTCTTCCCACGCCTTGGTGTACGCGGCCGCGAGCGCCGGCGTCACCTCGACGTCACGGACAACTTCGGTTTCCGTATCCACAAACTTCACGTCGCCCAGCGCGCCGGGATCGCGATCCGCTTCCGACGCCATCTGCACCACGTACACATCGTGGCCGCGCGCCTGCAGTACCTTCAATGCGCTCTCATAACCACCCGGATCAAGGAAATCCGAGATGATCACCGCCAACCCCTGCCGGCGGCCGCGCGCGGCAAACAACTTGAATGATTCCGCCAGGTTGGTCTTGCCTCCGGTCTGCATCTGCTCGAGCTGTTCGAACACACGGAAGATGCGGCCCTTGCCCTGACCGGCCGAGCGTTCCTCACGCACCGTTTCATCAAACGGCATGATGGTGACGCGGTCGAGGTGCGCGAGGCCGATGTAACACAATGCCGCAGCCAAACGCCGCGCCTGATCGAACTTCTCGGTCGCTTCCATAGAACTGCTGGCGTCGATGAACAGATAGATCGGCAGATCCTGCTCCTCGTCGAACAGGCGCAGGAGCAAGCGTCCCAACCGTTTGTAGGCTTTCCAGTCGATGTGCCGGAAGTCGTCACCCGGTGAATACCCGCGCGTGTCGGCAAACTCCAGCCCGCGCCCGCGCTTGGGCGCGAGCCGATCCGCACGAGCCTGCCCTGCAAACGCCTTCTTGGAGACGACGTGCAGGTACTCGAGCTTCTTGAGGAAGTCGGAATCGAAACTGAGAGCCACTGGGCGTGCTTGGAGGCGATCAGGCGTCAACAGACACGCCGGCCAGCAGTTCCTTGACCATGACGTCGCTGTCGATCTGTTCCGCCTCGCCTTCAAAGTTGAGCAACAACCGGTGCCGCAGGGCCGGCAGCGCGATAGCGCGAATATCCTCGGGCGAGACAAACGCCCTGCCCTGGGTCAACGCGTGAATCTTGGCGCCCAGGATCAGGGCCTGCGCCGCCCGCGGGCTCGCGCCGTACCGCACATACTTCTTGACCATCGGCGTTGCGTACGGTGAATGCGGATGTGAGCCCAACGTCAACCGAATGGCATATCCCTGCACCGGTTGGGCCACAGGCACCAGGCGCGCCGCATGCCGCATCTGCAGGATCTGCTCGGCATTGACCACCCGCTCAACCGTCTCGGTGGTCGCCTGCGTCGTGCGCTCCATGATCAGATGCATGTTCGCTTCGGTCGGATACACCACCTTGAGCTTGAAGAAGAACCGGTCAAGCTGAGCTTCGGGCAGCGGATACGTGCCTTCCATCTCCAGAGGGTTCTGCGTGGCCAGCACCAGGAACGGCTGTTCGAGTTTGTAGGTGGTCTTGCCCACCGAGACGCTCATTTCCTGCATCGCTTCGAGCAACGCCGACTGCGTCTTCGGCGTGGCGCGGTTGATTTCGTCGGCCAGCACCACGTTGGCAAAAATCGGCCCCGGCTGGAAGTCGAAGAACGTTCCGCCGTGCGCGTGTTCCTGCACGATGTTCGTGCCGACGATGTCGGCCGGCATCAGGTCGGGCGTGAACTGGATGCGGGAAAACTTCAGGTGCAGGACGTCGGCCAGCGTGTGCACCAGGCTGGTCTTGCCGACACCGGGAATCCCCTCGAGCAACACGTGACCGCCGGCCAGAAGGCTCGTGACCGTGTTGGCCACCAGTTCCTCGTTGCCGACGATGCGCCGCCCGACTTCTTTCGTGATTTTGACGAAGTGTTCCTGAAAGTGATCGATATGTTGTTCAACAGATGTAGGCATTGGTGGTATTCGTTACTGACGACGAAGGAAGTAGCGCTGAAGGAGCGACCGGTGGGCCTCCGGAACTGGAGGCGGCAGGGCCGCGCGGCTGCGGTCAAAAGACGTGGGCGTGGCCACGCGGGTGAACCCCACTTTGGCCTGGCTCTGTTCGGTCTTGCGGCGAATTTCGGTGTCAACGGTCTGGCCCAGGAGATCTGCCTGCGCCTGGATCATTTCCTGGCGCAGCGCCTGCTTGAGTGCGGCCATCTCGGCCAGGCCGTTGCCGCCCTGGTTGCCGCCGGCGCCCGGCCGCGAGTCGCCACCCATGGCGCCACCGCCGCCGTTCATCATCTGGCCCTCGGCGGCATCCGACGCCGCTTCGCGGACCATCTGCATTCCGGCGGCTTCCCCCATCTCTGCCTTGGCCGCGTCATCGGACCCGGCGCCCTTTTCGCCCGTCTTCTCAGACGCGGCGGCGTTCTCTTTATTCGTTTCGCGCTTGCTCGCGTCGGAATTCGCCAGCCGCGATGCGAGGTCGTCGATCGACCAGCGCACATCTTCGGGGAGCCCAGCCGAACTATCCGCCAGTTCCTCGGCCTTCTTCGTCAGCTTGTCGCCCTCATCGTCATTCGGCTTTTCGCCACCGGGCTGGGCGTTTTTGGCCGCCTCGGCCTGACGCTTGGCTTCTTCGGCCGTGGTCGCGTTGAGCTTGTCGAGCAAGGCGCGAATTTCGTCCACCTTCAGGCGGGCGGCATCGGCGCTGAGTTCGCCGCTCTTGAGGGCAGCGAGCAGCTCGTCGATCTTCTTCTGGATGTCGTCCGGCAGCATGTCGCGCGCGGCCATCGCGGCATCGGCAGAGGTCAAGCCCTGCTCGGCCAGGATGGCGGCATTCGAACGCGGCCCAATGACGAGCGCGATGACGGCCACGGCCACGAGGGCGCCACTGGCCATCCACTCACGAGCCGCTCGAACCGGAGGGTAGAGGCTGGCCCAGTCGGTGGACGCAATGCGCGAAGCGGCCTTCCCGCGGTGGAACGTGGCCCACCGCCCCGGCTCTTCGTCACCGGTCACATGAGGCGCTTCATTCGCCGCAAACCAATGGGCACTGTGGAGTTCACCGCCCAGCCCGGCGCGGGTATCAATGTCAGTAGCGGCGGCGTCGGATACTTCCAGATCGCGGCGGCCCCAGCCGATGGCCGCAATGAGCGCGACACCCGCCACAGCCAACCACGCGGCCGGCACCATCCACGACCAGCCGAACCAGCGCGAGGCCAGGGCCAGCACAAGGCCGATTCCGGCAGCATAGGGCGCGAATCGGGAAATAACAGACACGGCAGCCCGCGACCGCCTGAGGCGATCAATGATGGCAACTGCTGCGCGCAGCGACGGATCGGGTGAGCCGGACGGCCCTGGTGGCGTCATGCGAGATCTCTCAGGGTGCTTACGATATCCGAGATCTCATTATTTACGTAAACGCAGTGACGAACTGCCTTTTCTGCGGCGTCAACCGCCTGAAGCCAGCTTCAAGTCCTGCGTCTTCTTCTCGCCTTCACCAATAGTGATCCGCAGGGACGAAGGTACCAGGTCCTCCAGAAACTGCCGATCGGCCAGGTCACCGGGCTCCAATCGTGTGACTGCGGCCAGAAAATACTCACCGGCCGGCAGCCCCACGACCAGGAATTTCCCATCGGAGGCCGGCTGTACCTGTGCCACGCGCCTGGACCCAGCGCCCCAACGCCCGCGGTCCGCAGAAAAGACGACGATGGGAAAGGCGCCGGTGGGGCGGCCGGCCGCGTCGAGCACGCGGCCACGGAGTTCCGCCGGGCGATTGGTCAACGTCACCACCACTCCGGTTACCGGCACGTCGGCCGGCAGGTCAATCCCGGAATCGGCCAGATCCTGACCGCGCCACTGGATCGACTTCACCACCCACCCGCTGGATGCCGAAGCCATTCCAGGAATCACGGTGTTGAGGCGCATCGGCTTGCCCGACACGGCCAGCTGGTACTTGCCCGGCATCAGGCCCCGTACGGCAAATGTGCCGTCCTCTTTGGGAGCACTGGCCGATGCGCCCATCGCGCTCAAGACCATCGCCGTCGATCGATCGCCGGTCGAAGGCCTCGAAACGTTGATTCGGATCGCCGCCGCATCAGGGGGCACAGCCCCACCTTCCGCTATGACGGTGCCGGCCACGGTCAGCCCTTCGCGCAGTTCCAGTTCCAGTGGCCCGAGATCCTGCCCATTGACGGCGATGGCTTCTGAGGCCCACAACGTCGCAGGGTTCTCCCGGCCGCCACCCATGGCACCGGCCATCGCGGTGGCCATGGCGATCGCCTGGGACATCTGCGCTTCGGCAGCCGACTGCGGCGCCGCGCCTGCGCGCTGGGGCGTGCCCCGAACGGTGAGCGAGTACCGGCCCGGCGTGACGCCGGTCAACGCGAATGTGCCGTCGGGCCGAGTCGCGGCGCGGCCACCGCCCATTAGGATGCCGATCAAATCGTCACTCCCGCCTTCCGGTTGCAGGGTCACGGTTGCGCCAGCCGCCGGTTCGCCGCCTGGTCCTCTCACAGTGCCCGCCACCTTCGCGGTAGGCACGAGCGACAGCGAGAAGTCCACACCGAGACGCTCTTCCCCCGGCCGCAGTGTAATCACGGCCGCGTCTGACGCGAGGGTGGTGCCAGGAAAGTACACCGAGGTATACGTCACGGCCGGCCCAGGCGGTGGCGGATCGGCAACCGCTGCGGCAGCCGCAGTGAGCGCCTGGGCCTGGGCGAGTTGCTGATCGCCCCACCGCACTTCGGCCTCCGTGACCTGGCGCAACACCGGCCCCTGACCCATGTTGGGTTGGGATCGCGCCTGCACCACGTAGTCGCCTGGTGGCAGTCCAAACACGCGGTAGGCGCCGAGGTCGTTGGTGGGTGCCGGCGCGGCCACCGTGGCCGTCTGCCGGCGACCGTCCAAGGTCCTGACTTGGAGCAGTTGCACGGCGAGATCGCGTGCCGGTTGTCCACTTGCCAGGCGCACCACACCCGCGACCACGGCGCCGCGCATCATCGGCAGCCGCAGTCCCGCCACCCGTTGCCCATCCGTCACCGCCACGGGAATGCCCTGCGTGTCACTAGCGCTCCGCGCGCCGTACACGGCTGTGACCCAGGCGGGTTTCTGACCGACCAGGGTGTAGTTGCCGGCCGCGAGACCCGTGAACTCAAACCGCCCCTCGTCATCGGTCACCGCCGTACGCGGGATCACGACAGGGCCGGAGGCCAGCATGACGCTGACGCGGCGCACCGGCTGCTGCGGCTCAGACTGTGTCACCACGACACCCGCGATGACCGCCGTCCCCACTGGGGCTTCGGCTGGTCGATCGCGAGCGGGCACACGTTGATCGCGCTGGGCTTGCCGGCCCACGAGGGCGGCCACACCGGCGTCCACACTGTTCCCCGCCGCCAGCCCCAGCAACACGACGATGAGCCACCGGCCGGGGGCGCTCATCGCACCACCTGCGCGACCTTGAGGGTCACGGTGCGCGGCCCATCTTCTGAGATGGTGATCGAGGTCGCCGCTCGGGCCAACGCTTCGTACACGCGCGGATCCTGCGCGTCGGGCACATCTTCATCAGCCAGTGCCACCACCAGATAGTCACGCGCCGGCAAGCCAGAGATGGTGAACGTGCCCTTGGCCTGCGCACGCACGTTTCGCGTCAGCCGCGGCACCATCCCACGCGCGATCCACTCGCGATGCGCCGCGGGAAAGACAATCACGGTGGCGGCCGCCGGCGCGCCATTGGCCGCGGTCACCGTCCCCGACAGCGTGGTCTGTCGATCGCCGTAGGTGATGATCACATTGCCGATGTCCTCGCCGGTGAGCTCGATGTGCTGGTCGAGCGCCTCCACGCCCTCGACCATTGCGGAACGGACGAACCAGCCAGGCGCACGACCCGCCGGGGTCAGCAAATACTTGCCCGGCGGATACCCGGTCATGGTGAACCGGCCATCCTCTGCCACGCGCGTGGGAGCCAGGCGAGCCGACTGATCGCCCTGCGGCGCCAGCGTCAACGTGACTCCGGCCATAGGAACGGGAGGCGCCGTGCCGACAAACTCCACTCGACCCGACACTGAGGCACCCGCCGAGAGCGTGATCACCAGCCCAGTGATGTCTCGTTCGACAGAAACCGGCATGTCCGCAAACAACGTCAGCGCGTCACTCGCCGTCGATGGACCACTGCGGCCACCCAGGAGCGCCTGTATCTGTGGATTGTTGGCCACGGCCGGCGGCAGCGCCGGGCGCGGCACACGCAGCACTTTGATGACGTGTGGTCCTGCGGGGATGCCGTACAACTGAAAGGCGCCATTCGCGCCGGTGGCTCCGCGAGCCACGTCGCTCAAGAGGTCATTTCCGCTTGCGACACCGGCAGGCACCACTCGCACCTGAATCCCTGCCATCGGGCCGTCAGGACCAATCACCGTGCCGTTGATCCCGGCCGTGGCCACCAGGGGCATGCGGATATCAACACCGCCGCGGTCGTCGCCAGACGCAAGCGTCACGGTGGTGGCGGCTGCCGGAGTGGCGGCTGCCGGAAAATACTGCGTCAGATACGCAGCCATGCGTCCGTCCCCGCTCATCACCGGCAACGCGCCCGACGTGGCGCTGACGAGTTGGTCGCCCACCTGCACACCAGTGCCGCCCGTGGGCATCACACCGGCCGCGGCCAGTTCCACGACGGCCGCCGCCATGCCCATTCCGCTGAGCATGCTGTCCATGGCTGCGTTCATCGACGCGACCGGCATGGTCGTTTGGGTCTGCTGCACCACGACAACATAGTCGCCAGGCGCGAGGCCCGAAATTCGATAGGCGCCACGATCGTCTGTGCGGCCAAGGCCGCTCGGCGCGTAGCGTGGCAAACCCGATGCGAACGTGCGCCGAAATGCCCACACCGTCACATTCACCGCCGGCGCATTGGCATCATCTGTGATCGTGCCCGAGACGGCGGCGTATTTCCACAGGCGCACCGTTGCCTGCACGATGCGATTTTCCGCCGTGACGATCACGGGCAGCGGCGGCCCACCCGGCCTGACCTGGCCATAGGACCCATTCATGTATCCAGGCGCGCTGACTTGCAGTTGCCCGTTACCCACCGGCACATCCCGGACGACGAACCGGCCGTCGGGCCCGGTGAGCAGGCGTGCCGATGGCCCGGTGGCTGCATCGGCACGAATAGCTAGAGTCACCTGCGCTTCGGCGACGGGCTGACCGGTACCCGCATCCACCACGCGACCGACGATGGTGCCCGTGACCTGCGCGACTTGGGTCGCGGCGCCTGGACCGGGGCCTGCGCCCCGCTGGGCCGCCGACGACCCGCCGCTCGCGAGAACCACCATCAGTGCCGCCGTGGTTCCGCACGCTATTCTCCGCATCAGGCTCTCCCCATACCCGAACTATACGACCGCGGAGCCGACGCGCGCGGGTTCGGCGGACGATTGATGTACAACAAACTGCGGGCTCGGCGACGCGCCGCCTGCAGTGGCGAAATGTCACAAATGTCCGAAATGGCGAAATGTTGGACAAACCAATGCAGGGCAGAATGTTCGAATGTCGAAGGCCTGCAATGGGTGAATGACCTTGGAGAGGCAGATTCAACCACTGGATACCCAGGACATTTGGCCATTCTTCCCTGCAATCGGTTTGTCCGACATTTCGCCATTTCGGACATTGGTGGCATTTCGCCATTTTCAGCTGACACCTTAACCTTCTTTTTACAGCCGCCGGCCGCCACGAGCGTCTAAAATCGGGAGTTGAGATTCGATATGAAACCGCTGCACAAACTCGGAACGAAGTGGGCGGTTCTACTCGCAATGGCGGCCGGCGGTGCCGCCGGTACCGCGGCCATCGCAATGCCCGGGACGCAGGTTGTCGTGTCGAGCTCCGGTGCCAGTATGGCGACGACCATGACCGAGATGATCGGCCCCGGCGTGAGCGGGGGCACCAAGCCCATGGAAATCGGCACCGGCGTGGTCATGGGTCGCGTCGTTGAGGCTGATGGCACGAGCCCGGTGGCTGGCACGATTGTCACGTTGTCGTTGCCGGGGTTCGCGCCGCAACGCGTGCTGACCGACGGACAGGGGCGTTTCGCGTATCGCGGCCTGCCGAAGGGCAGTTTCTCTCTGACCGCCACGCGGCCCGGCTTTGTAGATGGCGCACACGGACGACTACGGCCCGGCGGCACTCCCATGGCGGTGGAACTCACCGACAACGTGCGCACCAGTTCCGCCGACATCATGGTGTGGCGTCACGCGGCCATCGCCGGCACCGTGCTCGACGAAAACAGCGAACCGCTGGTGGGCGCACCCGTGCGGGCGCTGCGCCGCGACTATACCGGGGGCCGCAGGCGGTTGACCGACAGCGGATTCGACACCACAGATGACCGCGGACAGTTCCGCATGGGATCGCTCGAGCCCGGCGAATACGTCGTGGTGTTGCCGTTCACACAGCGTCCCTCACTCGACTCCATGATGCGCGGCATGCGTGAGGCCGAGCCTGCCATGGGCGCAGGCGGGGGCGGCGGCACCTTCACGGTCGCTGCTGTGCGCGTCGAAGGCGCGCCCCTCAGCGGGGGCGGAGGCGGCGGGAACATGATGTTCATGACGACATCGGACGGGGGTGTGCCCCCAGCCGGGACCGACGCCGAAGGACAGCCGCTCACCTACCAGACCGAGTTCTACACCGGCGCACTCTCGGCGTCACGGGCCGTCGCGATCACATTGCAGCCCGGCGAGGAACGGACCGCGGTTGACTTCCGGCTGACGCCGGTGCGCGCGCTGAGCATCACCGGCATGGTCGTGGGCCCCGACGGCCCCGCGGCCAACACTCAGTTGCAGTTGATTCCGGCCGACGCAGAGGACCTCGTGTCACCCATCGAGGCGGCCACTGCCACGACGGACGCGAACGGCCAGTTCGAATTCACCGGCGTACCGGCCGGGCAATACGTGCTTCGCGCACAGCGCACACCGCGTTTTGCCGGAGGCGCCGGTGAACGCATCTCGTTCACGTCGCTCGGCGGCGAGCTGGTGCGGATGGTGCAGGAAGTCATGGCGGTTCGCGCGAGCGGCGCCCCTGCGTTACCGACCGAGCCGACCCTCTGGGCCGAAGTGCCTGTGGGTGTTGGTACGCGCGCGATGGCCGGCCTGACCGTGGCCCTGCGCGAAGGGCTCTCAGTCAGCGGTAATGTGTTGTTCCAGGGCGGGACCGCACAACCCACGGCCGAGGCCCGCGGCGGAATCAGCATCACCCTGGAGCCGGCGGACGGCCGCACCGCTGGCATGGTCGGTAACGCCCGTGGACGGGTGGACGACACAGGTTCGTTCAAGACGATGGGCGTCCCGGCCGGGAAGTACATCCTGAGGGTCAGTAACGCGCCGCAAGGATGGACGCTGCGATCGGCCACGTTCGGCGGACGCGACATCACGGAAAACCCCGTTGAGCTGAAGGACGAAAACGCGGGCGGCGTGGTGCTCGCGTTCACCGATCGGCCGTCCGAGATGAATGGGACCGTGCGCGACTCGTCGGGTAACCCTGATGCGACGGCATCGGTGATCGTGTTCCCGGTGGATCCGGCGGGCTGGGTGGACACCGGATCGCAGCCGAGACGGATCAAGACCTCGCGCACCGGCAAAGACGGCACATTCAAGATTGGTCCGCTGCCGCCGGGCGAATACCACGTGGTCGCGATCGAAGGGTCGGCGCCGCGGACCTGGCAGGATCCCGCGTACCTCGACATCGTGTCGCGCAGCGCCACGCAGATTCGTATGGGTGACGCCGATGCGCGCACCGTGACATTGACCTCGGTGAAAGGACCTTCGTAATGCGTCGCGGGTTGCTGATCGGTGTGATGGCCTGCGTGACCGGTGCGGGCCTGTGGGCGCAGGCGGCACGGCAGCAGCCCTCGCGCGACGCGCGGGTAACCTCGGGCATTCGCGGCGAGATTGCGGGCCTCATCGTGACCGACGAAGAGACGCCGCAGCCCGTTCGGCGGGGGCTTGTGCGCGCGCTTGCGTCGGGCGGGGATCCCCGGAGTGTCTATACCGACGCCACGGGGCGATTTGTGTTTCCGGATCTTCCCCTCGGCAGCTACACCATCGAGGCCTCGAAGCCGGGGTTTGTGCGCACGGCGTTTGGCGCGCGGCGGCATGACCGGCCCGGCACTCCCGTGAACCTGACGGATGCACTTCGATCGCAGAATCTCCAGATGCGAATGCCCAGAGGCGGAGTCATCACCGGCCGCATCGTGGATGAATACGGCCAGCCCGCATCAGGCACCAACGTCCGCGCGCAACTGGTGCGCACCGTGAACGGCGAACGCACGTTGTCGAACGTGCCCATGGCCGGGGCCCTCTTCGGCGAAAGCACTGACGACCGCGGCGTCTATCGCCTGTACGGCCTGCCTGCCGGCGATTACGTCATCTCTGCGACACCGCGCTACTCCGCGTGGGGCGATATCCGCCGGATGACCGAGACCGACATCTCCGCTGCACAACAGGCCATGAAGCAGCCGGCTGCCACAGACGCTGCCACCGACCCTCCCATCACGATGGGCTACACGGCGGTGTTTTACCCTGGCGCGCTCACTGCCGCGCAGGCGGGTGTGATCACGCTGAAAACCGGAGAGGAGCGATCAGGCGTGGACGTGTCCGTGCAGTTCGTGCGCACCGCGTCGATCGAGGGCGTGGTGCTCGGACCAGGATCGGTCCGGCTGGAGGCGGTGGAGCTGCTCATGATGCCGCGCTTGTCTTCCAGCGGATCGGCCATGATCGTCAACATCTCCTCTGCCAACCGGCGAGTGGCACCGGACGGAAAGTTTTCGTACACCGGCATTACTTCGGGTGCGTACACGATCAGCGCTCGGGTGAATCAGGAAGGCACGCCACCCCTGTGGGCCAGCGCCGATGTGGATATCGACGGACAGCCTGTGAGCGGCGTCACGCTTGGCCTGCAGGAGGGCATGAACATTGTGGGCCAGATGGTGTTTGACGCCGACGGCGTGGACCCGCCGACGCTGTTCACGCGAGCCCGGTTGAACCTGATTCCGGCCGAAGGCAACGTCATGGTCGGCATGGGCGCCAACTCCACGCAGATTTCGGCCTCGGGCGGCGTCAGTATCAAGGGCGTCCCGCCAGGCCGGTATCGCGTCAACGCCACCTTCAATACGCCGGAGGCAAACTGGATCCTGAAGTCGGCGGTCATCAAAGGCAAAGACGCCCTGGATACAGCGCTTGAGCTTGCGGCCGGTGACACCATCACCGACGCAGTCTTCACATTTACCAACAGGACGCAGGCGCTGACCGGCACGCTGCAGGACGCCTCCAAGCGCCCTGCACCCGACTACACGGTGGTGCTCTTCCCTGCAGATCGGGCGCTGTGGGGATCGACCCGCCGGGTTCGCTCTACACGCCCGGGCACGGGCGGCAAGTTCGCCTTCGCGAATCTGCCGGCGGGCGCGTACCGCATCGCTGCGGTCACCGACATCGGCGCCGAAGAACTTCGCGACCCTGCGCTGCTCGAGGAACTCGCCGCGGCCTCGATCGCGTTCACGATCGCAGACGGCGAGAAAAAAGTCCAAGACCTTCGAATCGCGTCGGGGGGATAAGAGTATTCACACGAGGCGTGAAGGAATGAAGGAGCGTTCTTCAGGCTTTGAAGAAGTGCTGTTCCTTCAGTCCTCAATGCCTCGTGTGTGTACTCCTACTTGACATCGACCTTGCGCCCTGCGTTGAGGTTGTCGAAGTTGACGATCACGTTGAGCACCAGCGCGTAGCTGCCCACGGTCGATCCGCGATACAACGGGTTGTTGGCGAAGAGCACCACGTGGCCCTGCTCCATCGGGATATCCACCACGACCGGACGCTGCGCGATGTCGCCGCCGCCCTGAAGCAATCCCGAGACCAGCAGCTGATTCTGATCCGCAAAACGCAACGGCACGCGCGGGCGATATTGCGGCGGAATGATGTTGAGCGGCGATCGCAGTTGCTCATCGGTCGGCAACGCGTAGGCCCACGCGTCCACGCGGGGCGCGGGGGCAGCTTCGAAGCGGGGGTCCAGTGCCGGCCGGCCCTGCACCGAATCCACTTCATCAGGTAAACCGCGGCCCGTGGCCCGGGGGCCCGCGCCGCCGCCGCGACCGGCACCGCCACCACCGCCGCCCCGGCCGCCACCGCCCGTGGCGCTCACGCTGAAGCTCTGGCCGCTGTCGCTGTAGACCGCGAGCCGGTCCTGAATACCGTAGACAATCGGGCTCGCATCATCCACCAGCTGCGTGCGCAGGAGGCTGCCGACCACGCGCGAACCGGTGCCGGGCGTGTTCATCGAGACGCCGTGCGTCATGCCGTTCTCGAGCGCGAAGGTGGCGCTGCCCACGGATCCCACGTAGACGCCGCCCTGTTTCACGAAGTTCTGCAGGTTCATCAGGCCCTGCAATCCAAGCCCGCTGCGCATGTCGTCGGTCTGCGCGTAGGTGCCGATGTTCGGCGTGTCTGGCGAGTTCTTCCACGGAATCGGACCGCGCCACATCGGCATGCCGTTGATGATCGACTGGCTGCTGCCACCACCGGGTGCAAACAGAATCACGTCGTACTTCGCGCGCAGGTTGGCGTCACGCGACACTTCCTGTGTGGAGATGTAGTCGTACGGAATGCCGACGTTGTCGAGGGCGATGCGCCACCAGCCTTCGGTCTGCGTGCTGGTCCAGGTGTGCATCAACGCCACGCGGGCGGCGCGCGCCGGGTGCGCCTTCACCGTCGGTGCCGAGGCGAGCGGGAACACCTTGAGTCCAAGCGCGGTGGTTTCACGATGCAGATCCGCCTGGCTGACATTGCGCAGGATGAACGACCCGCGGTTAAACTTCATGCCGCCACTTTCGAACGGCTCTTCCGCCACCGCGATGTCGGTCGCCGGCATGCGATACCGCAACGCGAAGATCGCGTTGTCGGCATTGTGATTGATGGCAAAGGTCGTGGCCGCGGCCACCGGCGCGGGCGTGCCCGCTGCTGCGACACCACCATCAACCCGCTGCACACCACCTGCGGCCGTCACGGCACCGCTGATCTTCTCGACGCCAACCTCCAGCACCTGCATGTCCATCACGCGGATCGTCTGGACACTAAACGCTTCAGGGAACGTCCACCCGGTGTCGTCATACGGATTGCTCTGCGGGTCGTTGGGGGACCAATACTGGTAGTCGAACAACGCGTCCGCAATGCGCGAATACGGCTGATCCATGCGGACGATGTAGGAGCCTGCCGGGAAGTCGCGCTTCTCGGTCCTCCGTACGGCGGCGCCCGCTTCATCGCCGCCTTCTCCGCCGCCGCGACCGCCCCGGCCGCCGCCAGCCGCAGGCCGCACAGGTACCTCGACCGAGAACGGACCAATCGCGCGAGAGACTTCCACGCGCTGCTTCTGCAGCAGGCGCAGCAGCTCCGCCTGCGTCCCAAGGCGCGGGTCGTTGGCCGGGAGCACGTACGCCGCCGGACCCTCAGTGGTCGCCTTCAGGATGGACCGCTTGCTCTTCTCGTAGAAGTTCCACAGAAACTGACGCCGGTTGTTGGCGAAGTACCCCAGCGAAACAAGTAACCCTGTCTGCTGGTAGTTGTTATTGTTCCGCAATGACCAGTTCGCCTTCGGCAGCGGCGGGTTCTGTCGATACCAGGTGCGCGAGGTCTGAGTTGGCGGCAGCGTGCGCTCTCGCGTATCGGCGTTGCCCCCGTTGCCGAACGTCTCGTACAGGCGGCTGATGCCGTTGTGCGTGGCAGCGATAAACATCAGATAGCCAGGCGACCACGTGTCAAACGTGCCGAAGGCAAACACACCGGGCATGCCCAGGCGCGTCATCTCATTGACGTTGTGCCAGCCGACCATCTGCCACTCGTTGGTCAGGATGGGGTCGATCCACGCGTTGTACGGCCCGTCGCCGATGGTGTTGTCGTACAGGTAGGCCACCGATTCGTGCAGGTCGTGCAGCACCTGGGCCTTGTGATCGATGTAGGTGCCGAGCACGTTCTCGGTCAGCTTCAGCGTCATGCCCATGGCGTCACGGTTGTTGTCGTGGGCCACGTATTTGCCCCAGTACAGCAGA
Source organism: Acidobacteriota bacterium (assembly GCA_009694745.1). GTDB lineage: Bacteria > Acidobacteriota > Vicinamibacteria > Vicinamibacterales > SCN-69-37 > SYFT01. Next base: position 25,833 of record SHUF01000034.1, read on the forward strand.
TTGGGCACCGTGCGATCCGGATACTTCTTGCCGTATTCGTAGAGGTCCACCATCCGATCGCGACCGTCGGTCTCCACCACGGGCGTGATCAACGTGATGAGGTGATCGCGAATGTTCCGGATGTACGCGCTGTCGTCCACGGCCAGCCGGTACGCCAGTTCCATCAACGCGGTGGGCGACCCCGACTCGGGCGAGTGAATCGCCCCGGTGATGTAGTACACCGGCGTCGTCTCCGCAGCCAAGCGCAGGGCCTCGGCATCGTTCATCTTGATCAGCCGCGGGTCGGCCAGTTTCTCGAGATTCGCTTTGTTGGCGTCGTAGCGCGCGAGGACGGCCTCGGACGCTACCGCTACGGCGATCATCTCGCGGCCCTCTTCGGATGTCCCGATCGACATCACCCGCACCCGCGGCGTCGATTTCGCGAGCAGGCGCATGTAGTCGTGCACTTCCTTCGAATACGGCAACTTGCCTGGCGCGCCGGCGATGTTCCCCAACACAGCCGACGGCGTCGGCACGGTCGTGGATGCCGGCAGATAGTCCACGAACGGCGACAGGAAAAACGACTCGGTCGTGTATTCCTTGATCTTCTTCGTGTACTCCTCGTCGATGGCCTGTTTCGGGTCGCGCTTGAACTTGGCGTTCACCAAATCGGGCGTCGGTGCGGCGACCGGAGCCGGACGCGACTGCTGGGCGACGACGTAGACGGGTACGATCGCGAGGAGGAACAAGAGGATAAAAAGGCGGAGACGTACGGAGGGCACGGGCATGAAATACCTCGCTGGGGATTATCACACGAGGCATGAAGGGCTGAAGGGGCTCCTGCGGTGGCAACACCGGCGCCTGGGTTTTCACACGAGGCGTGAAGGACTGAAGGGGCTTCATGGGTAACGCCGACCCTGGGAACTGGCCACTGGGGCTGCGGCTGGGTCGGCCCTTCCCCAGTGGGCCTCGCATGCGGTCTCTCGCACTGCATCCCAGGCCAAATACACCTGGCGCTGCTCTTGCACGAACGGCGCCCATGGTCATCAGAAGTGAAACGGCTGAGGCGGTGATTGGATGCGCCATTCGGGTGCATCGCGCGCTGGGTCCGGGGTTGCTCGAGTCTGCGTATCAGGCGTGTCTACGGCAGGAGTTCCTGCACTCGGGCCTGACGTTTGATCACTAGGTGGCGATCCCCGTCACGTATAGAGGCGTCGAGCTCGACTGCGGGTACTGCCTGGACTTCGTGGTGCGCGAAGAAATTATCGTGGAGCTGAAGTGCGTCGAACGCACCCTGCCAATCCACAAAGCCCAAGCACTGACTTACCTTCGCCTGACCGGCTTCCCTCAAGCTCTGCTCATCAACTTCTGTGTACCAGTGCTACGCCACGGCATCACAAGCGTCCTGCTCGACCCCCCAACTCCCAGGTGAGCCCCTTCATCCCTGCATGCCTCGTGTCACCCCTTGGAGCCGGGACTGCCTTTGAAGGAGCACCTTCAGTCCTTCACGCTTCGTGTGAAATCAGGTTTTCTTCTTAGGTCGATAAACGTGCGTGGAATGGCCAAAGAAGACTTCGGCCGCCTCCATCAGCGTCTCCGACATCGTCGGATGCGGGTGAATTGAGAGCTTCAGGTCGCTGGCAAGTGCGGCCATCTCGACGGCGAGCACGCCCTCGGCGATAAGTTCACCAGCGCCGGCGCCAACGATGCCGACACCAAGGATGCGTTCGGTTTCGGGGTCGATCACGAGCTTTGTCATGCCGTCGGGCCTGTCGATGGCCAGGGCGCGGCCGAGGGCGGCCCAGGGGAACCTGGCAATCTCCACCTTGCGGCCTTGCTTCTTCGCATCGGTCTCCGTGAGGCCGCACCAGGCGACCTCTGGGTCGGTGAAGACCACCGCGGGAATGGCCTGGGGTTCAAACGCCACCTTGTGCCCGAGAATGGCCTCGACCGCCACCTTCGCTTCGTGCGACGCCTTGTGCGCGAGCATGGGCTCGCCCACCACGTCGCCAATGGCGAAGATGTTTGGCGCGCCGGTGCGCATCGCGGAATCCACGGTGATGAAACCGCGTTCGCCCACGACGACACCCGTCTTGTCGAGACCCGGCACGGCTGAGTTCGGACGCCGGCCGATCGAGACCAACACCCGATCGAACTCCTGCTCCAGCTTCGCGTCGTCAGGTCCCACCATCGAGACCTTCATCGAGTTCTTGCCCTCTTCCATGCCCACCACGCGCGTTTTGAGCAGGATTTTCTCGAGGGTCGCCTCCAGCCGCCGGGCGAGGAACACGACCAGGTCGCGATCGGCGCCAGGCAGCAGCCCGTCGGTCATCTCAACAACGGTGGCCCTGGTGCCGAGCGCCGCATAGACCGAGCCCAGTTCGAGGCCGATGTAGCCACCACCGACCACCAGCAGCGTCTTCGGAATGTCCGGCAGATTGAGCGCACCAGTCGAGTCCATCAGCCGATCGCTCTTGATCGACAGACCCGGAATGGCTGTCGGGTACGAGCCGGTGGCGATGATGGCGTGTTCGAACGAGAGATCCTGCACGCCGCCGGCGGCGAGTTCGATGCTGAGGTTCTTCGCATCTACAAACGACGCCTTGCCCTGGATGAAGGTGATCTTCCGCTGTTTGGACAGCTGGCCCAGGCCACCCGTGAGCTTCGACACCACGCCGTCTTTGAACGACCGCAACTTGTCGAGGTCGATCGTGGGCTCTGGGTACGTCAAGCCCCAGTTGGTGGCGTGCTTGGCTTCACTCGCGACCTTCGCCACATGGAGCAGCGCCTTCGAGGGAATGCACCCCCGATAGAGGCACACGCCGCCGGGATTGGGCTCCATGTCAACCAGGATCACCTGCATCCCGAGGTCTGCCGCATAAAACGCCGCCGCGTACCCACCCGGGCCGCCACCTATGACTACGAGTTGTGTTGAAGACGCCATGAAACAGACCCTCAAGAACAGAAGGCACACGAGGCATGAAGGACTGAAGGAGCAGTCCCTTCATGCCTCGTGTGAATTAAAGCAGCATCGTCAGCGGCTGTTCGAGCGCTTCGACTACGAAGCGGAGGAAGCGTGCGGCGTCGGCGCCATCGATGACACGATGGTCGTAGGACAACGAGAGCGGCAGCATCGGACGAGGCACAAACTGGCCGTTGTGCCACACGGGTTCGATGCTG
>SHUF01000035.1 GCA_009694745.1 Acidobacteriota bacterium
ACGCGAACCGATTGTCATCCGGTTTGCGAGCCAGCTCAGCACCGGCGTCACGAACTCCGGTTGCGCGCCCGAGGCCTGTGTGGCAGCGGCCACCTGCGCATCGTTCATCAGGCCGCTGGCTGTTTCGATCTGGATGAGAGGCACACGTGAAGAGCCGGCGGGACCGACCGGAGTCACCGAGAGACCGAGGTCCGCCGCCTCAATCACCTCGTCAAGCGCGGAGACGACGGATGCCGCGTCGAGTGCCGCCCGGGACACTCTCGACACGAGCAGCGCGTTCACGCGCCCAGGCTGTTCGAGGTCGCGCTGAATGCGCGCCAGGCTCACGAACATCGCGCGCACCGGACCCTGGCTTGGCGACAGCGAGAACTCTCCCATCGACGCCGCCGGCAACACCCCCTGAACCCGCAACCTCATCGCCCGGCCGACGTCATCTTTTTTGCCGTGGAGTGAATCGAGCGGAATGTCGGTGGGCCGTGCCACGCGCAGCACGACCGAGTCGGACTCCGTGGCGCCCAGTTCGATGGCGAGGTCGGGACTCAGCAGGACGCTGGTGCCGGTAGGCGCGGTGGCGGTAATGCCGTGAAGCGCGAAGAACCTGTCATCAACCCCGTACACGCTGACGTTGCCTGCGCGCCTACTGGACGACTGATAGGTGACGACACCCTCGAGCGCGAATACCGGGGCGACGCCCGACACGGCGGCCGCGAGGCGCGGCTGTGTTCGAAGCCGATCGCCCAACGTGTCTAAGAATGGGTTTTCCGCGGAGACCACAAGGTCGGCCTTGCCAAGCCTCGCGGTGACCAGGCCTGCCAGGCTGGCCCTGACCGAGGCGCCAACCAGCAGCGAGCCCGCCAGCACGGCCACTGCGGCAGCGACGCCCGCAGCCACTGCCACGTGAGTGCGGCGGTAGTACGACAGGCTCTTCAGCGCCAGCCTGAACACGGTCATGCAGGTGCCAGTGCGCGATTGTTCAGTTCGTAGCGGCGCCCAAATCGCGCGGCGAGCACGGGGCTGTGGGTGACCACCAGGAGGATGATCGGGCGATCCTGCTGGAGCGACACGAGCAGCTCAGCCACCGAGTCAACCGACCCACGATCCAGGTTACCGGTCGGCTCATCACAAAGCAGCACTGAAGGTTGCAGGATTAACGCGCGTGCGATGGCCACGCGTTGCCGCTCACCACCTGACAGCTCTCCCGGCCGATGGTCGACGCGAGATGACAGCCCGACCGCGTCGAGTAATCCGCGGGCGCGTTTCAGCCGGTCCGCCGCGGCTTCGGCAGTGCGGCTGACCAATGTCGGCGCCAGCACGTTATCGAGGGCAGAGAGCTGCGGCAGCAGCAGGTGGTCCTGGAAGACAAAGCCGATGTGCTGGTTGCGAAACGACGACTGATCCGCGTCGCTCAACTCGTACGGGTTCCTGCCATCGAGCGTGACCGTGCCCGCCGACGGCCGCTCGAGGGCGCCCAGCATGTAGAGCAACGTGCTCTTGCCGCAGCCCGAGGGCCCCATGATCGCCACCGAGTCGCCACGCGCCACTTCGAGCGACATGTCTTCGAGGATCGGCACGGGCCCGCGCGCCGTCTCGTAATGTTTCGACACGTGGGAAGCGATCAACATCAGCGGGTCACCTTTGCATAGACCTGCTCGGCCGACGCCACCATCTGGTCCACGGTGTAATGGGCACGAACGCCGTCGGCAGCGGCTCTGCCGAGGGCAGCCGCCTTCGGCCGGTCCGTCAGCAGTTGAAACAGCGCGTCTGCAAGCGCATCTGGAGCTTCGGGCTGCACCAGAACTCCTCCGCCTGTCCGTTCGATGATCTCGGGAAAGGCGCCATGTCTCGGCTGAACCACCGGCAGGCCGTTCGCCATCGCTTCAAGCAGGAACAGGCCCTTCGGATCGGCGTAGGTCGTGGGCACGGAGAACACGTCGAAAGACCGCAACAACGCGATCTTGCCCTCGCGGTCAGGCGCGCCCGCGTAGGTGAAGTGGCCGTCGAGTCCCCAGTCACGCATACGACGCTGACAGCCGACCAGGTACTCGCGGTGTTCTTCGAGCAGGTACCCACCCGCTACCAGCCGTGTCTCGGGCACATTGGGCCGATGGCGCAGGCGATGGTAGGCGTCACACAGAATGTGCAGGCCTTTTTCAGGAGCAATCCGCGCAAAGAACCCAATGGTGTACGGCGGTGCCGTGCGCGTCTCGACGGCCTCGTGGCCACCGAGGTTGATGCCGATCGGCACCACGCTGATGCGCTCGGGCGGAATGCCAAAGTACTGCACCATGAACTTCGCGTAGTACTCACTGACGGCAATGAAGTGATCCACGTGCGGCACCGCCTGCCGGATGAGTTCACGCGCCTGCGCTTTCCACGGTTCGTGCAGTTGGTCGAGAAACAGGTCCTCGCCCTGAAGCGTGCACACGATGGGACACCCGAGCGCGTCCTTGATCGGCTTCGCGAGGCCAATCAGCAGCGCAAACGGCAGGTTCACGACATCGAACTTCGATTCGTGCTTGAGGAAGCGGATCATCTTGTCCACCTCCTTGCGCTGGTACCCGTCCGCGCCCTTGAGCATCGACACCGTCATCTCGCCAAGGAACGTGGGATCGATCTTGATCTGATGCTTCGACGCGAAGCTGAGGACGGCCGACGAATCCCACAGCCGGTCGAGTAGCGCCGGCGTGTGTCGAAACAGCGGCACGTTCTGCTCCAGGTACACACTGATGCCGCCGAAAAACACCCGCCCCTGGCTGACGTTGACTTCGTCAGTGGTCGTCGGTGTGTAGATAGGCATCAAGACGACGTCGTGCCCACGCGCCATCAACGCCGCCGCCAGCGCGTTATCGCGCAGGCAGGAGCCGCAGTACATTTCCGCGGCGCCGGCGGTCAGGACAAGCAGCTTCATTGCCTCATTGCCTCACTGGCCAATTGGCTCATTCCTCAGTTCGCCAACTGGAAGGCTCGCCGCGCGTACAGGTGATCAAAGAGGTTGCCCTCGTGCGGCTGGTCCCAGGCGATGCGGTTCGTGCGCAGCGGACCGAGGTTCAACCGGCCGATGAGGCCAGACTGCACGAAGCGGGTGATGAGTTCCTGATCGTTGGTCAGTCCCGTCGCAGCCAGCGTCGCGCCGGCGCACTCGGGCATCGTCTCCATCTGCTCCGGCGTCACGTCCACCACTGAGACAAACGGAAACAGGAACTCCCGGTTTGCGAGCGGATGTTCCGACGAAGAACAGTGGATGACCGTGGGCAACAGGAACGTGGCTCCATGGGCCGTCACGAGGCGCGGCCCCTTGCGCAAGCGCATGGTCACGTCTTCAGCGCCGGGCTCGAGCAGTCCAGCATCAATCTGCTGCGAAATCCGCTCAGCGACCCGGGCGTCCACGAACGGCGAGATCTCGGCGGTGGGATCGTCGGCGGCGCGCGGCTCGATGGCCACCAGTTTCGCGGCCAGCGCTTCGGCCAGTTCGCGACCGTGCGCCGGTGTCCACACGCCTGACGCGTTGACGCAGGACCGGCCGCCGTTTTCAGCGACCGACCCGGCGATCAGGTCGAGATACTCGCGCCAGTTGCCCGCCAGGTCCGCGCCGAACAGCACTTTGCTGTAACCCGGCCCGTGCAGTTCGACGCGCGGGTCACCCGCCACCGATCCCACCGCGGCGACATCGCCGAAAAACATGCTGCGGCCGGTCTGGCGCACGATCTCGCCGGCGCCGGCGTGGTCGCTCGGGAAATAGTTGAACGCATCGCCAGGCACACCGGCCTTCATGAGCGCCTGAATCAGTCGAAACGGGGTCCAGGGCTCCGTGCCGCCAGGCCGCAAGACGAGCGGTGTCTTCATCGCGATGGCGGGAATCCACAGGCCGTGCACGCCGGGCGAATTGCTCGGCAACACCACACCCAAGGACTTGGCGTTGGGATAAAAACTGAACGCCTGGCCATTCACCTCGCCGAAGCCATGGTCGAGGATGCCCAGATCGAGTCCGCGCGTCAGGCCACGCAGGATTTCCGGCAGGTTCTCCATCACCGACACGATGCGCTGCATGTTGCGGCGGACCATGACATGCGGCATGCCGGTGGTGGCCGAAAGCTGGAGTACGTAGTCGTCAGGCGACTGATTCGTGTCGCCAAGAGGCAACGTGTCATGCAGGAAATGCTGGGCGGCCTGCTTCGTCATTTCCATCAGGCGTGTGACCGGATACTGGGCCAGAGAGGCGCGCATGGCATCCTGCGCCAGCAAATCACGGCGGATGAGGCCAATATTGGCCTGGCTGATTTCGGCCACGGGCTCCCGGGTGGCGTGATGGGCGATTCGCGCGACATCAATGCTGCGATAGGCCTTGCCGCGGCGGATGAGGGGAATGTGCACCATCAGGGAATTCTACGATGGTAGGCTGTCGGGATGCAGCCTCAGACCAAGGACGCGCTGGACGCGCATGTCCGTGAAATCGTGCACTGGCACTTTAGTCCGGAGACGGGCACTCCCTTTTGGCTCGACTTCGCATCAAAACTCGACTGGGACCCTCGCAAGGAGGTCCGGACGTACGAAGATCTGGATCGATTCGGCTTTTTTCAGGACGAGTGGCTGCGCGGAGGCCCCGTCCGCCGATGGGTGCCGAAAGGCTACGCCAACCGGCCAATTTACACCTTTGAGACGGGCGGCTCCACGGGCGTCCCGAAATCGCGCGTCACAATCGACGACTTCCGCATCGACTACGAGATCTTCAGCGACACGCTGCCCGACGAGTTCTTTCCCAAAGGCAGCGACTGGCTGATGGTGGGGCCCTCCGGTCCCAGACGTCTGCGCCTGGCCGTTGAACATCTGGCCCAGCATCGCGGCGGCATCTCATTCTGCGTGGATCTGGACCCGAGGTGGGTGATCAAGCTTGTGAAGTCGCGTCAGATGGATCAGGTGGAAGCGTACAAGCGCCACGTCATCGACCAGGCGCTCACGCTGCTCAAGGCACACGACAACATCAAGTGCATGTTCATCACGCCGAAACTGCTCGAGGCGCTGGCAGAAAAAATCTCGCTCAGGAAGGCGGGAATCACCGGCATCTTCTGCGGCGGCACTGAGATGACGCCGCAGTTTCACCGCTGGGTCCGCGAGGAAGTGCTCGAGGGCATCTTCTTCGCGCCCACCTACGGCAACACGCTGATGGGCCTGGCCACTCACAAGCCCTTCGACATCAAGGACAACTACGCGATTATCTACTACCCGCCGATTCCGCGCGCGGTGCTCGAAGTGGTGGATCCTGAACATCCCACGAAGCTTGTGCCCTACGGCCACACCGGACGCGTGCGATTGACGACGCTGACGAAGGAATTTTTTATCCCGCGATTCCTCGAGCGCGACGAGGCGGAACGTGAGCCGCCATGCGACGCCTACCCCTGGGACGGCGTCCGCAACGTGCGGCCGTTCTCAAAGCTCCAGGCCAGCGTCACCGAGGGGGTCTATTAATCACACGAGGCATGAAGGACTGAAGGAACTTCAGCCAGAAAAGATCCTTCAGCCCTTCATGCCTCGTGTAATACCTGACATGGCTATCGTGTGGTGCCGCGGAGGCGGAAGTTCGCGTCGATGGTCACGCCGGGAGGCGCGGGGACGAACACCCCATTGACCATCCGGCCGCTGGCTTTGCTTTGATAGAACGCCAGGCCGAAGTAGCCGGTGTGCCACATGTTGCCGCCCGGGTAGATGTCCAGGTCGAAACTGTTCGCGAACGCGCCCTGCGTGTCGGTGTAGAACCAATACTTCGTGTTGCCGGCCAGCGTCAGGTTTGCCGGCAACGTGTACTCCGATCCCCGCGCGTTGCTCATCCCGCTTTTCTCAGGCTCCGAGCGCGCGAGAAATCCTGGCGTTGACGGACTGAGGTCCCCTGGCAGCCCGAGGTATTCCCGATCGAGCACGTAGATGCGTCCGAACGCGGTGGTCTCGCCGCGCGGGTTGTAGTGGTACCGCGCAAAGTGCACGTTCCCGAAACCCGCCCCCGCCGGCGTCGTCACCGACTGGCCTACAAAATTCCACGTCCCCACCAAACCGTCAGTGACGCTGACGGCGATGGGCACATCCACCAACGTGGACAAGCTTCCGGGCACAGACGGATCGCCGCCAGACGGCCCGGCTGGATTCTGACTGCACGCCACCGCGCCAATACTCAGAGCACCACGACTAGAGCGGCAGACAGTTTCACAATTCCCCCCGCGCCCATCCTGACTCCGCTCCGTCTGTTGGTCAACTCTGGTCAACACGGGAGTAATCACACGAGGCGTGAAGGACTGAAGGAACCTCTACCAGAAAAGATCCTCCAGCCCTTCATGCCTCGTGTGAGCCTATCTGACCGCTTTGGCGAGCCGCTCGATATCCGCGCGGTCGTTATAGGCCTGCGCGGAGATCCGCACCCAGACCCGACCCGCGCGCGCGTGCACCTGCACTTCGATGTTGTGCTCGAACAACAGACGGTCGCGCAGACGCACCGCATCGGCCTTCGTCGTGCCGATGGACTCCGGCGTCATGACGCTCACCATGCACCCGACCGCTGACTCGTCGATCTGCAGCTCCGTGCCCCACTCACCGGTCAGGTACTGCGCCGCGTGCCATGCGAGGTCGTGGTTGTACTTGCGGAGCGCGTTGTAGCCGAGATCCTGGAGGAAGCGGATACCGTCAGGCGCGCAAAGCCACGGTGAAGGATCTCTGGTGCCCACCCAGTCAAATTCCTGCGTGAAGCCCTGGTCCAGCCCCCACGAGATCACCGGCGGATGCAACAAAGACTGATGCGCCGGAGCCACCACCATGAACGCACTGCTGCGCGGCGCCATCGCCCACTTGTGAAGATTGGCCACGTAGTAGTCGGCGCCAATCGCCGACACATCAAGCGACAGCGCGCCAGGCACATGCGCTCCATCCACCAGCACAGTCGCGCCCTTCGCCTTGCAGGCACGCACCATGTCGGCAATCGGGAACACAATCGCACTCTCAGCCGCGATGTGGTCCGCGATAACGAGTTTCGTGCGCGGCGTCACGGCCGCCGCGATGCGCTCCACGGCGAGGGCCGGGTCAAACGCCGGATACGGCATCTCGACCACACGCACCGTGGCTCCAGTGGTGCGAGCGGTGTAGTTGACGGCGGTAAGCAGGCCGCCATAGATGTGATCGGTCACCACCAGTTCGTCGCCACACGCGAGCGGTGTGGACCGCAACACCGCGTTGACGCCCGTGCTGGTATTGTCTACAAACACGAGGTCGTCTCCGCGCGCACCCACAAACGCCGCCACCTCGGCCGCCGCCCGCCGCATCTGCGTGGGGCCATCCGCCGACCCGGTAAACGTCCACAGGTCGCGCAGCATGAATTTCGAAGGATGCCGCTCAATGCGCGCCCGCAGCACCTGCTGCGCCTCTGCCACCCGGATCGGCACCACGCCGACCGTGCCGTGATTGAGATACGTGGCCACCGGATCCAGCGGCCACAACGGAAGCAAAAATCGCCCAAATGCCATGAGGAGAGTTTAAACTCGCTTTCATGCAGGTCAGCATCTTCAACGACGTCATCGGCCCCGTCATGCGCGGCTCATCCTCATCCCACTGCGCGGCGGCGCTGCGAATAGGCCGGCTGGCCCGCGACCTGATGCACGCCAACATCAGCCGCGTGCTCTTCGAAATGGATCGGCAGGGGGCACTGCCCACCACGCACGACAGCCAGGGCTCCGACATGGGCCTGTGCGGTGGCCTGCTCGGCATGGATGCGGCAGACGATGGGGTGCCCACGTCGGTGGACGCTCTGCGGGCCGCGGGAATGATCTTCGATGTCGCGGTGGTCGATGCCGGCGACCCGCATCCGAACACGTACCGTCTGACACTCGAGAACACCAATGGTGAACACCACACCGTCATCGCCATTTCCACTGGTGGCGGGATGATGGAGATCACGAACATCGACGGCTTCGATATTTCGATCGGCGGTGACTATTTCGAAACGCTGATATTCGTGGACGGACTTGGCGAGGATGTCGCCACACTCGTGCAGTCGTTGATGCCGATAGACGACGTGCGGGTGATTCGGTTGGGAGCAAGGCAGTTGGTGCAGGTGCGAGCGCAGGAGTGCGCGGATGCCGAGGTTGAGGCCGAACTTCGGCGGCTCGCGCCTGGACTCACGTTGCATCGCCTGCGGCCGGTGCTGCCGGTGGGCTCGCGTTCAGATCAGAAGGTGCCGTTCTCCACAGCCGCCGAACTCGTGGCACTTGAGGACCTTCGACAGAGCTCAGGCCAGCCGTCGCGGCGCCTGTGGGAGTGGGCCGTCGAATACGAGATGACTCGCGGCGACCTGACGGAAAGCCAGGTGCTCGCGAAGATGGTGGACATCGTGCGGCTGCTGCGCGCCTCGATCGCACAGGGTATCGCGGGCACCACGTATGAGGATCGATTGCTCGGCCACCAGTCGGGCGGATTCAAGCGCGAGCTCGACGCCGGCCGGCTACTCAACACCGGCGCACTCGGACGCGCCGTCCTCTACGTGACTGCTCTCATGGAAGTCAAAAGCTCCATGGGCGTCATCGTCGCCGCCCCGACGGCCGGCGCGTGCGCAGCGCTCCCAGGCGCGTGCATCGCGTTTGCCGAGGAACTCGGCAAGTCGGAAGAGGACATGGCGCGCGCGATGCTTGCGGCCGGCGCGGTTGGCCTGTTCATCGCGAGCCAGTGGACGTTTGCCGCCGAGGTGGGCGGGTGCCAGGCGGAAGGCGGATCTGCAGCTGCGATGGCTGCGGCGGCGCTTGTCACACTCGCGGATGGCACATTGCCGCAAGCCCTCGGCGCGTCGTCGATGGCGCTGCAGAGCATGCTCGGACTCATCTGTGATCCCGTCGCCGGACGTGTGGAAGCGCCATGCCTGGGCAAAAACGTGATTGCCGCGAGCAACGCGGCCTCCTGCGCAAACATGGCGCTGGCCGGCTACGACCCGCTCATCCCATTCGATGAAGTCGTTGACGCCGCCCGGCGGGTGGCCGGCCAGATGCCGCGCGAACTTCGCTGCACCTCACTCGGCGGACTGGCCACGACGCCGACAGCGATCAGGCTCGAAGCCGCGCTCGCCACCAAGCGAGGCTGCTCCACAGGATGCGCGTGTTAAGAGACACCTCAATGAGAACAATGATTGCCGGATTCATCCTCGCTTCTGTCAGCCTCAGCGCGCAGGCGCCGCTCGCGGGCGAGCAGGATACCTACACGCGCGTCGAGTTGCAGTCGCCTGATACCGGAACCTTCAAGTTCACCCATGAAGTGTCGGTAACGACCGTCGGGGCGAAGGAGTACACGTTGCCTCTGTGGCCGCAGACACAGGCATTGACCTTCAAGGTGACCGACCTCATGTCAGGCACCCCCATGGCCGACATACGAATCGTCAAGGGGATGTCGAGCGGCGGAGTCAGCGCGTCAGGCGCCGCGGCAATCAGCGTGATGCTCGCGCGGCCTGTGCCGAAGAACGGACTAGGCCGTTTGCGCTTCGAGTTGGACGCGGGCAACACCGACATGTTCAGGCGCACCGGACAAGCGGCCACGTTCACGCTGCCCCTCCGCGCCCCGCGCGGCACCATCGTCCTGCCCGCCGGCTACGAGCTGTTGTCGAGTGACATTCCCGCGCAGGTCCTGTCTGAACCTGACGGCCGCATCGCGGTCAGCTACATGCACCAAATTGGCGGCAGCGCCACCCTGACGCTGACGATGAGGGCGGGGGTTCCGACGGGCGCGGCGGCGGTGCCGAAGGCGTCGACGAACAATCGGAGTTGGGAGGCCGCGGGACAGAAACCGACCGAACGCGCGCGCCTGACCGAACGGGCCACGCAGGATCGCAACATCGTGTACTTCCTGCAGGAACCAACGACGAATGCGTTCAGCCTGTATCACGACTACACGGAGACGCGCCCTGGCGTGGACAAGTACGTCAATGTCGTGCGCACGGGATCGCGCGTGTCGAATCCCTCGGCCTATATCCTCGACACTGGCGAAGTGTTGCGACACGAGACGCTGAAGGGCGAGGCGATCACAGCCGCGAAAATCGATGCGGGCACGGTGACGCCGGAGACCGAGGTCGTGGTGATTCACTTCACGCCGGTGAAAGCCGGCCAGTCCATTCGCCTTCGAATCACCGAGACGTACACGCACCCGGAGAGTTACCGGCTCGACGGCACAGACCTCGTCTTCGAGCGCAACCTCGGCCGCACGCGCAATTCCGTGGTGCTCCCCGCCGGCTGGTATCTCACAGCGTCATCGATTTCGGCTGTCGTGCGCCAGACACCCGACGGCCTCACGCGGCTCGACTTCGTCAACGGCCGGCCGGAGGGCATCGATGTGTTTGTCAAGGGGAGGAAGAAATAACACGCCGCCCCTCAATTCCATCACCCCCATTGAGGATTGAGGATTGAGGATTGAGGATTGAGCGAGTGAGGATCGGAATTGGACGGATGGCTGACTGCTGATCTCAGATAGGAATTGCCGGATAGTGGGATCGCGGGATCGTCCCGATGGCGCGATCGCGAGATGGAGACTGACCACTCCATCCAGCAATTCAATGTCGTAATCCGTCAAGCCAATTCCGCAATGCTGCGCACTCCCTCAATCGCGCCATCCCGCAATCTGACGATCCCGCGATCCGTCACTGCGGCAATTCCCATCCAAGATCAGCAGTCAGCCATCCGTCCAATTCCGATCCTCAATCGCCCAATCCTCAATCTCGCGGCGCGCCTAGGAGGCCGTGGTTTTATTGATGGTGACGCGAGCGTCACACCGCAGGCGGTGGAATTTCCAGCCCGCCGCGAACTTTCCGCCACCTCGGCCTTGAGACCCAGGCCGAGCTACGTTTTCTTGGGCACAAACGCCTGCGAGAAGAGGGCCGTGTCGAACCCGGGATCGGCCTGCCCGTCGGTCGCGTAGCGGAAGAGCGACGCCACATACACGCCCTGCAGCGCCGAGAAGAAGATCATGAGGACGACGGCGCCGACGGCGAAGACCACAATCGCCACCTGACCGGCAACCATGGCGAGAAGTCCGGCTACGGCCACAAGGGTGACCCAGGCGCACAGCGCGGCTATCCCGAGGCTGACCCCGCCCACCACCGTCTCACCCCAGGTCTTCTTGAAGACACTGACCGACCGGGTGAACGAGTCGCCGATGGACCGCTCTTCGAGCACCAGCACCGGGACCACAAAGAACGTGGCGAGTGACCAGGCCGCGCCCAGCAGGCCCGCGATGATCTTTCCAACGAAACCGAGACGGTCTTGAATCGCGCGAATGATCACGCCGACCGTGGCGGCCACAATCGCCCAGGCCAGAATCGAACCCAGGCGCCGGCTTGCCGCCGAGAGGGCCGACCCCACTGTCGGATCGCCACCCCGCATGCGCTCCGTGGCGCCGGCAATCACCGCCGCCTGAAAGAAGATGCCGATGGTATACGTGACCACGTACATGAGGAACATGGGCAGGTACACGCCAGCGCCCCGGTCCTGAAACCGCTCCGGGTCGAAGCCGAAACCGAAACCAACACCCACCACCACGGCGATAATCACGAGGCCGGACAGGAGCGGCAACACCATCAGCTCCTTGTCCTTCATCAGGATGCGATACGACTGCCCGACCAGCTGAAAGCTTCGACCGATGCGTCCCATGCGGCGCATGATAGCGCAGTCGGAATGCCCGGCGTCAGCCGGCTGGTCTGGGTGTAGGACAGATCAGCGCGGCAACCGGAAGGCCGCCATCTCTTCGCCGTTGCGCACAAGGAGAACGCCCCCGATGATCACGGGGTGATTCCATGCTTTGGAATTGAGTGCGGGGAATCGCGCGAGTTCGGTGAACTTGTCGGTGGTGGCAGAAACTAGCACCAGCCCTCTTCTGACAACACCAGCAACAAGTCCTGGTCGGCCAGCAGAATCATCTGACCGTTACCGTAGCGCCCGCCCTTCCAGTTGCGCTTGCCGTCTTCGAGGTTGATGGACGACACGATATATCCGTCGAAGCCGAACGCATATCCCTTGTGAATCACGTAGTCGTTGAAGTACGGCTTGAGGCCGTTTGACGTCCACCGCTCTTCGACGGTCCAGCCGCTCGCAGTGGGGACCGTGGCTGCCGCGCGGGCCACATGTAGCCGGCGCATGCCCATGCCTCCCATCGCGGAGGCCGTGTTGATCAACACGTCGGTTCTGGAGATGGCGGCCGGGTAGACAATGGTCGTTCCCCCGTCCGGCCAGTCGTGCTGCCACAACACCGCGCCGGTCGCCGGCGCAACGGCCACAGCACCCGAACCACTCAGCAGGATCACCTGCGGGACGCCATCGATCGTCACACGATGCGGCGAACTGTAGCTTTCAAGCTGCTTCGGGCCGGTCCAGCGTGGCGCACCCGTCGCGACGTCGTACCCCGACATCGTGCCCGACGTGGCGACAATCACGACGTCGCCAATGACGATGGGCGAGCTGGTGAAGCCCCAGCCGGGCAATGTTCGCGCGTTGTCGGTGGCCGCGTTGCGGGACCAGACGACCGCGCCTGTGCGCGCATCCAGTGCGTTGAGTACTCCGGTGGCGCCGAGGGCGAATACGCGACCGCTGTGAATGGTCGGCGTGCCGCGCGGACCGGCGCCGCCATTCGACTCCCAAAACCTGACGGGGTCGCTATGCCGCCACACGGGCTCTCCGGTGGACACCTTGTAGCAGGTGACCATTTCCTCTTCGCCGCGCTGTTCCTGCGTGTAGAACAGGTCGCCGCTGACGGCGAATGATGACCAACCGGGTCCCACGGGCCGTCGCCACATCTCGACCGGCGGCGATACGGACCAGTCGGTGTTGATGCGCAGACCGCGCACAGCGCCATCACGATCGGAGCCGCGGAAACCTGCCCACTCGACTCGCGCGACCTCGGGCTCGCGCGTGGTAGACACAGCTGGCGTTTCGACTGGCGTGGTTGTGGGTGGCGCGACGGGCACGGGCATCGCTGGCGCTGCAGAAGCCGCCGGCGTCGCAGACTCCACCGGCACGGGAGTCGGGGGGATCGGGGCGTCAGTGCGCGTCTGGGCCAGCAGTCGATCTTCTGCTGTCGGCGTCCAACGCCAGGCGAGTTGAGGAAGGCCCCAGAATAGGCCGTCCGTCCGCGCGAGTGTCCACACACCGCAACCGATCAGGATGGCGGCAACTCCCGCGAGGCGCCGCGGGCCTGGAGCAACGCCACGGCTCGCGATGGCCCAGATCACCACAGCAAGACCCAAGGTTGGCGGGAAGGCATAGACGTACAACATCCGGCCCATCAGTCCGTTCTGAAGGGAGATGTCAGTTAAGGGAGCAATCGCGAACATCGCGACCACCATCGCGGCGAGCACTATGAACCGCTCGGACCAGGGCGCGCGGCTGAAGAACAGCCACCAGACTAGGATCGCCACCGCGAAAAGCAGTCCACCGGCTACCGCCACCAGGGCCGTGCCCAGGCCGAACAACTCGGCCTTTGGCGCGACCGCGGGCATGATGAATCGGGTCAGTGCGAGTAGCGCGGCGAAGACGACACCGGGCCAGAGGTGGAGCGTGGGAGGGGAAGGCAATCTGTGGCGTTGGACGCTGGGCGTCTACGGCTTGTTCCGTCCGATTTCGGCCGCCAGGAACGCCGCCCGTTCGCGCGTGTCCTCGCGCTCCAGCCACGTGTCCACGGGCCACGGCAGCCGCCAGGTCCAGTTGTGGTCGCCCACGGTGGCGGGCGTGTTGATGCGATCGCGCCAGCCGAAGACGTCCTGGATGGGAAAGAACAAATGGTCGGACGCCGCGCCTGCCATGAGTTGCAGTATCGCGTCGCGCAGTGCGTCGGTCCAGGGCGCGGAGGGGTCCCACGTGCCGATGTCGGCACGATGCAGTACTTCCGACAGCGCGTACCGATCTTCAGTCGAGGCTTCATCCCACCAGTCGGCCATGGGCTCGGTGTCGTGCGTGCCCGTCGTCGCCACCGACCGATGGGGATAGTGCGCGGGCTCCACAAACGGCCGTTCGGGCTGCGACCAGACGCGTTCCCATCGGAGCACTTTGTATCCGCCCACACCCAGGCGCGCGATCGACTCTCGAACGAACCCAGGCACTGTCCCGAGATCCTCAGCCACGATGTCGGCGCCCGTCTCAAGGAACACATGCATGACCTGCTCACCGAGAGCGAACTGGGTCGGCTCGTCTGGTGGCAGGAAAAACGTTTCGCCGCCCGGCGCCTTGCCGCAGGTGCGGTAGAAACCCACGAGGTGATCCACCCGGAAACCGTCGTAGAGCGCAGCCATCCGTTGAGCGCGCTGCCGCAACCACGCGAAGCCCGATTGATGCACGACGTCCCACCGGTACATCGGCAGGCCCCAGTCCTGGCCGGTGTCGCTGAACGCGTCAGGCGGTACGCCGACTGACACCTCGGTCAGGAATTCGTCCTGGCGCGCCCAGACGTCGGCACTGTGGGCGTCAACCACAAACGGCAGGTCGCCGAACAACGCCACGCCGCGCGCCTTCAGTGCTTCCCGGGCTGATTGCCACTGCAGGCTGGCCACCCACTGCACGTACTGCTCAAACATCAGGCGGCGCCCAAGGTGACGGCGCACCTCATTCATCGCCGCCGGCTCGCGGCGCGCGACCGCCGCCGGCCAGTCGCGCCACGTGCCGCCCGGCCACTCTGCGGCGCACGCCTGGAACAACGCGTAGTCATCGAGCCACCATCGCTCGCGGTGGGCAAACGCGGCAAAGTCGCCCGCGCGAATCGTCCGCTGGTCCCACTCATCACTGACGAACTGGCGGAAGGCGATCCACAACGCCACTTCCTTGAGTTCGCGCACCTGGGCAAAGCGCACACGTGAGGCGGCGCGCCCTTCGGCGAGCCAACGGCGTGCATCAGTTGACAGACACTCGAGGCCCCCGGCCCGGGCGAAATCCTCCATCGCTTCGATCGACAGATAGATCGGATCAATCGCCATCGCCGAACATGCCGAATATGGCGACGACTGGCCTCTGGCCATCGTGCCGACCGGCAGCAGCATCAGTTGGTCGTAGGCCGCCGCCTGAAGCCACTGCCCCATCGGCACTAAATCCAGAATTTCACCAATACCCCAGCTGCCCGACGAAGGCATCGATGAAAGCGGCAGCGAGATGCCGCGATGACGGGTCATCGCGCGTCCGCCATAGCCAACACCTTCGCCACGCCGGCGGCAAACAGGGCGGGTTCTGGAAGCAGGCCCATCACCACATGTGCACCTCGCTGAAGATCAAAGAAATAGCCCGGATGCACCACGATGCGCGCCTGCTCCAGCAGAGCCATGACCAGCGCTTCTTCGCCGATCGTCTCAGGCACTCGCACCACCACGGACCACCCGCCTTCGGGTGGCAATACGGTTACGGAAGGGTGCGCTGCGGCGATGCGCTGAAGCTCACGATAGTTCTGGCGGACTCGCTGACGAATCGCATCTCGCACCACTACTCCGCCGGCAATCAGCTGCGGCGCGGCGACCTGCACAGGCGTTGAGACCGACAGATACGTGTCGCAGATGATCTCCAGACGTGCGAGGGCATCGGCCACGATTCGCTCTGGACCGCTCACCACGATCCATCCCAGTTTGAGTTGCGGTAACGCCGCGGACTTGGAGAGGCCGCCGAGCGTACACGTCAACACGCGCGACTCGCCCAGCAGCGAAACCGCATCCGGCCGTGGCTCGATGGGATAGTCGGAGAACACTTCGTCAGAAATGATCGCAAGGCCGTGTTCCAGCGCAAACGCCACCAGCCACTCGCGGTCGTCGGAGCGAAGCATCGACCCGGTGGGGTTGTTTGGCGACACGACGAGGACCGCTCTGGTGTTCGGCCGGCACGCGGCTGCCACGCTCGCGCGATCGATGGACCAGACGCCGTGGTCTTCGAGCCGATAAGGGGAAGATACGACGGCGTCGAGCCCCGTCAGGAGATCGAATAGTGGATAACTCGGCTGCGGTACCAGCACCGCGTCGCCGGGGTCGCACAGCAGCTTGAACAACAGGCCATAGGCCTCGCTCGTACTCGCGGTGAGAACGACCCGCTCGGTGTTCACCGGCGCGCCTGGCCGCGAGATGGACGCGGCCACCGCCTCGCGCGCGGCCGTCAGGCCGAATGGCGCAGGGTCGTAAGACAGGGACCGAACATCTGAGAGCGGCCCGAGAAGATCAGACGGATACGACAGCCCGACCTGCGTGGGATTACTGACCGTCAGATCAACGAGCGGCGCGCCCCGCTGGCGAAGGCTGGCAAGGGCCACGCTGAAGGCGTTTGATTCCAGACGTGCAGGCAGGCGCGACGAAAACACGCCACAAGTAAATCACGGACCCTGGACTCTGGACCCTGGACTACTTGACGGGGCCGTACGTGCGGGGAATGGGCTTGTCGAGCACGTCCCACTGATACGCCTGCTGGATCCGGCTCCGCAGTTCCCGCATGAGGCCGGGGCCGCCGTCACCGTTGGTCATGATGACCAGGCCGTACCCTTTGAGGCGATGAGCGCTCATGGAGCCATGGAAGCCCCAGTTGGCGCCGTTGTGGCCAAAATACCAGCCTTCGCCCTGCTTCTCCACTGAGAAGCCGACGGCATAGGGACCCACGCCGACAGGCGTGACCATCTCGAGCATCATGGCTCGCGACAACACTCTCGTAGATGCCCCTGCGAGCGTCTGCTGCGCTTCGATCAGAAACTTCGCAAGATCAGTCGGCGTCGTCCACAACCCGGCGGCGGCCCGCTCGGGATACACGTGCCACGGGTCGCCCATACGCCCGCCAAGGCGGCCGTGCGCGCGAGCGGCCTGCTTCTCGCGCGAGGCGGGCAGCGGCTGCTCGAAGGTGCTGTTGGTCATACCGATCGGATTCAACACCCAGTCGCGAGCGAGCTCCACGAGGGGCCTTCCCACGGCCTCCGTGAGCGCCAGTTCCTGGACCATCACGGCGCCGCCCGAGTACTTGAAACCAGTGGACGGTGGGCGTTCGAGTCGCACTGGAGGTTGAGGAGACGGCCGTTGCCCGTCGAGGATCTGCGGAACGGTCGGCAGTGGCGCCTTCGGAGCGTAACCAGGGAACCCAAACCCATCACCCATGCCGGATGTGTGACTCATCAGACCGCGTGGTGTCACCGGTCGATCCCTGGTGAACTCCCCGCCGGGCAGCTTCCAGGATTTGAGGATCGTGTTCACGTCCTGGTCGAGCGTGAACCGCCCGTCCTGCACAGCTTTCATGGACACCATCGCCGCCACAGGCTTGCTGATGGACGCCGCCTGGAACATCGTGTCGGTCGTCACCGGAGTTCCGGCCTCGGCGTCTGCGATCCCGTACCCCCTCGCCCACTCGATCTTGAAGTCTCTGATCACGGCAACGCTGACACCTGGCACGTTGTGCTGCTTCAGGAGCGCGGCCATGTCAGCGGCATCGATGGGACCGGTCGAGTACTGCACCGCCGGTGTGAGCGCCGGTAGAGGTGGAGGTGGAGGTGGCGCCTGCGCCTGGCCCAGGAGAGTTACAGAGACGGCAAGAAGTCGGAATTGCTTGAGCATGGACTGGATATTACGGTCATTATGCTGGCGATGCATACAGGCGACTGGTGGATGCGTTACCTCGCCGCCGTTTCGCCAAACGTCCAGGCGAGAATTCGGCTCTTCTTCTGCCCCTGCACCATGTTGATGACTTTCGTGTCAGTGACCTGAACAGTTTTCAGCGCCTGGCGCAGCCGTGGCAGATGCTCGCTCTTCGACACCAGGGTCGTGAACCATCGGCACAGGCTCGGCCGTGTGGCACTCTCGGCGATCATGCGCTTGATGAACCCCACCTCGCCGCCCGCGCACCACAGTTCGCCGGCCTGGCCGCCGAAGTTCAGCGCCGGCGCTGACTTGGCGAGGCCGAGGTTGCGCCGCTTCTTGCGCGAACCCTCGGCGGCTTCCTCTGCTGAGGCATGGAATGGCGGGTTGCACATCGACGCGGCGAACCGCTCGCCAGGTTTCACGACGCCGGCGAAGCACGCCGAGGAATCCGACTGGTGCCGGCACTCGATCAAGGGCGCGACTGGCATGTTCACGCGCACGATCTGCCGGGCCCAGTGCATCGCGGTCTTGTCAATCTCGGTGCCGACACATATCCAGCCGTACTCGCTGGCACCGATCAACGGGTAGATGCAGTTGGCGCCGGTGCCAATGTCGAGCACCCGTACCGCACGACCCCGTGCCATCGCGGCCCTGTCTCCTCCAGACAGCAGGTCGGCCAGATGATGGATGTAGTCGCATCGCGACGGGATCGGCGGACACAGCGCGCATCGTGGAATGCTCCACCGCAGCCCGTACGCGTCCATCAGCAACGCCTGGTTCAATGCCATCACGGCGTCGGGGTCGGCGAAGTTAATGGTGTCTTCGCCCCGCGGGCTCGTGCGAACGAACGGTGCGAGCGCGGGGCACTTCGCGACGAGCCTCGGGATGTCGTACCCAGTGCGAAAGTGGTTGCGCGGATGCATATCCTCGGCTCAGCTTTTCGGCGGCGTGCGACGCGCCCCGAAATACTTGTCGGACCGATACCGAAGCCACACACGCAGCACCTGCGGTATCTTCTCGCGCTCAAGCGGACTCAGAGTCTCGTAGAGCGCCATGGCTTTCTCGCGCTCGGCACGACAGGCGCGATTGTTGTGCGCATCCCAATAACTGCGCGCGACTCGGATACGGCGGCAGACCTCCTTGATCAGAGCCGCGCCGGTGAGAGGCCTGTCGATCTCTGTCGTCCTGGTCGCCATGGTGGTGACAATCATAAGGGGCAGCCGCTACACTGGCCCTCTGCACCGCATGGCACGGAACCGCTGCCTACGATTCGTGCGCCTGTACACGCGCTATTCGCCGATCCGCCGGGGAACAGCGCGCCTCGCCGCGCTCGGCCGCCGGTGGTGCGCCACTCCGCCTCCTGAGGTCGTGCGCGCTCGTGACGGGCGCAGGTTCGAGGTCGATCTGTCGAGCGGCATGTGCGACACGCTGTATTTCCGCGGCGAGTACGAGCCGGCGGTCACTGGTGTCGTGCGAAAGGTCGTCTCGGCAGGTGACGTGTGCATCGACGCCGGCGCCAACTTCGGGTGGTACACGACGCTCCTGGCCCGGCTCGTCGGTCCCACCGGCGGGGTGCACGCCTTCGAACCGGTGCCCGAGGTCTATGCATGGCTCGAGCGCAACGTCGCGTTGTCGGGTCACGACCCTCACGTGCATCTGGTGCGCGCAGCGCTCGGAGACGGATCGCAGCCTGAGGTGACGCTCTATCTGTTCGAGGAGATGTCGCTCGGTCACACCTCGCTGCGGTCGGGCCGACGGACGCCATCGCGCGTGACCACCGCGCCGCTGATGACGCTCGACGAGTACCTCGTCGGCGCAGCCGTCGGGTCGGTCTCGTTCATCAAGGCGGATATCGAGGGCGCAGAGTTGGCCCTGATCGCCGGCGCGGATGGCGTCCTGGCGCAGCCCCTCCCGCCGATTTGGGTGATCGAGATGGCGCGCGAGACCTCGGAGGGGTTCGGGTATCGACCCGACGCGATCGTGTCGTACCTGCGCGCCCGGGCGCCGTACCGCTTCTTCGCGATCGACGAGCACGACGGCCGGCTCATCGAGATCGAGGGGTTCGCGCCGCGCGAAGTGGGCGCCAACGTGCTCTGTGTGCCGCCAGGCCGCGAGGCCTGTCTGTCGCGATTCAGGATCCGTCCGAAGCCGCCGGACGACTTTTCGCCGGACCGCTACCCAGGGCGGTTCGTAGACGATCTGTAGTTCTACTGACGGTTGTACGCGATGTCGGCCGCCTGTGCCTGCGCGATGGCCACCACCATGGCTTGCACCACGGTCACGCCCGGCAGCAGATGCGCCCGCAGCTCCGTGCCGATCGCCGTTGCATCGCCTTTTCCTCGCGCGGCGAGTTCAAGCGACCAGGCGCCGAGCGCGTTGTTGCACATCAGAAACTTGGCGCCCATCTTCTGCAGGCTCGCGATTGAACACGCCACGATCGCGCCCTCGAATGGCGCGAGTGGCGGCACGCCCATGCCCTGCGAGAGCAGGTGCCCGGCGGCTTCAGTCGGGCTGTTGAACACGTTGCGCGTGTAGGCCCGGCCGTTGGCATCCTTCAGGTTGAGCAGGTCGCCCACGCCGTACCTAGCCCAGACGGAATCGTCAAAGCCCAGCGGGATGCTCGACTCAGGCCCGATGCCATAAAAGCTGCCGACCGCGCCCACTTGGCTCGCCTGCGCGCCGTGCGCCCCGGTGTAGGCGTTGAAGTAGTTGAGCATGTGCAGGAGGGGAAGCCCGTGCTTCTGGGCATTAAAGTCGAAGAAGCAGCGATACTGGCCGCGGACCTCCTTGAGCCAATCGGCCGAACCCGTTGGTGCCCGGTTGTCAAGACCGCGTCGGGTAGACTGGAACGCATGACCTTGCTTCGCTCTCGCATTGGTTCAGCCATGGCCGTGGCCACACTCCTGACGCTCGCG
Source organism: Acidobacteriota bacterium (assembly GCA_009694745.1). Taxonomy (GTDB): domain Bacteria; phylum Acidobacteriota; class Vicinamibacteria; order Vicinamibacterales; family SCN-69-37; genus SYFT01. The sequence continues at coordinate 20,488 of SHUF01000035.1, forward strand.
CCGCTGGCCGCACAGCAAGCGCCGAGAGTGTCGGCGCCGTACGAAATGTTCACCTTGCCGAACGGCTTGACCGTGATTCTGCACGAAGACCACAGCGTGCCGATGGTGACGGTCAACGTCTGGTATCACGCCGGATCGGCGCGCGAGAAGTTCGGACGCACCGGCTTTGCACACCTCTTCGAACACATCCTCTTCGAGGGGTCGAAGAACGTGAAAGAAGGCGACTTCGACAACTTCCTCGAGGCTGCCGGCGGCACCAATAACGGTTCCACCACGACCGACCGCACGAACTATTACGAATCGGTGCCGGCCAATGCGCTGGACCTGGCCCTGTTCCTCGAATCCGACCGCATGGGATTCCTGCTCGACGTCGTGACACCGCAGCTCGTGAACGGCCAGCGCGACGTCGTCAAGAACGAACGGCGCCAGAGTTATGAGAACGCGCCATATGGCATGTCTAATGTGCGTCTCACCGAGCTGATGTATCCAAAGACGCATCCGTACTACTGGCCCGTCATCGGCTACATGGAAGACCTGACCGCCGCGACACACGAAGACGTGAAGGAGTTCTTCACGAAGTACTACGCCCCGGGCAACGCGAGCATCGTGATTGCCGGCGACATCAACCCGGCGGAAACCAGGAAGAAGGTTGAACACTGGTTCGCCGACGTCAAGCCGGGGCCGCGCCTCGCGCCTATCGAAGCGCCGCCGGTGGAGTTGACGTCGGTCATCAAGGAAACGATGACCGACAGCGTTCAGCTGCCGAGGCTGACACTGGCGTGGCACTCGCCGGCCCAGTTCAAACCGGGCGATGCGGAACTCGATGTCCTGGCAAGCGTGTTGACCGGCGGCAAGAACTCACGCCTCTACAAACGACTGGTCTATGACCTGCAGCTTGTGCAGAGCATCCAGGCGTTTCAGGCGAGTGCGGCGCTCGGCTCGCGATTCCAGATTGTCGCAACGGCCCGGCCGTCCGAAGACCCGCCAGACCAGGTGCTGGCAAAGATCAAGACAATCATCGATGAAGAGATTGAAAAGCTCAAGGTCGCGCCGCCGGCCGCGCGCGAAGTGCAGCGCGCACTCAACGGCATCGAGTCGAACTTCCTGAACTCGATGCAACAGAGCGGCGACAAGGCCGACCTGATGAACGCGTACTTCTTTGCGACGGGCAACCCCGACTACTTCGCGGAAGACCTGGGGCGATACCTCGCACTTCAACCGAACGATATCCAGGCGGCCGCCAAAAAGTGGCTTCCCACCGACAGACGGCTTGAGCTGTCGGTGCATCCGAAGGGAAAGTAAGCCATGAAGAATGGGGCAATGAGGCAATGAAGCACCTGATGAAAGCTGCGCTCGTTATAGGTATCGGCCTCGCCCTTGTGGCCTCAGTTACGGCCCAGCAGGCGCCGGATCGGTCTAAGGCGCCCGCGCCGGGGCCAGTTCCCGCGTTGAAGCTGCCGCCCATCCAGAAGCGCACGCTCGCGAATGGCCTGCCGGTGTGGATTGTCACCATGCCGAAGGTGCCGGTCGTGCAGGTCAATCTGATCGTGCGAGCCGGGGCGGCCACCGACCCGGCGGGCAAATACGGGCTCGCCAGCTTCACCTCCGCCATGCTCGACGAGGGCGCAGGCACCCGCGACGCGCTTGCGCTGGCCGACGCCATCGAGTTCCTCGGCATCAACATCTCGACCGGCAGCTCGTGGGACGCCTCTACTGTGGGCCTCTTCAGCCCGGTGTCGAAGTTGGACGATGCGCTGCCGTTGCTGGGGGATGTGGCGCTGCATCCGTCGTTCTCTGAATCCGAAGTGGAGCGGCTGCGCAAGGAGCGGCTGACCTCGCTGATGCAGCAGCGCGACAACGCCGGCGTGGTCGCAAACGCGGCGTTCGGGCGGTTGGTCTACGGTCCGCGCCATAGGTATGGCGCTATGGCGATGGGCAACAGCGTGTCGAACGGCGAGATGACCGCGCAGGAGATTCGCGCGTTCCACGCGCAGTACTACCAGCCGCAGAACTCGCATCTGCTGGTGGTCGGTGATGTGACACCCGACACGATCCTGCCGAAATTGGAGAAGACATTTGGCGGCTGGAAGAACGGCACGAAGCCCGCAGCTCCGGCTCTGCCCGCGGCCCCGCAGCATGCGGCGAAGCAGATTTACCTGATCGATCGTCCTGGCGCCCAACAGTCGCAGATTCGCATCGGCTGGATCGGCGTGCCCCGCAGCACACCCGATTTCTACGTCCTCGAAGTCATGAACACCGTGCTGGGCGGGTCGTTCACGTCACGCCTGAACCAGAACCTGCGCGAGCGCAACGGTTACTCCTACGGCGCCGGGTCGATGTTCGACATGCGCTCCACCGCCGGTCCCTTCTACGCATCCTCGGGTGTGCAGACCGACAAGACGGTGGAATCGCTGCGCGAGTTCTTCAACGAACTTACCGCCATCCGGCAGCCCATTCCGGCCGGTGAACTCGACCGTGCGAAGAACTACCTCGCTCTGGGTTTTCCCGCCGGCTTCGAAACCACGGGTTCGGTGGCTGCGCAGCTTGGCGAATTGGTGATCTACGGACTGAACGAATCGCTGTTCAACGAATATGTCGGTCGCATCCAGGCCATCACCGTGGCCGACGCCCAGCGTGCGGCCAACCAGTACATCCAACCCGACAAATTCGCCGTCATCGTCGTCGGCGACCTGTCAAAGATCGAAGCGCCCATTCGCGCCGCCAACCTAGGGCCGGTGCGCGTGGTGCCGGTCGATGACGTGCTGAAATAGTGCTTGCCGCGCCGAAGCCGCGACCGAAAGGAGCGCCTGGCGAAGGCGGGATTGTTGTTGTCGGCGCCGGCGCGGCGGGGTTGGTGGCCGCGATCTTCGCGCGGACCACAAACCGCGAGGTGTTGCTCATCGAGCGCACGACGGACGGCGGACGCAAGATCCTGATCAGCGGCGGCGGCCGGTGCAACATCCTCCCTTCATCGCTCCAACCCGAACGGTTCGTCACCGACTCGCCTGCCCCACTGCTCCGCGGGATGTTGCGATCGTGGCCACTCGCGGCCCAGCGGGCGTTCTTCGAAGAGGAAGTGGGCATTCCACTCGCGCTGGAGGCAGAGACCGGCAAGTTGTTTCCAGCCTCCAACCGCGCACGGGATGTGCGCGACGGCCTGATGACCCTGGCGCGTACCCGTGGCGTGGAGGTACAGACGCAAACGACGGTCACCGGGCTTCAGGCGCCCGGCTCGGCGGATATCCCATGGCGCGTCACGACGTCTCGCGGCGACTTCGATGCGTCGAGCGTGATCCTCGCAACCGGCGGACTTTCGGTGCCGTTGACCGGCAGCGACGGAACGGGGCTGACGATTGCCCGACAGCTGGGCCACGAGATCCACCCGACCTACCCTGCCCTGACGCCGCTGACGGGGAGCACGCCGCTTCTGGCGTCGCTCTCGGGCATCTCGCTGAACGTGCGCATGCGTGCGAAGTGGCAGGGGTGCACGACGGAGTCACACGGCGGATTCCTGTTCACGCACTTTGGTTACAGCGGACCGTCGGTGCTTGATGTGTCACACGTGGCGGTACGGAGCCACGGGCATCGACCGGCGGCTGTCTTGCGTGTGCAGTGGACCGACCGCGATGCGGATATGTGGTCGAGGGAACTGGCGGCAACGCACGGCCTGGTGGTGAACCTGGTCGCGCGTCACATGCCGGAGCGGCTCGCGGAGGTGTTGTGCCTCGAGGCGGGCCTTCCGCCAGACCGGCGCGGCCCCGAGCTGCGCCGGCAGGAGCGGACGGCGCTTGTGGAGGCGCTAACCTCGTACGAATTGCCGTGGAAGGGCGACGAAGGCTACAAGAAAGCCGAAGTCACCGGCGGCGGCGTGGCGCTCACCGACGTCCACCCCCGCACGCTCGAGAGCGTCCGCCACCCCGGCCTGTTCATGTGTGGGGAGATGCTCGACGCTTTCGGCCCCATCGGCGGCTACAACTTCGCATGGGCCTGGGCCACCGGCCGCGCGGCGGGGCTCGGCGCAGCGCACTAGTCCGCTACAATGCCTTCTGTCCTAGGAGGATTTCCCATGTCCAGATTTCTGCTTCGTGCGGGGTTCGCGTTTGCACTCGTTGCCCTGACCCTCGCTGCCCCCTTCGCCCAGTCGCAAGCCCCGTCCGGCTACCTGATGCCGCCCAAGGTGATCGCCGACATCATGGACGCCGAGCCGTTGCCTGGGGTGGCGGTGTCGCCTGACCGGCGCACGCTGCTGCTCACGCACCGGCGCAGCATGCCGACGCTGGCCGAAGTGGCGTCGCCGATGCTGCGACTCGGAGGATCGCGCATCAGCCCGCTCTCCAACGGCCCGCACGTGCTGAACGGCGTCACCGGTATCACGCTGAAGGACGTCGCCTCGGGCGCTGAGCGCAAGCTCGCGCTCCCGGCGCAAGGCTCGTTCAGCCCCACGTTCTCTCCCGACGGCAAGAAGATCGCCATCGCCCATTCGACAGACACCGGCACACGCCTGCTCGTGGCCGACGTCGCGACCGGCGCGGTGCGCACGGTCCTTGATGGCGGCGTCAACGGCCTGGGCGGCGGCTGCTCATGGCTGGAAGACTCCACCGGTTTTCTGTGCGGACTGATTGCGGCCAGCCGTGGCGTCGCGCCTGCCACGCCCCGCGTGCCCACCACGCCCAACATCCAGCAGAACATGGGCACCATCGCCGCGGGGCGCACCTATCAGGATCTGCTCACCGGATCCCACGACGAACTTCTCTACGACTACTACTTCACAAGCCAGCCCGCGTGGGTGGATCTGGCCGGAACGAAAACACCGTTCGGCAAACCCGCGGTCTACGCGGGCCTGCAAGTCTCCACCAACTCCCAATTCCTCATCGTCATCCGCATCAAGCGCCCGTACTCGTATCTGCTGCCGGCGAGCAGTTTTCCTCGTGATGTGGAAGTCTGGGATCGCAAGGGCGCAGTGGTCAAAGCCCTGGCTGACGTGCCGATGGACGACGTGGTGCCGACCAATGGCGTGCAGCAAGGCCCGCGCAATGCGCGATGGCACCCACTCGAACCGGCGACGCTGCTCTACGCCGAGGCCCTCGACAAGGGAGACATCCGCAACAAGGTGCCGCATCGCGATCGCGTGATGAGCCTGACAGCGCCGTTCACCGGCCAACCGGCAGAGTTGCTCAAGATTGAGTGGCGCTACGACGGGCTCTCATTCACTGAGCGCGGCGCCGTGATGGTGAACGAATCGGATCGCGCCAGCCGCATGCGGAGAACATGGCTCCTCGAAACGGGTTTCGGCGCGACGCCCCGGAAGATGTGGGAACTGGCGCAGGAAGATCGTTATGGCGACCCAGGCTTACCGCTCGTGCGGCCTGCTACCGGCAAAGTCATGCAGGTGGGCGACGCGGTGTATCTCACCGGCACCGGCGCCTCGGCCAAGGGCGACCTGCCATTCCTCGATCGGCTCAACCTGAAGACGATGCAGAAGGAACGACTCTGGCAGAGTGACGACCAGAGCTTCGAGTCCATTGTGGCGCTCGTGGACGACAACGCGGCCAAAGTGATCACCCGTCGCGAGACCAAGCAGATTCCGGCGAACTACATCATGCGCGACCGGACCGCAGGCTCGATGACAGCCATCACCGCGTTCAAGGATCCGCATCCGCAGCTGTCGGATGTGCAGAAGCAGTTCGTGACCTACAAACGCGCGGACGGCGTGACGCTCTCGGGCACCATCTACCTGCCGCCGAGCTACAAGCTGGGCATTCGGCTCCCGATGTTTGTGTGGGCGTATCCACAGGAGTTCACTAACGCCGACGCGGCCAGCCAGATTTCAGGCTCACCCAACCGCTTCACGCTCGTGAGCGGGGCGTCTCACCTGTTGTTGCTGACGCAGGGTTATGCGGTGTTCGACGGCGCGACGATGCCGATCATCGGGTCGGGCGAAACGGCCAACGACTCGTATGTAGAACAGCTCGTCGCGAGCGCGCAGGCGGCCGTGGACTATGCCGTGAACGCCGGCATCGCGGACCGCGCGCGCATTGGCGTGGGCGGCCATAGTTACGGCGCGTTCATGACGGCCAACCTGCTGGCGCACTCAGACATCTTCGCGGCGGGCGTGGCGCGAAGCGGCGCGTACAACCGGACGCTGACACCGTTCGGGTTCCAGAACGAGACGCGCACCTTCTGGGAAGCGCCTGATGTGTACGCGAAGATGTCGCCCTTCTGGCACGCGCACAAGGTGAAGGAACCCATCCTGCTCATCCATGGAGAACTGGACAACAACTCGGGCACGTTCCCCATCCAGTCCGAGCGGTTCTACATGGCGCTCAAGGGACACGGCGCTACGGCGCGGTATGTGACGCTGCCCTACGAGTCACACGGCTACTCCGCGCGCGAGTCCAACATGCACGTGATGGCTGAGACACTCAACTGGCTCGACAAGTACGTCAAAAAGACGCCCAACTGATCACGATCACGATCACGAAGGATTTACAGGAGACGCCGAGACGGGGAGGGGCTTCTTCTTAGGCCAAAACCAAAAGTCTCTGTGTCTCTGCGGACGCCGGTCTTCACCGAGATCCGAAGGGGCGCCGGTTTTTCACTGGCCGGGGCGGCACGATCGGCTACCTGATTAACGCGGGCGGCGTGGTGGTCGTGGACAGCCAGTTCCCTGACTTGGCCAAGCTCTGTGTCGAGGGGCTCAAAGAACGGTCGAAGAACCGCCCGGTCGATCGCCTGATCAATACGCATCACCACGGTGACCATAGCGGCGGCAACATCGCGTTCAAGGGCGTGGCGAAGAAAATGGTGGCGCACGAATTCGCGGCGAACCTGATCAAACAGGCGGCGGCCGCGCCGAATGCCGCCGAGCAGCTGTCGCCCGACTCCACGTTCACGGATGTCTGGCGAGAGCAGGTGGGCGACGAGTGGGTGCGGGCGAAGTACTACGGCCGCGCGCACACCGGCGGCGACGCCGTGATCAGCTTCGAGCGCGCCAATGTGGCGCACATGGGTGACTTGATGTTCAACCGGCGCATCCCGGTAATCGACCGCGTCAACGGCGCCCTGGTGGCCAACTGGATCACCGTGATCGAGAAAGCGGCCGCAGACCACGCCACTGACACGACGCACATCTTTGGGCACGCCGGCATCAAGTTTCCGGTCACTGGAACACGCGCCGAGTTGATGGTCTTCCGCGATTACCTCACGGCGTTGCTCAATCACACTCGGGCGGCGATCAAGGCGGGCCAGACGAAGGAGCAGTTCACGGCCACCACGCCGACGCTGGCGGGATTCGAGGCCTTCGGCGCCCACACCGCGCGAACGCTGGGCATCGTCTTCGACGAGATGGCCGAGGCGAAATGAGAAAACGACCTCTGAGGTCGTTTTCTAGCCCTCGATCTTGCCGATGACGTACACCCGCACGTCGCCGGGGCCGAGGACGACGTGCCAACGGACGTCGGTCGGCCTTCGCAACATGGAGATGGTGGAGCCGTCGAAGAGGTTCAGCCACTCGGCCGGCGGCACTGGTCGCGGAAGGAAGACGTAGGTATCGGCCGGCGGTGTACCTGCGGGTGACACGTTGGTGGCGATAAGCACCCACGAACGGCGCGCATCGAGCAAGGTGACGTCGAGTCCCGGCGACTGAGGATCCACGCGCACAGCGGGACCTGCGGCGAGCAGATTGATCATGGTGGCGTGGCGCACCAGGTCGCGCGCGACAGCTGAGACGGGTGCGACCCACGCAGCCGGACGGCCCGACTGGTCCAGCAGCGCATTCCCCTCGGTTACGCCGACATCAAAAGACACCACCCTGGCGCCGTGCGCCACGGCCCGCCACATGAGAGCGGGATACTGTGGCACCGGCGTTTGCGGCACCAGGATGTCCACGTGGGTATCGGGACGCAGTGCAGACTCGATTGTCAGCGGAACAGGCTCGGTGCGAATCACCACCTGCAGCCCGGCCGCATCGGCCATGCGCCGCAGATCCGTAACGCCGTTCACCTGCAGTATTGGCCAGGTGACAGCCGAGAACCCGGCAGCCGCGATCGCGTCGATATCGACCTGACGCGGCACGCCCGCGGGCTTGCCCCGATACCAGACACTGGCGAGCGT
>SHUF01000036.1 GCA_009694745.1 Acidobacteriota bacterium
CGGCACCACCTGGTCCACAAGACCCATCACCATCGCCTCGGCCGGCAATAGCGTGCGCGCGCTGTAGGCCAGGTCCCGCCCATCGCGTTCAGTCACGCGGGCGCGCACAATTTCCAACGGCAGCATCGGAAACGGCACGCCCACCGCCAGTTCCGTGACACCCACTCGCCTCTGGCCGTCGGCCATCACCACGTGGTCACAACACGCCGCGATGATGCAGCCGCCGGCCAGTGCGTGCCCATTCAGGGCGGCCACCATCGGTTTCGGGAAGGTGAGCAGCGTGTGGAACAACGTGTCCATCGCGAGCAGGAAGTGCTTCACATACTCCGGACCGCCCTTCGCGAGCCGCACCAAATCCACGCCTGCGCAGAACGAATTCCCCGCGCCGGTCAGGACCACGGCCTCACACGAATCGGCCGCCAGGACGCCCAACTGTTTCGTCAGGGCCTCGCACAGCGGCAGGTCCATCGCATTGACCTTGCCGTGTTCCAGCCGCAGGACGGCCACGCCTTCTTCTCGCTCGCACGAAAACATCATGCTCATGGCTGATAGCATAGAAGAGGAGCGTGTTGTGAGCGAGATTGAGGAAGATTTTGCTGCGTTATTCGAGGCGTCAACCAAATCGAAGCGCTTCAGGAACGGCCAGACCATTGAAGGCACCATCGTCGCCATCGGCGCTGAAGTCGCGTTTGTCAACGTGGGAGGCAAAGGCGAAGCCACAATCGAGCTCAACGAGCTGAAGGACGACGAGGGCGACATCGAGGTGGCAGTGGGTGACCGCATCCAGGCCACCGTCGTATCGAATGTCGGTGAGCTCAAACTCTCCAGGAAGATGGCGCTTGGCGCCGCAAGTGCGGGTCAGCTTGAAGAGGCGTTCCGCGCGGGCCTGCCGGTAGAGGGCAAGGTCGGTGCGGCAGTGAAGGGCGGCGTTGAAGTCACGATTGCCCGACAGCGCGCTTTCTGCCCGATCTCGCAGCTCGACACCATTCGCACCGAAGACGCATCCGTTCACGAGGGCCGCGTGTACGCGTTCCGGATCATCGAATACCGCGATGGTGGGCAGAAGTTCGTTGTCTCGCGCCGGGCGGTGCTCGAACAGGATCAGGCTGCACGTGCGGTGGAACTGCGCAAGTCCATTGCAGTGGGCGATGTCAGGACCGGCCGCGTGGTGTCGGTGCGCGACTTTGGCGCGTTTGTAGATCTCGGCGCGGGCGTGCAGGGCCTGCTGCACGTCTCCGAGATGGCGTGGGCGCGCGTGTCAGACACCGCGTCGGTGGTGACGCCCGGCGAAAAGATCACCATCAAGGTACTGCGCATAGACGACGCGACGCAGCAGATTGCGTTGGGCTTGAAGCAGCTCAGCGCGGATCCCTGGTCGATGGTGGCGTCCAACTATGAAGTGGGCCAGGTGCTGACGGGCCGCGTGACTCGAGTGGCGGACTTTGGCGCGTTCGTGGAACTGGAGCCCGGCGTGGAAGGGTTGGCGCACATGTCTATGTTTGCGCCCATGCGGGGGTCGGGCGGCTGGGCGAAGTCGATCACGACCGGCGCCACGGTCTCGGTTGAGATTCTGGGGATCGACCTCGACAAGAAGCGCATCGGCGTGGCGATGGTCGAGGAAGGGTCCGCGAAGATTGGCGCCGGCGGCGTGGCTCCGGCCGGCGTCAGTGCTGCGGCGTCGCGTACCGGGATTGTGCAGGGCGCGCGACTGACCGGCAAGGTTGAGCGCCACGAGTCGTTCGGTGTCTTTGTGTTCCTCGCTCCAGGACGAACCGGCCTCATGCCGTTCAGCGAGACGGGCCTGGACAAGGGCGCGGACGTGAAGAAGGCCCTGCCTGTGGGCGCCGACGTCGAGGTCATCGTCCTCGAGGCCGACGCATTGGGACGCCGGATTCGGGTGAGCCACAAGGCGGTTGGGGCGGCTGAGGAAGCGGCGGAAATGCGCGAGTACACCGAACGCGTGGAGGTGGCGCAGACCGAGAGTTTTGGATCGCTCGCCGACAAACTGCGCGGCGCTCTGACAACGCGCAAGTAGGGCAAAACGACCTCAGAGGTCGTTTTGCTCTAATCTGCGCGAGGCAATACCCACGCCACCAGTGACGCATTCGCGCCGCTGCCCGTGGCCATGACAATGAACTGACGGCCCGCGCGCGCGCGGTAGGTCATCGGCGTGCCACTGGAGCGCCGCGGCAAGGGGAACCGCGCGATCTCCTTACCCGAGGTCTTGTCGAAGATGTTCAGCGCGCTGTCGCCGCCGCCGCCGATCACCAGACCCGACTTCGTCACAATCACGCCGGGCGCTCCTGCAGCGCCGAGCCGCACGGGCAGCGTGAAGTTGCTCAACAGCGGGTGCGAGCGGACCGACGCCGTATCGCCAAAGGGCACGCGCCACACAATGTCGCCGCGCCCCAGATCGATGGCCACCAGTTCACCGTACGGCGGCTTCACGAGTGGAAGGCCACCCATCCGGCCCGTGCCCGTGTACCCGGCCGGCGGCGTGGGTGTAAACGTGCCGCCGCCGATGGCTCCGATGAACGCGGCATCCACCTCGGACGCGCGCGGATTCGAGGCTGTGCGATCCGACGGTCGAATGCGGGCCAGCGCCGGCTGAATGCTAGTCTTGATGTAGAGCCGACCGGTCTGGGCATCAAAGGCCGACCCGCCCCAGTTCGCGCCGCCAATCACACCCGGATTCATGAAGGCGCCGTCAACCGACGGAGGTGTATACAGCGGACCCATCCGGTACTTTTTCATCTCGGCCTGAGCTTGCGCCCTCAACTCCGGCGTCACATCAAACGCGTCGTCCAGCGATAGGCCCTGCGGCGAAAAGGCCGCGGGCCTTGTGGGAAACGGCTGCGTCGGCCAGGCGGATTCACCCGCCACGTCGCTGGGCGGAACCGGCCGTTCCTCGATCGGCCAGATCGGTCGCCCCGTCACCCGATCGAACACGAACGCAAAACCCTGCTTGGTGAGTTGCACCACCGCGTCCACGCGACGCCCGTTGACGGTCATGGTCACCAGCGCCGGTGCCGAGGCCGGGTCGTAGTCCCACAAGCCGTGATGCACGATCTGGAAGTGCCACTTGCGCGCGCCGGTGGCGGCATCGAGGCACACAATCGATTCGCCATAGAGATTCGCGCCGGGTCGATCCCCACCATAGAAGTCGTTGCTCGGCGTGCTGACGGGCAGATAGAGCAGCCCGCGGGTTTGATCGAGTGACATCGGCGCCCACACGTTTGTGTGCCCTGTCGTCTTCCACGATTCCTTGCCCCAGGTGTCGTTACCAAACTCGCCGGCACCAGGCACGGTGTTGAACCGCCACACCTGCTTGCCCGTCCGCGCGTCGAACGCGCGCACATCACCCGGCGGATCGCTCTTGTACGTCAGTCGATCACCGACGCCGTTTCCCAGGATGACGAGGTTCTTGTACACCACCGGCGGCGAGGTGTTGGTGTAGTGCTTCCGGTCAACCTCGCGTCGCAGGCCCTGCGTGAGATCGACGACGCCGTTGGCGCCAAAGGAGGTGACCGGTTCGCCGGTCTTTGCGTCGAGCGCGATCAGTCGCCAGCGGCTGTTGAGAAAGATGCGTGTCTGCGCACCGTCGCGCCAGGCGGCGACGCCGCGATGAACGAAGCCTGTGCCGTTTGGCGGCTGGCCATCTTCGTACGCCTTCGGATCGTAGGACCAGATCTCCTTGCCTGTTTCGGCGTCAAGAGCTGCAACGCGGTTGTAGGGTGTGCTCACGTAGAGCACGTTGTCGATCATCAGCGGCGTGTTCTGGAAATTGCCCGGCTGAGCGCCGAACTCCTGCATCGGCTGTTCGCCCGTGGCCCACTCCCACGCAACGGATAGGGCCGCGGCATTTTCAGGGTTGATATCGTCCAGGGGCGAAAAGTGCGTCGCGGCGTTGTCGGCGGCATACGCAGGCCATGGCTGGATTGGTCTGGGGTTCTGGGCGTGCATCGCGCCCGCCCCTGCCGCAAGGAGCAGGACCAGGACCATTCGTTGGAGCATGCGGAGACTATAATTCCAGATCGCTGATGAGTTCGTCCCGCACCGCGCTTGCTGTTGTCGCTCTGGCGGCGCTCTCCGCCGCGTGCGGTCAGCCCGCGCCCGCATCCGTCGCGGTGACGTTCAACTGTTTCGCACGCCGCTGACCGAGGGCGTGTTCGTGCGAGCCGTGGAGTGGGCATCCGCTAGGCGTTTTAGGCCGACACTCGGGCTTGAGAACCAGCCCGAGCTACGTGCCCGCTCGACATTGTTCCGTACGTAGCTCGGCCTGGGTTTCAAGGCCGAGGCTATAAATGTGACCAACGGTCGTCAGCCCATGACCAGCCGCACTTCGGCCGGCGGCCAGGCGTGGCAGACTGAGGCCCATGTCGGCTCTGGCCCGGTGGGTGTCTCCGCTCGTCATCTGCGTACTGGCGTGGCAGTGCGGCGATCCGCTGGCGCCGCCGCCGCTCGCCGAGGATCCCATCGCGCTGGAAGTGACCGCCATGCGGGCGGCACCGGTGGCCAGCGCCGCGAAGACTGATCCCCTCTGGGTGCAGGTGAGGCCCGGTGTCACCGCCGCGCTCGACCTGGCCGAGCAGGCCCTTGCCGCGGGCCGTCGTTGGACGGCCCTTGAACGCCTGGCCGCCGCGCGCGTCGATCTGGTGGCCGCCCAGTACGTGGCCGATCGTCCCGCGGAAGCGCGCAAGGATGTGTCCGGGTTCGAGGCCGAGTGGGCGAGGATGGGCGCCGAACTCGGCGCGTCAGAAGACGCACCAACCGCCAAGGCGTTTGATCGCGTCTACCCGGCCGCCGCCCGCGCGTTGGCAGAGGCCTCGTCATTTCAGGTCAAGGTGATCTACGACGCCGGTCTTGAATACGGCCGGGCCACCGACGCCGATAGTGGGCTCTTCTACGTGGGCGCCGCCCAGGCGCAACAGCAGTTCGCCGCGTTTGCTCGCACCGTGTTGCAAAGTTCCACACCGGTGCTGTCGGTGAGAAGTCTCGTGGCCGAAACCAATGCGCTTGAGACCACGCTGCTGGCGCTGTATCGGCCGCCCGTGTCGATCGACCGGCACTCAGAGTTCATTGGCGCGAGTTTGGCGCTGAAAGAGGCGAGGGAACTCGACGCCGCGGGCCTGCGTTATGGGGCACTGCAGCGATACTTGCTTGCCGTGTTGCGCACCGCGTTGCTGCGCCCGGCGCCGGCGCTGTCGGAAAGTGCGGCAATTCGTGCGAGACTTCTGGCGGCTGCTCCGACGCTCAGTGACTATTCGATCGACCACACCATTGCCATCATGTTCTTGGAGCGCGCGCTCACTGAACTCGATCGCCCCGAAGCGACCGCAGCGTCAGTCGGCATTGCGCTGGCAGTAGCCGACGAAGTGTTGCCGAAGTACTTTGCCGCCCTCGAAGCGGCGCCGGCGATGGTGTCGCCGCGCACACCCCGCGTCACCGTGACGCTCGTGCGCTGGCCGTTCACTTGAAACCTCTCTGACCCAGCAGGTCTGCTGGCACAAAGCGTGGTCAAGACGTACGGCAGCGATGCGCGATTCGTCGTGGAGAACTACGGCGAATCGGCCCTGGCGGCCAAGTACGGAGTGAAGCGGTACCCGGCGATCTTCGTCAACGACGTGTTGGTCGCCACGCCGAAGGATTTTGGATTCACCGCCAATGGCGAAGGCGTTGAACCGGGCCGGTACGCGCCGCTGCGCAAGGCTGAGAGCCATGAGCGCTTCCGGGCCGACCAGACGCGCGTGATCGATCTGCTCATCGCCGGAAAGACCAGTGCCGCATCGGCCCTGGCGGCGCCGGTGGACAGCGGCGAAGCCTCGGTAATGCCGGCACTGAACTTCACTGACCTGAACGGGCGCATGGTCCGTCCGCGTGACCTTGCAGGCAAGGTGGTCGTGGTCGAGTTCTGGGCCACATGGTGCCCGCCGTGCCGCAGCACGCTCGCCTGGCTCGGCGAGCTTCAGAAAAAACACGGTGACCGCGTGGTGGTGCTCGCGCTGGCCGTCGAGTCCGACGAACCGCTGGTCAGGCGCCTGGCATCGGAGCTGAACGTCCCGCTGCGATGGGCGATGCGATCACCGGCGATGCTCGCCGCATTTGGCGACGTCAGTGTCGTGCCCACGTTGCTGGTATACGACCCGCGCGGCCGAATGGCCGGCGCCCACTACGGCGCCCCGCCGACATTACATCAGGACGCCGACGCCACGATCGCGCGCGCCCTCACCGCGCGCTGATCACCACGGATCACCGAAGTTTGCCGTCCAGTTCCAGGTACACACGACGGATAGCCGTCGCCGCCTGGCTCGATCGAATCGTCCAGGCGTCCAGGTCGCCGAACTTCGCCTGCTTGACGGCCTCTTCGACGGAAATGCCCGCCGCGTGCAATCGCTTCGCTTCCGCGATGACCTGCAGCAGCGCTTTGCGCGCCATCTCCAGTTCTTCCTTGAGGATGGCCGGCGACTCTACAAACCCGTGACCAGGCACGTACGTGGTGGCATCCAGCTCCTGAGCCTTCTCGATTGTCGCAACCCACTCCGACGGATAGGCTGATCGCATCGCGGGGAAAATTCGGTTGAGATAGGCCTCGCTCATGAAGAGAATCTTCTCCTTCGGCAGATAGACGCTCAGGTCTCCGCCCGTGTGCGCGCGCCCCAGAAAAAGAATCTGAATCTCGATCCCGCCCATCGTCAGCGTCATCTTGTCCTGGACGGCAGTGATAGGCTGCGGCGCCACGCCCGAGGGACCCTCGAGGATCGCCTTCGACGTGGGATGCGCGAACGCTTTCGCCGTTGAAGGAAACGCCGCATTGCCCGCCGTGTGATCTCCGTGGTCTGATCCGATGACGATGTGGGTGATGGGGTGGCGGGTGACTCTGGCAATCTCGCCCACCATGCGCTGGGTTTCCTCCATGCTGCCCTGGCCGTCGGCCACAAGAACGCCCTCGGTGGTGACGACAAACAGGCTGACTGTGGTGAACTTTTCGCTGCCGGCCGACCGCAACTGCTCGTACGAATAGACGTGCTCAGCCAACTTCTGCACGCGCGGAAAGTCAGCGTCGGTGTAGCCGCGCTTGACCGGGTCGCCGGTGCGCGGCACCTGCTGGGGGGCGAAGGCCGTCAGTACGGCGATGACCATAAGAAGTCGATGCATATCGCGCATTGTAAACCCGGCTAGAATTCGCGGCATGCGCGTTCCTATGATTCTGGTGTCTGCCACCGTCTTCGCTTCATTGTGTTCGGCCGGGTCCGGCGCGCAAGGACTGGCTCCAGCCCGCATTCAGCTGTTTCTCATCGAGCGACCTGTCGGTATCGAGCGGGCGACCACGGTGGTGGCGCCCGAAGGGCACACGCTGACGACTGAGATGGAGTTGGTGGACCGCGGCACACGCCTGCAGCTCACCGCCTCGCTGAGCGTACTGGCCGACGGCACACCCCGGCACTTCAAGGCCGCCGGCA
The DNA here is from genome assembly GCA_009694745.1 of Acidobacteriota bacterium. Lineage (GTDB taxonomy): Bacteria > Acidobacteriota > Vicinamibacteria > Vicinamibacterales > SCN-69-37 > SYFT01. The sequence continues at coordinate 7,461 of SHUF01000036.1, forward strand.
AGAGTTACCGATTCGTGAACGTGGACGCCGAAATCACAGTCACTGGCCAGACGGCGCGTGTGACGTCGATGGGAGAGTCCACGGATGTGGCGGTGCCAGCGGCGTGGTTCCCGGCGCGGAGTTGGGCGCCCGTCGCCGCGCGTGCGTCGCTCATCGACTACTGGGAGCGGCATGGGCGGCCTGCCGGCATCGCGCTGCTGCCTGGCGATGCCGACAGCCGCATTCAGGTGACGTTCCGCGGTGATGAGACCGTGCAGGCGGGCAGCAAGACGGTGAAGCTGCGCCGCTACAGTGTGGACGGCGTGGTGTGGGGCCGCGAGACGGTGTGGGTGGACGCGCGCGGCGAGTTCGCCGCGCTTGTGTCGCGCATCCACATCCTGCCGTTTGAAGCGGTGCGCGAGGATCTGGTGACGGCACTGCCGGCGCTCCAGGCGAGTTCCGTGCGCGATCGCATGGCCGACCTCTCGGGTTTCGCGAGCACGATGGCTCCCACCGCTTCGGGTGTCTACGTCCTCTCCGGCGCTCGCGTCATCACAGGTGAAAATGTGCCGCCGATCGAGGATGGCGTGGTGTGGGTGCGGAATGGACGCATCGCCGGCGTCGGGCCGCGCAGCCGCGTGACATTGCCGCCGGGCATTCGCGTCATTGATGTGAGCGGCGCGACGATCATTCCTGGCTTGATCGACATGCATGCGCACGCGTCGCAGATCGAATGGGCGCCCGCGTACCTGGCGGCGGGCGTGACGACCATTCGCGACATGGGCGGCGAGTCGCTCTTCCTGAGCGCCTTCCGCAATGAAGTTGCATCCGGGCGTGGGCTGGGCCCGCGCATTGAACTTGCGGGCTTGGTGGATGGTCCAGGAGACGGCGGGTTCGGCACGGTCGTCGCGTCCACCGCTGCCGAAGGCCGCGCGATTGTCGATCGATATCACGCACTGGGCTTCAGTCAGATGAAGCTGTACTCCCTTGTGCAGCCTGACGTGGCCGCGGCGATTGCCGCACGTGCGCACGAGCTCAAGATGCCGGTGACCGGTCATGTGCCCACAGCACTCGGCCTTGAGGCTGCTGTGCTTGCCGGGATGGACCAGGTGGCGCATCAGCCGGTACGTGGCCAGCCGGGCACGCCGGACACCGATCGGATCATCGCGATGCTCGCCGAGCGCCACACCGTGATTGATCCGACGCAAGCCTGGGGCGAGTTGCTCGGCCGTCCGCGTGACGTTCGCGCCGAGACGATCGAGCCCGGCATTGCCAACGCGCCGTATGCCCTGGCGGCGAACTATCGAAGCGTCCTCAACAATCCGAGGCTGGCGCCTGCGGCGCCCGCGGTACCGGCCAGAGATCCTGCGCCGCGCGGCCCACACATTCTGAAAACACTCCACGACAAAGGCGTGCTGATTGTGGCCGGCACGGATGGTGCGTTGCCGGGGTACAGCCTTTTGCGTGAAGTGGAACTCTACGTGCAGGCCGGGCTCACACCGCTGCAGGCCATTCAGGCGGCGACAAGTGTTTCAGCGCGCGCGCTTGGCCTGGGCGCGGAACTCGGAACCATTTCCCTCGGCAAGCGCGCAGATCTGGTGGTGCTCGACGCTGATCCGCTCGCAGATATTTCAGCCATACGCCGCTCTCGGTTTGTTGTCACGAACGGCAGGATGTACGAACCCGCGCCGTTATGGCGCCTGGCGGGCTTCCGGCCTTTGACTTCGACGCCACCGGGGCGCATGCTCCCCGTCAGGTGATTGTCTGACGGCAACGTTCGGGCTCGTGGTTCTGGTTGCCTTCACCCAGATTACTCCAGCCGTGCTCGTACGGCCCGCGTGGGTCGTGGCCGGTGTTCCGGACGTCGTCTGGATGGCCATCGAGGGTGCCATCGCCGAGTCAGACAAAGACCGCACCAAAGAACTCCTGAAAGGCGCTGAAGTCCAGGCGCGCAACGCAGTGGCCGGACACGAAGGGGAAGTGGGCCGCCGGTTCGCGTTAGCTGTCGTTCTCGGGCTTCGAGCCGAGCGTGAAGGCGGCAGGACGAAGGTCACCATCGCATCTGATCTCAAGAAGGAGCTGGATGCGACGCTGGCGCTCGATCCTGAGCACGGCCGCGCACGACACATGCGGGGCCGGCTCACCGCCGGAGTCCTTCGCATGAACCGCATCACACGGTGGTTCGCCACGAGCCTTCTTGGCGGAGGCGAACTCAAGAAGGCGAACTGGGTGGATGTCGAACGCGACCTGGCGTTCGCGGAGCATCAGGTGCCCGAGGTCAGCGACCACCACTTGCAACTCGCGCACCTCTATCGTGACACGAAGCGGCCCCAACTCGCGATGGCTGAAGTCCAGCACGTACTGACCATGCCGTTTCAGTCCGCGATGGAGCAGGTGGTTCACGCCGAAGCGCTGACCCTCGGCAAGGCGCTCAGGTAGAATCATCCGCCATGCGTGTGCTCATGACGGTTCTGACAATTGTTGCCGCACTGCCTGTTCTCGCGCAGCAGCGCGGCGTTGAGCTGGCCAATCTGACCTGGGTCGAAGCTGAGAAGGCCCTGGGCGGCGATCAGGTTGTGGTCATCCCGCGCGGCGCAGGCTCAAAGGAACATGGCCCGCACCTGCGCCTTGATAACGACTACCAGCTGGCGGCGTACTTCAAGCGCCGCGTGCTCGCCGCCAGCAACGTCGTGGTGGCGCCGACGATTACGTATCACTACTACCCGGCGTTCCTGGAGTACCCGGGATCCACCCACCTGCGCCAGGAGACGGCTCGCGACGTAGTCGTGGACATCGTCAACAGCCTGAGTCCGTACGGACCGCGCCGGTTCTATGTGTTGAACACCGGGGTATCGACATTGGTGCCTCTCAAGGCCAGCGCAGAAGAGCTGGCAAAGTCCGGCGTGCTGATGCGATACACCGATGTGCTGACGATTGCGACAACCGAAGAAGCGACGGTGAAGCAGCAGTCGGAAGGCACGCACGCGGATGAAATCGAGACGTCGATGATGCTCTACATCGCACCCGAACGCGTGGACATGAGCAACGCCGCGAAAGACATCAGCCCACGCGAAGGCGGCCGCGGCGGCCTCACACGCGTGCAGGGTCGCGGTGTCGGTCGTTACTCACCGACGGGCATCTACGGCGAAGCCACACTGGCCACGCGCGACAAGGGTCGTGTGGTGGTGGAAGCGATGGTCGCCGGCATGCTGCGCGAAATCGAAGAGCTGCGAACAACCCCGCTTCCACCGAAGAGGTAAAGCCTCCAGACTTTCAGGCTCGTGTTCGGAGGGCATGGGCTTCAGCCCGTGCCGCGCGTCCCGGGCTGAAGCCCGGGACCTCCGAACAGTTCGCTACCGTGCGGGTCTACGCCCTTTGAGCAAGGCCGTGATGCCGGGCTCGGTCATCAGTTTCTCGACGGCCGCGATCTCGAGCGGCACAAACGCCGACAGATTCTCGTAGTCCGTGTCGGTCACGAGCAACGCATCTTCCAGCCTCATCGACAGTCCAAGTTCCGGCACGTGCAGCGCCGGCTCGATGGTGAACAGTTGCCCTGGTGACAGCATCACCGGCGTACCCTCGGGCGGCCTCCCCCGGCCCACGTCGTGCACCTCGAGGCCAATCGAGTGGCCAAAACTTGATCCGGTGCTCGCGGCGTAGCGGTTTGCGACTGCGAGCGCCGCGGCCTGGATCTGCGAGCTCGAGAACGTTGTGCCCGCGACGATCGCCTGCATCTTGCGCCCGGCTTCCTGCAGGAGGTCGCGCACGGGCACATTCGGCTTGATGACGCTCATAAGCGCCTGGTACATCTTCAGGTAAACCGTGTAGAACTCGCGCTGCAGCGGTGTGAACCTGCCGTTGGCCGGAAATACCCGGGTCACGTCTGAGACGTAGTACTGATAGTCGGGCGCGTAGTCGAACTGCACCAGATCGCCGTGCGCCAGCTTGCGCGTACCCTTGTGATAGTGCGAATAGACTGTGTTGGGTCCAGTGGCCACCAGCGCGAAATACGCTGCGCCCTGCGCGCCGCCCTTCTTGAACACATACTCGGCCGCGGCCTGCAGTTCATACTCGTACAGCCCGGGCTCAGCTTCGCGCATCGCTTCCATGATGCCGACGCCCGCTTGCCTGGTGGCCTCACGGATGACCGCGATCTCAGCGGCACTCTTCACCACGCGCAGACGGTCGATGATCGGATCGAGATTCTGGACTGTGAGGTCCGGCCAATTCATGGCTGTGCGAAGGTTCGTCAGGAACGCAGTCTCCCGTGACTCCCGGCCGTCCCAGGGGTCGTTCTTCGTGACAGTCGCCAGGCCAGTGACCTCTCCGCGTGAGCCGCCGCCCACACTGTCGCCGGCAGACGGCGTGAAGATCGTCCTGCGGTCGCGTCCGAAGGCGACGACGGCTTCCGTGAAGGATTCGCGGGGCAGGACGGTAGAAAGGCCGGTGACCTTCGCGGCTTCCTCCCCGGGAACCAGCGACGGCCCAAGCGCCCGCACGCGGAAGCCCGCCGCCGGAATGTAAAGGGTGGACCGCCGCGTCCGGCCGTCCATCACCAGAATCGCGCGCGGCACCTCGACGCCCGTGAGGTAGTAGAACTGCGCGCCCTGGCGGAACGCCAACTCGGCTGACTTCTCCACGGCCCCCTGCAGGATCGCCACACCATCGCCGATGGCGTCAAACACCTTCTCGCGCCGGCCGGCAAACTCCGCTGGCGGAAGACTTTCCGTGAACACGCGCTGAGGAATCTGCGCAAGCGGATGGGCCAGTGTGACGAACGCCGCGAAAACGATGACCAGGACAAAGCGTGCAGACATAAGGACCTCCGTGGACGACCCGAATTATGGCATTCTCCCTCCACACAATCTTCGCGAGGAATCCATGTCCCGATTTGTTCGCCTGTCGCTCGCTGTGTTCGCCGTTGCTCTGGTCCTCATGCCGGCGCCCTTCGCCCAATCGCGTCAGGACAACGACAAGGCGTCGGCTGATGCCATCAAAACCAAGGGCTTGCCCCTGATCACCACGCGCACGGTGTCGTTCACGACGTCCGAAGGCACCTGGATGTCGCTCGATCTCTCACGCGACGGCCGCACCATCGTCTTTGAGTTGCTCGGCGATTTGTACACGCTGCCAGTGAGCGGGGGTGAAGCCACACGCATTACGAGCGGGCAGGCGTACGACATGCAGGCCACCTTCTCGCCCGACGGCAGGCGCATCGTGTTTATCAGTGACAGAAACGGGTCTGAGAACATCTGGATCGCCAACGCCGACGGAACCAAGGCGCGTGCGTTGACCACCACTGAGCGCGAGAACTACATGTCGCCGATTTGGACGCCCGATGGCGACTACGTGATCGCCGCCAAGGGTCCGCAGTTGTGGCTGTACCACGAGAGCGGCGGCTCGGGGCTGCAGATGACCGGCGCCCCGGCCACCCCCGCGGCAGCCGGTGCGCCGGCGCCGGCCGCACCGCCGCTGCTCGGTCCTGTCTTCGCGAGCGACCCGAAGTTCCTCTGGGTGAACGTCCGCGGCACGGTCCCGTCGGGATTTGTTACGCGCACACGGGGCGACGAGTCAGACTCCAACTACGACCCGCACCCGGTCGACCGCAGTTCTGCGCGCGAGATCGGCGCCTACCAGATCGCGCAACTCGACCGCGAAAGCGGCCGCCTGCAGATGCGCACGCACGAGCACCAGGGCGCGTTTCGCCCAGCGGCGAGTCCAGACGGGCGATGGCTGGTGTATGCCACGCGTTACGACGCACGGGCGGCCCTCAAACTCATCGACCTGACCACCGGTGAGGACCGTTGGCTGAAGATGGATGTGCAGCGCGACGACAGCGAAGGCGGCGGCGCGCGCGACCGCGACGTGGCTCCAGCATCCGCCTTCACGCCGGATTCCTCGGCGGTCATCACCACCTATGGCGGCAAGTTCTGGCGCGTGGCCGTGCCTTCGGGCGAGGCCACCGAAATTCCGTTCATCGCGACAGTCGATCAGCCGCTCGGCCCGCTCGTGCGGTTCGACTATCCCATCGACGATCAGAAACTGACAGCGTCGCAGATTCGAGGCGCGCGGCCATCTCCCAACAGCCAGCGCGTGGCGTTCACCGCGCTCGATCGCCTGTACGTGGCGGATCTGCCGCAGGGCAAAGGCACCAGAAAAGAGAAGCCCGCCACGCCCGCGCCTGCAACTCCAGCTGCCGGCGCGGCCGCGGCTGGGGCGCCCGCCGCACCAGCGGCTTCAGCCACTCCCGCCCCTCAGGCTGATGCCCCGCAAACGGCAGCAGCGGTCATTCGCAACGCGCGGAGATTGACGACGGGCACGGATGTTGAACATGCGCCTGTCTGGTCGCCCGATGGCCAGTACATCGCGTACGTGACGTGGAATGACGATACTGGCGGCGATATCTATCGCGTGCGCGCCGACGGGAGCGGGCAGCCCCAGAAGCTCACACCCGTCTCGGCCTTCTTCGACAAGATCACGTACTCGCGCGATAGCTCACGCATCATCGCGGTGCGCGGTTCCAAGATGCACCGCATGCGCACGCTGGAAGACTTCGGCAGCCATAGCTCGGCTGCGGAACTCGAATACGTCTGGCTGCCTGCCGCCGGTGGCGCGCCGACGCGCATCACCTGGGTCGCGAGTGGCGCGACGCAGCAGGGACGTAACGCCCCACACATCGGCCCCGATCCTGAGCGCATCTATGTGTGGGCCGGGTCCGAGGGCGTGCTCTCGGTTCGCTTCGACGGCACAGACTTCAAGCCGGTCGTGAAGGTCACCGCGCCCGCGCCGCCAGGCGGCGGAGGTGGCGCGCCGGATGAAGTGGTGCTGTCTCCCGACGGCAAACGCGCGCTGGTCCGTGCGAATCGCAACGTCTTCATGGTGACCGTGCCTCCAATCGGCGGCGCCGTGCCCACGGTCTCCGCCGCTCCGCCATCGTCTGTCCCGACCTGGCGCCTGACACGCATCGGTGGCGACTTCGTTGGCTGGACGAACGACAGCACGGCCGCGTTCTATTCGATCGGGCGCAGCTTCTTCCTGCACGATCTGGCGTTCTCAGCCGACGTGGATGCTGCCAACCGGGCCACCGCCGAAGCCGAGGCCGAACGCGCGGCCGCGCCTGCTCCCACGCCGGCCCCAGCGCCAGCCGCGCCACCGAAGCCACCCGTCTACGAATACGAACCGCATCGCGTGGACGTCGAGATCATCGTGGACAAGGACAAGCCGAAGGGGACGATCGCCCTGCGCAATGCGCGCCTCATCACGATGAAAGGCGTCGAGGTCATCACCCGCGGCGACATCGTGATCACCGACAATCGCATCACCGCGATCGGCCCGTCGGGCAAAGTGGCGATTCCCGCGGGCGCCGTGGTGCGCGACCTGAAGGGCAAGACCGTGATGCCCGGCCTTGTGGATGTGCACGCGCATACGTGGGTGGCCTGGGGCGTCCATCGCGCACAGGTCTCGCAGTTCCTGGCGCAACTGGCGTACGGCGTCACCACTCAGCGCGATCCTCAGACGTCATCTGAAGATGCGCTCACGTACCAGGATCTGATGGACACCGGCGAGTTGATTGGCCCCCGCCTCTATTCCACCGGCCCGGGCATTTTTGCGGTGGACAACATCCGGAGCCTTGAAGAGGCGCGTGATGTGCTGAGACGCTATTCCGATCACTACAACACCAAGACCATTAAGCAGTACCTGGCCGGCGACCGGAAGGTGCGCCAGTGGGTGATCATGGCGGCGAAGGAACTGGGCCTCACGCCCACCACCGAGGGTGGGTCGAACTTCACGATGAACCTCACGCTCATGCAGGACGGCTACGCCGGCCTCGAGCACTCATTGCCCATCAGCCCGTTCTACAACGACGTGGTGAAACTCGGCGCCGCCAGCGGCCTGACGTATACGCCGACACTGATCGTCAGTTACGGTGGCCCTGCCGGGCTGCAGCAATACCTGACTAGCACCGATCTTGATGCCGACTCGCGCCTGCGGACGTTCACGCCGCACGACGAGATCGACAAATGGAAGCGCACGTCCTACAACCGCGCGGATCAGTATGTGTATCCGCTTCACGCGCAGCAGTTGCGCAAGTGGGTGGAAGGCGGCGCAAAGGCCGGACTTGGGTCGCACGGTGAGGTGCAGGGCATCGGCACACACTGGGAGTTGTGGATGATCGCGGCCGGTGGCATGAAGGCCCACGACGCGCTGCGCGCGGCCACCATCGATGGCGCCGAGTCCATCGGCCTTGGCCGCGATATCGGGTCGCTGGAGGTGGGCAAGATGGCCGATCTTCTGGTGCTCGACGCCAACCCGCTCGACGACCTGAAGAATACGGTCAAGATCTCAGAGGTGATGAAAAACGGCCGGCTCTACGACGCCGCCACGCTCAACGAGACGTATCCGCGCAAGAAAGCGCTGGGGCCGCAGTGGTGGTCGAAGGTCGAGCCTACAGTACGCTGACGGCGAAGCTCTTGGCCGCCGTCGCCTCGTCGTCGAACGACTCGAACACGAGCAGGATCTTCATGACGCCGAAGAGTCGTGCGCTGCGGTTGGTCATGTTCACGAGTTTGATGTCGCCGCTTTTTTCGCGAACGGTCTTGAGTTTGGCCACGAGCATGCCGACGCCGGCGCTGTCGACCCTGGTGACGCCCGCAAGATTAAGCAGCACCTTGTGTTGACCTGCGTCGATGAGCGCGTGGACCTTTTTTCTGTACGCGAGGTCTTCGTCGTCGAGTGTGATTTCACCGGTGAGGTCGAAGACGGTCACGTCGCCCACCTGACGCTCGTCGATTCGCAGTTTGGAAGTAGTCAGAGCCACAGCCGAGATTGTAGCTCGACGGCCGTATAATCACGCGGTCCTCATATCACTCGCCCCAGGTACGCGCCTCGGCCCCTACGAAATCGTCGGTCATCTCGGTGCTGGCGGCATGGGCGAGGTGTATCGCGCGCGAGACACCAAGTTGAATCGCGACGTGGCGATCAAAGTGCTGCCGGACGCGTTTGCCGACGACGCGGAGCGGCTGACGCGGTTTACGCGCGAAGCGCAGACACTGGCTGCGCTGAATCACCCGAACATCGCGGCCATCTATGGACTTGAGGAGAGTCCAGGGTCCACCGTCCAGGGTCCCACGGACGCGCGCTCGTCATGGAACTGGTGGAGGGCGAGGATCTGTCGGAGAAGATCGGCGCCCTTGAGACCCAGGGCGCCCTACGAAATACCGGAATGCCGCTTGCCGAGGCCCTTTCCATCGCGCGGCAGATCATCGACGCGCTCGAGGCCGCGCACGACATCGGTATCGTGCATCGGGATCTGAAACCCGCAAACATCAAGGTCCGCCACGACGGCACCGTGAAGGTGCTGAATTTTGAATTGGCGAAAGCGATGGACACCGGAATGTCGGGACCCCAGGACGCCGCCAACTCGCCCACCCTGACCGCCCGCGTGACGCAGATGGGCATGATCCTCGGCACTGCGGCCTACATGAGTCTTGAACAGGCGCGCGGTCGGGCGGTGGACAAGCGCACGGACGTTTGGGCGTTCGGCTGTGTGTTGTACGAAATACTTAGCGGCAAGAAGGCGTTCGACGGTGAGGACGCCACTGAAATCATTTCGGCGGTGGTGAAGAGCGAGCCCAATCTGAACGCGCTGCCTGCCACCTTGCCGGCGAATGTACGCACGGTCATCGAGCGCTGCCTGGTCAAGGATCGCAAGGCGCGTATTCCGGATCTGTCGGTCGTGCGCTTCATACTCGACGGGACGATTCCAACCGCGTCGTCAACGTCCTCAGCGCCTGCACACCTCCCTCGCGTCGAGGCTGGTTGATTTCTGCGGCCGTCGCACTGACCGCTGTCGTGGCAGGACTCGGACTGGGCCGCTATCTGTTTGGCGCGAACGCCACCGAACTCACGAGCGTCACCTCAACGGTCCTGCTTCCGCCAGACGTCCGAATCTTCCCCGGCAACAGTCCGGCGCGATCAGGACTCCTGGCGGTCTCTCGCGATGGCCGTCAAATCGCGTTCACCGGTCAGACTGCAAAGGGCAGTCAGATCTTCGTGCGAGCGATCGGCTCCCAGATCGCGCGGCCAGTGGCGGGCACCGAGGGCGGCAGCTTTCCCGCCTGGTCTCCGGACGGCAAGCGCCTGGCGTTCTGGCAAGGCCGGGAACTGAAGCAAGTGCCGTCTGACGGCGGCGCGCCGCAAGTCATTACTCCGGCAATCGGTCAAAGAAGTGCGGCCTCGTGGGGACCTGACGATACGCTGTTGTTCCACGTCGAATACAAGCAGGGACTGTCGCGGGTGTCCGCAGCGGGTGGCCCGGCGAGCGAGGTGCTGCCGGCGCTGGGCGAAAACATCAGCTGGTTCTCGCCGGTCTGACTGCCAGATGGACGCCGGTTCCTCGTGGTGCGGTTCGCCTATTCGGAAGAATCGGCGAAGGGCGCCGGAATCTACGCGGGCTCCGTCGATTCGAAGGACCTGACCCTGCTCGTGCCCGAGCGCGTGTCCGAAGTGGCCATCGGCGATCAGGAACTCTTTTATCGCAAGGGGACCGACCTTATCGCGCAGCCCTTCGACAGCTCGTCACTGAAACTCTCCGGCAATCCCCGCATGATCTCCAGCCACGTATCGATGGTGGCCGCCGGCGGGCCGACGCTGGTCTATTTCGATCCGCCAGGCGGACTGTCGCAAGGTCATCGCATTCAATGGTTGTCCCGCTCAGGCGTGGTGCTTTCCACCACCGGAACAGCCTCGACCTTTCGCGACCCGAGGATCTCGCCGGACGAACGATCGCTGGCCATCGCGCAAGCCAACGACTCGGGCCTGTTTGCAATCACGAAGTACGACATCGCGCGCAACATCGACATTAGGATCACCGGCACCTCCTTTGCGGCCCCGGCCTGGAGCCGCGACAGCCGTTCGATCATCGCCGGCAGCGGTTTTGGCCTGCACCGTTTCGACGCCGCCGCCTCGAGTGCGCCTCAGATGATCAGGACATCCAAGGCGAATGTGACGGTGATGGACATCAGTCCGGACGGGCTCGAGGCCGTCACTCGCTCGCCGGAGCCTGTGAAGTCCCGGCTGGGCGTGATGGCGCTCGACGGCAGCAGCGACCCAGGGCCGATCTCGGCAGATCTGGTCGACTCGCTCCAGGCCGCATTCTCGCCCGACGGAAAGTGGATCGCGGTCGCGGTCACGGAAGGGGCTCCTGCCCGGCTGCACGTTCAGCCACATCCCGGGCTCGGCGCAAGAATTCCGGTCACGGCCATGGAGGCAGGCCACCCGCGCTGGCGCGGCGATGGCCGCGAACTCTACTTTCTGTCGAGAGTTGACGGTCAGAACGCCATCATGGCGGTGCCGGTGACATGGAGCGCCGGCGTTCCGGACTTCGGCCCCGTGCAGACGCTCTTCAAAGTGCCGAACATTGTCGCGGCCAGCCTCGCATTCGACGTGACCCACGACGGCCAGAAGTTCGTCGTCATCGTTGCCGGCGACCTCGATCCGTCGCCATTGACGATGGTGGTGCGCACGGCGGTGCGGTAGAGCCTCGGCCTTGAAAACCAGGCCGAGCTACGTACGGAAAGGTCCCCGGCCTGTCCGTAGTCCCGGCCGGTACGTAGCTCGGGCTGGTTCTCAAGCCCGAGTGTCGCCGCGCGCCTTGGGCTCTGCGCGCGCGTTTCAGTGCGCCGTGGTCGTGCCGCCGCCGCGCAACACGCGGACGTTGCGCACACGCGTGGTGTGCACCCCGTTGCTGAATTCGATGAACATGCCCGGCGCGGCCACCAGGTCCGTGAGGATCGCGCGTCTACCCCAGGTGCATCCGACCACGCGGACCGGAGTGGATTCGAGGCCTTCGGCGGCAAACCAGCCGCCCGCCACCTGAAACCGGCCGTCACCGAGCGCGGCGAGCGAATAAACGGAGTTCCTGGTTCGCACCACGACCCAGTCGCCGGGCTTGATATCGCAGGCCCACACACCCTGGATGCTGCGGGAGTGGTCTGCGATGCGTTCGAGAGAGTGGGCTCCAGTCATTGCAGGTCCGTGTCTTATTATGGTGCACCAACCTGGGAGGAGTTCCAATGCCGTTTTTTCCTGTTCGCCTCGCCGCTCTCACCGCAGTCCTGCTTTTCACACCCATTCTGACGCTGACGGCCGGGCAATCTCGTCTGGCGCCGAACGCCGTGCCCCAGGCCGAACGGCCATTTGGCACGCTGCGCGATCAGGCGGTGATGCAGCAGGCGTGGCTGAAACAGCGCCTCGACACGTTTGTTCCGGCGCTGATGCGCAAACACGGCATCGACCTCTGGGTGGTGCCGATGCGCGAATACAACGAAGACCCGATCTTCTCGTCGATTGTCGCGCCAGAGACCTTCGCTGCCCGGCGCCGGACGATCTACGTGTTCTTCGACAAGTGCGCGGTGACAAAAGCGCCGGTCGCCACCACGTGCGTTGAACGCATCGCCCTGGGCGGCACCTCACAGGGCGGCGTGTGGGAAGCGCGCACGTCCACCAAGCCCGTGGCGGCCGCCGTTGGTGGGCGGCAGGCCGAACTCTGGGGCGATGAACAGTGGCAACTGCTCAAGACGGTCATCGAGGAGCGCAGGCCGTCCGTCATCGGGATCAACCGATCAACCGTGTTCGCGTTCACCGACGGCCTGACGAGTGGCGAGCTTCAGGGAATGACCGCCGCGCTCGGCGCGACCTGGACCTCGAAGTTCAAGGACGCCGAAGGGCTGCCGCTGGAACTCATCGCGTCACGTTTGCCTGACGAGGAAGTGTTCTTCGAGAAAATGACCGCTCTCGTCTGGCAGATGACACAGACGATGTTCTCGGAAAAAGTGATTGTGCCCGGCGAGACACGCACAAGTGACCTGGTGTGGTGGTGGCGCCAGCGGGTGAATGACCAGGGTCTGGGCACGTGGTTCCATCCGAGCGTCAGTATTCAGCGGCAAGGCGGTGTGACGGGAGCCGATCCCGTCATAGAGCGCGGTGATGTGCTGCATTGCGACGTCGGCATCACCGTCGCACGACTCAACACCGACACGCAGCACAACGCCTATGTGCTGAAGGTGGGCGAGACTGACGCGCCCGCCGGCCTGAAGAAGGCATTGGCGAACGCGAACGTGATGCAGGACATCTCGATGGCAGAGATTCGGCCCGGCCGCACGGGGAACGAGATTCTCAGCTCCGTGCTCGAAGGCATGACGGCGAAAGGCATCACCGGCACGATGTATTCACACCCGATTGGGGTTCACGGCCACGGCGCGGGTGCGCTGATCGGGCTGTGGGACTACCAGGACGGCGTGCCCGGTCGCGGTGACGCGAGGATCATTCCCTCGATGTGGTATTCGATCGAACTGCAGGCCACGACACCCGTGCCCGAGTGGGGCGGCCAACCGGTGCGCATGGCGCAGGAAGAAGACATGATCATCGGCGCCGACGGCAAGGTGCGCTGGGCGCTGAAGCGCCAGGACATGTTGTTTCTGGTGAAGTAGGCCCAGCAGTGCGCTTTTTAGTTGACTGCAGTGTTCGGAGGTCCCGGGCTTCAGCCCGGGACCTCCGGTTGAATTTCGCTACAGCCGATCAGGAAAACGCTTCAGTCCCCGGGCAGCGTGCGAAGGGGATTGGTGCGTGAGGCGCGCCGGGCCGGCAGGTAGCAGGCCAGCATGGCGGCGCCTGTCAACACGACCACGGCCAACACCAATGTCAGCGGGTCTCCAGGACTCACGTCCACAAGCAGGCTGCGCATCAGTTGCGTGAGGGGAATTGCTGCGCCAAGGCCGAGTGCTGCGCCGGCGGCGACCAGCAGTCCCCCTCGCGCACGAGCGGCCGAATAACGTCCCAGCGCGTGGCGCCCAGAGCGAGGCGAATTGCGGTCTCACGGGCGCGTTGCCTTCCGCAGATCTTGTCCCGCCTGCTGAATCCAGAGCGGGAACCAGACGGTGCGCGCGTCCTCGCGGACTGCTGCGACACTTCCGAACGCCATGGCGGCTGCGCGCCGCGCGTCTTCCGGCGACAGGCCGTCGGGCCGGCGTTCTTCGGCGTCAAGTTCCAGGTGCTGCCGGATCTCGCGCTGCAGATCGTCGTCGCCCTTGAACCCGCGCGTCGCCATCAGGATCTCGCCTGGCCGGGCCGAAGCAGCCGTGTCATGGCCTCAGTCAGTTGCGCCCACTTCGACTCTCAGTTGCGTACGGCCTTTTGTGGTGATCCGGTAGAGCTTCATCTCGCGGCCCGAGTCCGTCGTCTCCCAGCCGGACGTGATGCACCCGCTCTTCTCCAGGCGCCGCAGAGCCGGGTACAAGGAGCCGTGCTCGACGGTCAGCACCTCGTCCGTGACAGGCTTGATGTGTTTGACGATTCCGGGTCCATGAAGCGGACCAAAGATGAGGGTTCTGAGAATCAGGAGATCCAGTGTGCCCTGGATGATGCCGGGTTTCTTCGCGGTTGTCGCCATGGTAGGTAATCTACGCTGCGTGGTAGATTGCCTTCCATTTCAGTTCGTGCTTCTCCTGGTTTCCGAGGGCATGGGCTTCAGCCCGTGCCGCGTGTCCCGGGCTGAAGCCCGGGACCTCCAAACTGAAGCCCGGGACCTCCGTACGACATGATGTAGGCCCTATGGCTGCAATGTCCGGCCAAACAATCCTAATCACCGGCGGCACCAACGGCATCGGCCTCGAGTCTGCCGCGGTGCTCGCCGGCATGGGCGCCAAGGTGATCATTGTCGGCCGCGATGCCGGTCGTGTGGCGCAGGCGTTGGCCACCATCAAGGCCCGGTCGGGCGCGGATGCTGCGGCGTACCTATGCGATTTTGCCTCGTTCGCGGCCGTGAGGCAGCTGGCCGACCAGGTGTTGCGTGATGTCCCAAAGCTCGATGTGCTCATCAACAATGCAGGCGCCGTGTTTGCGCGCCGCACACTCACCGCCGATGGACTCGAGGCCACGTTTGCCGTCAATCACCTCGCGCCCTTCCTTCTGACGCAGTTGCTTCTGCCGCGTCTCAAAGAGAGCGCACCGTCAAGAATCGTTACGGTGGCGTCTGGCCGGCATACCCACGGCACCATGGACTTCGATGACCTTGGCTTCACCCGCGGGTATCAAATCCTGCGCGCGTATGCCCGATCGAAACTGGCCAACGTACTCTTCGCTTCGGAACAGGCGCGCCGGCTGGTGGGCACGAGGGTGACGTCCAACAGCGTGCATCCCGGCCGCGTGGCCACAAACATCTGGGCCGGGGCGCCAGCGTGGACGAAGCCGCTGATCCGCTTCTGGCTGAGCAGGACGTTTATCACTGTGGAAGAAGGCGCTGCGCCAATCATTACGCTGGCATCACGGCCGGACCTTGATGACGTGACCGGCACGTATTTCAACCGACACGAGGCTGCGCTTCCTTCAGGAGTCGCGCAGGATTGGGAAGTCGCCGCGCGGTTGTGGCGCGAAAGCGAACGCCTGGTTGCAGTAAACACTCGGGCTTGAGGAACAGCCCGAGCTACGTACATGTCACGTACGTAGCTCGGGCTGTTCCTCAAGGCCGAGGCTTGGCGATGAGCCTACATCATCAAGCGGCGCGCGTCCGGGATCTGCTTGAGCAGTAGGCCGAGGCGCCCGGCCGACAGTGTGCCAGGCAAGCGCCACGCGGCGTAGCCGGCATCCCGAACGAGGACACCGCCGTGTGGCCACGCTTCGAGCGCCCGGATGCGATCGGGCGTCAACCTCGCGTCCCTGACGCGCGGTTCACCTTCCACCAGAATTCCACCGTCGGTCGTCACCCGCAATGTCGCCGCGTCTGCGGTATCAACACCCAGGCGGTCGGCCACTCCGGCGTTCGTCAACGGCGTCATGCCCGGCGCGCGCCACACGACCAACGGCCCGGCCGATTCACGGATGGGCCAGACGACCAGCGTGAACCAGTCGCCCGTCTTCTTCGTGCCCGTGCCAACGCTTTCATGTTCGGCAATCGTGCAGGGCAGCGCGTCAACAAAACCTTCAAGGCCGATGCCCCAGATACGGGCGCCGTGCACATGCAGGCGCTTCGACAGCGTCACCGCTGGTGCTTGTGGAGCGGGCGCGAACGGCGCGGTCGGACAAATCCATGGGCCTGTGCCAGGCGTTCAATGCCCGAGACCCGGAGGCGTTCGCGGTAGAGTCCATATCCAAGCGCGACGCCGATCGCGACGAAGATGGGAAGCCAGTTGGGCACGGTCGCGAGTTCAGGAGACGGGGCGTTTGAAGACGCCGGCGGTGACGGCCTTGCCGCGCACGTGCGTGGCCATGGCGGCCATCACCGCAGCGCGCGTTTGCGGCACTGATGCGCCGACGGGACCAAGTGCCGGAACGTCGATCATCGAGGCGAGCGCGTAGAGTTCGAACAAGTACACATGCGGTGGGCCAGACGCCGGCGCACCGGGTCCGCGATAGGCCGGGCCGGTCACGCTGATCTGCCTTGACCCATCGGCCATCTGCGAACCCTGTGGCACTCCCTCGGCCAGCGATCGCGCGGCTGCCGGAATGTTCCACACCATCCAATGCAACACATCGTCAGTCCCCTGGCCGGCTGCGGCCGAGACGTCGTGGACGATCAGGGCGAAGCTGACGACGGTTTCCGGCGGATTGTCCCAGCTCAATGCGGGAGACACGTCGCCGCCGGCCTGTGTGTACTTCGGCGGAATCTCCGCGCCCGAGGCCCACGGCGCGGTGAGCGTCATGATCTGCACGCCGCCACGCCCGCGACCGCCGCCGCGTTGTCCTCCCGCTGGCGGCGTTTGAGGCGGAGGCCCGCCGTCGCGCTGCCCGGCCGCCTGGCCCACCGCGGCTCCGCCGGCCGGTGGCGGTGTTTGCGCCGGCAGGAGCGCCACGGCTACAAACACGAGTATCAACGCCAGGGTCATTCGAGGGGTGCGCATCGGCGTTCTCCTGCGTTGAGTCATTTGAGGTTGGCCGGCTGGGTCTTGCGCCACGCGTCGTAACGCGCGCGCAGGGTCTTGACCGGATTCAGATTCTCACCGGGCACAATCTGCCCGGGGCCCCGTTCGGGGCCAGGCTGCGCCACCGTCAGATACATCGAGTAGTTGCCATTGTTATGCGAGTCACCACTGGTGTCCTTCGGGTCCGACATCAGGATGTAGGCAACATGCGACGTCTTGCCGTCGCAAGCGTTCACCGGGCGCGAGCCATCAGTCGGCCACGGAGGGCACACGCAGCGGCTATCGCCGCCCGAACCATCGGCCGCGTCCATCGCCGCCATCACACGATCGGTCAGCATGCCTTTGGTGGCCAGGAAGGCCGCGACCGCGTTCGGCACGACCTGGCCCGGCCGCAGGATGTTCCCCTGAATCGAGTAGTAGATGTCGGTGCCGGGCACGCGGCCCTGCACGTCCTGCGACACGTAGCCGTTACCCAGGCCGGAATGTCCCGCGCTCCGGCCCTGGAGGTCAAGGATGCCGAACTGGCGCGACTGAAACGCGGGATCAGCACTCAGCATCGCGATGATCTGCTTCGGGTCCGTGCCCTTCTGCAACTCGCGGAACACCAGCATCTGATTCTGATGTGTGCCGTCCACGCCAGCCTGGCACGCAGCCACGCCGAAGCCGGGCACTACCACGGCCTGAACGCCCATCAGGAACTGGTCGTTCTGGTTCACGCACGTGGCCGAGGCAATGACGATGCGTTTGGTGGCCAGGTCGACGGCGATGACCGACCAGGTGGCGAACGCCGTCGCCGGTAGGAGGCATGCGATTACCAGGGAGACAAGAACAAAGGCTTTGCGCATGCTGGCGATTATAGCGGCTTCGTGGGGCGGTTCAGGCGCCTCTGACTCACTTTCGCGGAACCCGACTGTCGCTCATGGCCGCGTGGTACGCAAACGCCGCCATGATGACCGCGTTCTTCATGAGGTCTTCGGGCGGCAGTGTTTCGAGAAAGTCCAGGTTGGTATGGCCGCCGGTGCCGCCCACCCGATCCTGGAGAAACTGGAAGCCAGGCAGTCCCACCCGATCGAACGAGATGTGGTCGGTGCTACCCACGCCGCGTGGCGACACGGTGGTCATGCCGAGGTCGTGGAAGGGCTGCGTCCACAGGGTCATCATCGTCCGCGCCCCTTCGTTCCCCTGAAGATAGATCCCCCGGTACTGTCCGGGGCCGTAGTCCTGATTGAAGTAGGCCGAGAGCTTTTCGTAGGCAGGCGTGACGCCTTTCGGGCTCGCGGGGTCTCCGAAGTGTTTCAGCACGTATTCGCGCGAGCCATGCAGGCCCTGTTCTTCGCCAGCCCACAAGGCGGCGCGAATGGTGCGCCGCGGCTTGGCGCCCACCGCACGCAGGATGCGCATGGCCTCGAGCACGACCGCAACTCCCGAGGTGTTGTCGCTGGCATTTGGACTGGCATGCCACGTATCAAGGTGCGCGCCGATCATCACGAGTTCATCTTTCAAATCGGTACCGGGGATATCACCGACCACGTTGCTGGCTTGTTCCACCGAGGCGCCCACGCGATTGCGAATCTCGATTTCGATCGTGACCGGCAGGCCGCGTTCGCGCAGCCGGTACATCCTGTTGTAGTGCTCCGGCGTGATGGCGACGATCGGTGGGGACGCGAGCGTTTCGGCGCGGCCCCAATTGTCGGTTCTGGTGCCGGGGCGGGCGAAGCCGCGCACGGCGCCCGGCCATCCGCTCTCGCTTTGCAGCACGGCCACGACGCCTTCGGCTTTGTAGAAGGCCATCTTCTCTTCGGGCCGGACGACGGTCGGGTTGGGAGCGGTTGGCGTCGGCGCGGCTGTGGGGGTAGCGGCGGTCGGTTGCGCGGGCGTTGCGGGCGGGGCCGCCGCCGGCGGCGCTGGAGATTCCAGGACTTTCAGTTCCGCGTCGGAGTAACGAGCCACGCCGGTACTGAATCGCGCACGGTCCACCACGGCCGGAGCCGTAGACAGCACCGAGGCGCCGCGCAACCTGCCGCGCAGTCGTTCCAGGTCGGCGCGGTTGCGGATTTCAGCGTTGACCACGCGGGTGGTCTGTTTGCCGTTGGTGCCCGGTGTGTGTGAGAGGGGGTAACCGACCATCGGTTGATAGTCGGGCTCGATGAGGTGCAGCGAGACGTATTCGTTGTCCCAGCGCGTGCCGTAGTCCATGAACGGCTCGGCGGCGACGTTCTCGAGTCCAATCTCGCGCATGTGGGACATCACCCACTGTTGCGCGCGCGCCATGTCATCCGAGAGCGTGAGTCGCGCGCCCAGCACATCGGTGATGTAGGAGACGATGTCCATCACACGCGAGCGTTGCAGACCCTCGTCGCGGATGCGCGCGACCATGGTCTGGTCCACCGCCTGCACGGCGTCGCGTGCGGTCACGGTGAGTGGCAGGGCCGTGGCGCCGATCAGGATGGCGGCGAGGCAGAGGGCGGGTGCGGTGCGCGGGGAAGCCATTCCGCAGATTCTACGCCCTTCGGCCAGCGTGTATCATATGGCGTTCGACAAAGCAGGCCACACAATGTTGGAGAGTCTCGCGGCGATCGTCATCGACAGCGGCCTGCAGACCGTGGGCTGGGCGGTTATGAAGGCCGTCACCTTCGGCCGGTATCGCGGTTTTCAGTCCGAGGACATCCTTTTCGAAGGCACGCTGGGTTTTGCGACTCTGGCCGCCGTTGGCTATGGCGCCTACCGTCTGATCTTTTAGTGTGTTCTACGTCTACATCCTTCGCTGCGCGGACGGTACGCTCTACACCGGTTACACCATCAACCTGAAGGCGCGCGTAGAGGCGCACAACACCGGCCGCGGCGCCAAGTACACGCGCAGCCGCCGGCCAGTGGCCATGGTCTATTCGCGAGGGTTTCGATCCCTTGGCAAAGCCCTGGCCCGCGAATACGCCATGAAGCAGTTGACGCGGATTGAGAAGGAGACTCTCATCTCGACGTGGTCTGCGAGAACGACCCGGCGTTGGCCCGGCTCTTCCGTTTCGGCAGGCTAATTGTCACGAGCGTTATCGTTTTGTCACGTGGTGTTTCCATGTGACTGGTATTCATGTGTGGTCTCAGAAGGAGCCTCCATACATGACAGGTTCTGCATGCGCCACTCTTGTCGTCTTCATTCTCGCGGTTGCCACGCCCTGGGGCGCGCCGCCTCCCGTCGTCGCGTTAATCGGCAAAGGTGTCATTGACAGCGCCCTGCTCGATCGATCGGGTCTGACGGGCAACATCTGCCAGGCAGGCGCTCCGGCGAACTGCGTGCCGAAGGCGATTTTCAGTGGGTTTGGCTCGGACATCACGTACACCGGCCACGACAATGTCTTCATCGCCGCGTCCGCCCGGGGACCGTTCGACGGTTTGACAGACGTCCCCTTCCTCGATCGCGTGCACTTTCTCCACATCACGATGAGTGCGGGCAACATCAACACACGCTTGCTCGATACCCGATTTCTCAAGAATGAGTTCGGCAAGACGTTTGTCGGCGCAGCCGGGGCTTTTGACGTCAACAGTGACGTCGCCACATTGCGGCTGGATCCGGAAGGCATCCGGGTCGGTCCTAATGGACATTTCTATATTTCCGACGAGTACGGTCCCTATATCTTTGAGTTCAACCGT
>SHUF01000037.1 GCA_009694745.1 Acidobacteriota bacterium
CCACGACCATGACCGCTGCAAAAATCCAGAAGAACAACGCGTCCATGGCCGGTTACCACCCCATCCAGATCACCACGCCCGCGGTGACCAGCAGATTCAACGTGGCCGCGGGCAGCAGCCACTTCCACCCAAACTCCATCAGGTGGTCGTAGCGGTAGCGCGGCAGCGTCCAGCGCATCCAGATGTAGAAGAACAGGAGCGCAAACACCTTCAGGAGGAACCAGATCCAGCCCAGATATTCAGGCAGGAACGGCCCATGCCAGCCCCCGAGGAACAGGTTCACCGCCACGGCCGAGACCGTGACCATGTTGATGTACTCCGCCATAAAAAACAGGGCGAACGTCATCGAACTGTATTCGGTGTGGTACCCGGCCACCAGTTCCTGCTCGGCTTCCGGGAAGTCGAAGGGCGCGCGGTTGGTTTCGGCCACGCCGGCCGTCATGAAGATGAAGAACCCGAGCGGCTGCAGGAACACGTACCACTTCGGAATCGGGAGCACGCCGAACAGGTGCCAGTACCCCACCTGAGCGTCCACCACTTCCCGCAGCGACAAGGTGCCGGCCAGCATGATGACCGCCGCGAGCGACAGTCCGTAGGAGAGCTCGTAGCTGATCATCTGCGCCGAGGAGCGCAGACCGCCGAGCAGGGAGTACTTGCTGTTGGAGGCCCACCCGGCCAGCACGATGCCGTACACCCCCATCGACGTGATGGCAAAGATCACCAGCAGCCCGACATTGACGTCGGCCGCCATCAGCTTGACGGGTTCGTCGAGCAGATTGAAGAACGTGGTGTCGGCGCCGAACGGAACAACCGCGAAGGCGGCAAAGGCCGCTGTCGCGCACAGGATCGGCGCCAGGTAGAACAGGAACGTGTCGGCGCTCTTGGGCCGCAGTTCCTCCTTCATCATCAGCTTGATGATGTCGGCCAGCGGCTGCATCGTGCCCCACGGGCCGACACGGTAGGGGCCGAGGCGCTGTTGGATGAACGCCGCGACCTTGCGCTCCATGAGCACCAGGACGGCCGCCGAATTCAGCAGCATGAAGAACGTGAAGCCGATGACGACGACTTGGGCGATGAGGTCCGTTGACATGATCGGGTCCCTCAGTGCGCCGCCAGTGTTCGCGACGCCGCGCGCCAGTCAGCCGGCAGCGTGCAACGGCCTTCGCGCACGTGCGCCTCATATTCCTCACGGAACAACTGCACGGTCGTCAGCACGGGGGTGGCCGCCGCGTCACCAAACGCGCACAACGTCTTCCCCATGATGTTGTTGGCGACCGACAGCAGCAGGTCGATGTCTTTCATATGGCCTTCGCCGCGTTCAATCCGGCCGAGCAGGTTGTGCAGCCACGCGCCGCCTTCGCGGCACGGCGTGCACTTGCCGCACGATTCGTGTTTGTAGAAGTAGAGAAGATTCTCGGCCGCCCACACCATGCAGGTGGTCTCGTCCATCACGATGATGCCCGCCGACCCCAGCATCGATCCGGCCGACGCCACGCCGTCAAAGCTGGCGGGAATGTCGAGCTGATGCGGGAGCAGGATGGGCACGGAGGACCCGCCTGGGATGACGGCTTTCAATTTCCGATCGCCGCGAATGCCGCCGCCATATTTCGGGTCGTAAATGAGTTCGCGCATCGTGACGTGCATGGGCGCCTCATACGTCCCCGGTTTCTTCACATGGCCGCTCAGGCAATACAGCTTCGGGCCGCCGTTCTTTTCAGGGCCCAGCGCCGCAAACCACTCGGGCCCGTTGGTGATAATCGGCGGCACGTTGCAGAGGGTCTCGACGTTGTTGACCGCCGTCGGGCAACCGTACAACCCCGCGATAGCGGGAAACGGCGGCTTCAGGCGCGGCTGGGCCCGCTTGCCCTCAAGCGATTCGATGAGTGCGGTCTCTTCGCCGGCCTCGTACGCGCCGGCGCCGCGATGCACATAGATCTCGCAGTCGAAGCCGGTGCCGAAGATGTTCTTGCCGATGAACCCGGCTGCGCGCGCCTTGGCGAGTTCCGCCTCCAGCACTTCCTGCACGTGGTAGAACTCACCGCGGATGTAGATGTACGCCACCTTCGCGCCAATGGCGTGGCAGGCGATCAGGCATCCCTCAAACAACAGGTGCGGATTGCGTTCCATCAGCACGTGGTCTTTGAACGTGCCCGGCTCGCTCTCGTCGGCGTTGCAGCAGATGTACTTCGGCTTCGGCGACTTCTTGTCCACGAACTGCCACTTCACGCCGGTCGGAAACCCTGCGCCGCCGCGGCCGCGCAGTCCCGACGCCTTGACGATGTCCACGACCGCATCGGGCGTCATGGCAAGCGCCTTGCGCAACGCCTCATACCCACCCTGCTTCGTATAAAAATCCAGCGTGAAGCCGTTCGGCGTCTTGACGTGGGGCGTGAGCACTAAATCCATGGCCTTACGCTTTCTCCACGTGCAAGTGACACCCGGTGAGGCCGGCCGCGCCGTGTGCCTTGAGCCCATCCACCAGCGCGCGGGCATCCTCGGGCTTCTGGCATTCGTGCCAGTGATCGTTCACGCCCACCACAGGCGCGCGGTCGCACGCGCCCAGGCACTCAACTTCGAAGAGCGAGAACTCGCCGTCGGCGGTGGTCTGGCCCGGAGCGATGCCCAGCACGGCCTGCAGTTCCGCCGTCACCCGTTCGGCGCCATTCAATGCGCACGAGAGTGTGCGGCAGACCTGAAGCACATGGCGCCCCACAGGCCGCTGGTAGAACATCGTGTAAAACGACACGACGTCTTCGACGTCCGCGGTGGTGCACCTGATGGCGGCCGCCACCGCCTTCATGGCATTGCGCGAGATGTAGCCCTGCTGCCGTTGCGCGAGATAGATCGCCGCCAGAATGGCAGACTTGCGCTGCTCGGCCGGGTACCGCGAGCAGATGTCTTCGAGTGTGGCCAGCGCCTCGGCCGTGTATTCAAACGCGGGCCCCTCGTCAGCCATCGACCGCGATGACTGATGGTGGGCCCGCCCGTAATCCATCAAGGGATGAAAACTCATGGTGTCATCGATCCACATCTCCCATGACCACATCGGTGGACCCGATCGCGGCAATCACGTCCGCAATCAGGCCGCCTTTGATCATGTGCGGCAAGGCCTGGCAGGCCAGAAACGACGGCGCGCGCGACTTCACCCGCACAGGGCGATTGCCGCCGTCCGACACAATATAAAACCCGTGCTCGCCTCGGGCGCCTTCGACCGGGACGTACGCCTCACCCTTCGGTACCGTGAAGCCCTGCGAGTAGATCAGGAAGTGCTGAATCAGCGCCTCCATCTCGGTGTAGACGCGGTCCTTGGGCGGCGGCACTACCCGGTAGTCGCCGCAGTCGTACACGCCGGCTGGCGAAATGCGCTCGAGCGCCTGCTGGCAAATCCGGACGCTCTGCCGCATTTCCTCGACCTTGACCTGGTACCGGGCGAACACGTCGCCGGCGGTGCGCGTCGGCACGACAAAATCAAACGTCTCGTACTTCAGGTACGGCCACATCCGGCGGACGTCGTAGTTGATGCCCACGGCGCGCGCCATGGGACCGACAAGGCCCAGGGCCAGTGTCATTTCCTTTGACAGGACCGCGACACCCTTGGTGCGCTTGGTCCACACCTGGTTCTTGGTGAGCATCAGCTCGTAGTTGTCGATGGCGGCCGGCATCTTGTCGAGCAGCTCTTTGACGGCCTTCTTGTAGTCGCGCGGCAGGTCTTCGCGAAGGCCGCCGATCCGGATGTAGCTGGGGAACAGCCGGAAGCCGGCGATCATCTCGTTGAGATTGAGCAGCTGCTCCCGCTCACGGAACGCGTACATCATCACCGAGATGGCGCCGATTTCCATCGCGTGTGTCGCCAACCACACCAGGTGACTGTTGAGCCGTTGCAGCTCGGCAATCAACACGCGAATGTAGGTGACGCGGTCGGGCATCTCGAGGCCCAGCAGCTTCTCGGCTGAGAGGCAAAACGACAGGCTGTTGGACTGCGCGCCCAGGTAATCCATGCGCTCCACCAGCGGGATCACCTGCTGCCACTTCTTCTGCTCCGAGGTCTTTTCAATCCCGGTGTGCAGGAACCCGATGGTGGGCTCAGCGCCGACGATGGTCTCTCCGTCGAGTTCGAGGACCAGCCGCAGCACACCATGGGTGCTGGGGTGCTGGGGCCCCATATTGACGGTCATTGTCTCGGTTCGCGTCACAAGTCCTCTTCCACCCACGCGCACACCGCGTGAATCCACGTGCCGTGCACTTCCTGAATCCTCGCGGTGACATCAGAGGGCACGTTCACGTGCACGTCCGCCAGCCGCCCCGCCTCTCCGCCATCGCGCCCGGTCAGAGCGATGGTGGACAATCCCCGCGCCTTCGCCACCCGCAAAGCCTCAATCACATTCGGGGAGTGCCCACTGGTCGAGATCGCCACGGCCACATCTCCCGGCCGGCCGAGCGCTTCGATCTGCCGGGCAAACATCGCCGCGACCCCCAGGTCATTGGCCGCAGCCGTCATGACCGCACCATCACTCGTCAGCGCCAGGGCGGCCACCGCCCGCCGCGACCGTACGAACCGCACCACCAACTCGGCGGCGAAGTGCTGGGCATCGGTGGCACTGCCCCCGTTGCCAAACACCAGAATCAATCGCCCGGCGACCGCGGCGTCACGAATGAGCACTGCAGCGGCTTCGGCCTCGCGTCCCGACCCCGCCACAAAGGCCTGATGCGTCGAAATGGCGGCGTCAACCGCCTGCGCCAGCTGCGGACCAAACGCACCAGCCACCATCAGTCCTTGTCAGTCCGCGCAGGAACGGGCTCATCAGCCCGGGACCTGGCCGCCGCGGCGGACGCGGCACGCGTCGCCCGTACGTTGGCGGCAAACTCCTCCACGGTCAACTGCATCGGCGACCACGACGCCGCGTCCTTGCGCACCTGCACCGGATAGTCCTTGCGCAGCGGGTGTCCTGTCCAGTCGTCCGGCGTCAGGATTCGTCGCAGGTCGGGATGCCCGGTAAAGGCCACGCCAAACAAATCGAAGACTTCGCGCTCCAGCCAGTTGGCTGCGGGCCAGAGCGGTGTGAGGCTGTGCGCCCACGGCAGGCTCTGCTCACCCAGATCGTTGTCGGGCACGCGCACCTTCAGGCGAAGCCTCCTGGGCACTGCGGCCCCGGACGGCTGCGCAAACGCTTCACCAAGGCACGCGAAGTGATACACGATCTCGAAACGGGGCGAGGCGGGATGGTAATCAGCCGCGGTGATCTCGACGAGGAAGGAAAACTGCAGCGCGGGATGATCACGCAGTGTCTCGCACACCGCCAGCAGGTGCTCGCGCGCCACGTACGCGGTCGGCATGTCCACGGCGGGCGTCGGCTCGATGGCGTCGGCGAACACCCTCTCGCGGACCAGGTCCAGCACCTGCGCGTCGAACGGAATCTGCACTGGCGTCTCCACGCAATTCTCCTAGGCGCTCATCCGCTGTTTGTCGATCTTGCGCTGCAGCTGCACGATGCCGTAAATCAGGGCTTCGGGACGCGGCGGGCACCCGGGCACAAACACATCCACGGGCACAATCTGATCCACGCCCTGCACGATCGCGTAGTTATCAAACACGCCGCCACAACTCGCGCACGCGCCCATGGAAATCACCCACTTGGGCTCGGGCATCTGGTCGTAGATTCTGCGCAGCACCGGCGCCATCTTTCGCGACAGGCGCCCGGCGACGATCATCAGGTCCGACTGGCGCGGCGATCCACGGAACACCTCGGCGCCAAACCGCGCGACGTCGTACCGGCCGGCGGCCATCGCCATCATCTCGATGGCGCAACACGCCAGACCAAACGTCACCGGCCAAATGGCCGACCGCCGGGCCCACTGGACCATCTTTTCGACCGACGTTGTGAGGATGGATCCTTGAGGTTCTTCGAGCGTCATCGATCTACCTCGGAACTCCAGTCAAAGATGCCCTTGCGCCACACGTAAATGTAGCCGGTGACCAGCAGGGCAAAAAACGCGACGATCTGGAAGTAGGCCATCGCCCCCAGTTCCCGGAACGCCATGGCCCACGGATAGAGAAACGCCACTTCGATGTCGAACAGCAGGAAGATCATGGCCACAAGGTAAAACTTGACCGACTGCCGCTCCCGGGCGTCGCCCACGGGCGGCATGCCGCACTCGTACGGGGCACTTTTTTCAGGGGTCGGTTTGGAGGGCCCCACAAACTGCGACAGCAGCACGGAACCGCCGGCAAAGCCGGCGCCCAGGCCGACCATGATGAGGATGGGTAAAAAACCGTCCACGAGTCCAGAATCTCCTTCAGTGGCCGAGCCACCCACGCGAGCTTGTACCTCGCATGATCAAGGTCAGATGCTAACGTGGAATGAGCCAATTGGGCAATGGGCCAATGAGGCAATGGCCACTGCCGCATTGCCCCATTGCCTCATTGCCTCATTGGCTCATTGCTGAAATCATCGAATCCTCATGTCCCGACTGGCCTTCTTCTCGCCCTGGCCGCCGCAGCCGAGCGGCGTTGCCACCTGCACGGCCGACGTCGTCCCGGCCCTGGCCGCGGCGGGACACGGCGTGGACGTGTTCGTAGACGAAGCCCTGGTGGAGGTGTCCCGGGGCGCGGACCGCGCCCCGGAGCCGGGTGAGGTCCGCATCCTCGGTGCGCACGATTTTGTCTGGCGGCAGGCGCGGCAGGCCTACGACCTGCCCATCTATCAGGTCGGCAATTCGTGGGCCCACGAGTGCATCTGGCCCTACCTGTTCCAGTTTCCCGGGCTGGTGGTCATGCACGACGCGCGGCTGCATCACGCCCGCGCAGGCGCCCTGTTGCGACGGCAGCGTTCCGCCGACTACCGGAACGAGTTTGCCTACAACCACCCCCAACTGTCTCGCGACGCGGCCGAACTGGCGGTGCACGGATTTGATGGCGCCTACTACTACCAATGGCCCATGCGCCGCGCCATCGTCGATTCGGCCCGCATGGTCGCGACGCATTCGGTGGGGGCGATGAAGGTGCTGCGCCAGGAACACCCTGGCCGAACGATTGACCATATCGCCCTCGGCCATGGCGTCGCAGAGTTCGACAAGGCCTCGGCGCGCCGCGCGTTTCGCGCGCGCAACGGGATTCCGACCGAAGCCCTGGTCTTCGGGGTGCTCGGCACGGCCGCGCCGGAGAAACGTGTGGCGCAAATCATCCGGGAGTTCGCCGGCGCGCGCCGGTGGGCGCCCGACGCCCGGTTGCTGTTTGCCGGGCAGGTGTCACCACTCCTGCCGCTCAACGAGCTTGCGCAGTCTTTTGGAATTGGCGGCGTGACCCATCTGGTGGGGCGCCTCGACGACGCCGATTTTGACCACGCGGCGGCCGCCTGCGACGTCGGGCTGAACCTCCGGTGGCCCACCGCGCGGGAGGTTTCCGGCCCCTGGCTCCGGATGTTGTCGTTGGGTCTGCCCACCGTCATCATCGACGCGATGCATCACCTTGACGTGGTCACGCTTGATCCCCGCACCTGGCGCTGTCATGCCCCAACGTCGGATCTGGCGCCGCACCCGGAATCGCGGGCCGTGGCGGTGGGCGTGGACATCCTGGACGAAGGCCATTCGCTGAGGCTGGCGCTTCGGCGCCTCAGCTCTGATGCCGGGTTGCGCCTGCGCCTGGGAGCGGCCGCCCGCGCGCACTGGGAGTCCAATCACTCAGTGCCACACATGGTGGCCGATTACGAGCGGGCGATCGCGCGCGCCATCGACATCACGCCGCCGGTCGCGGATCTTCCCGCCCACCTCCGGCCCGATCCGGAAGGCCACGCGCGACACCTTGTCCGTGAGATGCTGGACCGACCCTTGTTTTAGAAGGAACCGACGATGTCAGATTCAGGACTCCCCCTCCGCTGGCGCGCACTGCTCATCAGTGCGGCGTTGCTCACAGTTCTGGTGGCGCGACCGGAACTCCAGACCGCCGGGGCCGATTGGGCCGTGCCGTTCAAAGTTGGAGAAACGCTGACGTTCGACATCTCGTGGACAAGTTTTGTCTCGGCGGGCACCGCTACCTTCTCGGTCAAGGAGCGCCGCCCTGCGGGGCCGGGCCGCAACGCGTATTACCTGATCGCTGAAGCCAAGCCTTCGTCGGTGATCGGGAAGCTGTACTCGTTGTATTACAAAGCCGAGTCGATGCTCGACACGCGCTCGCTCCTGCCGTCGGTCGCCACGCTCTACAGCGATGAAGGAGGCCGCAAGCGGCAGAAGACCACCACGTTCAGGGGCAACGGCGCGGTGCAGTACGAACTCAAGACCGCCACGACAGCCACCTCATCGCTGAAGGTGCCCGTGGCCACGCAGGACCCCCTGGGCGCGATCTATATTCTCCGCGCACTACCGCTCAAGGTTGGACTCGCGGTGCCGATTCCGATCACGGACAGCGGCAAGGCCTACACGATGCGAATCAAAGTCGCGGCGAGGGAACTGGTGAGGAGCGGTTTGGGCTCGCTGCCGGCCTGGAAGGTGTCGATGGCGGTGACCGATGCGGCTGGAAAAGCGGCAGACGCCAGCGCATTCACCGTCTGGATCTCGGACGACGAGCGAAAACTCCCGCTGAAATTCCAGGCGGGGCTCACCGTCGGCAGTGTTCAGCTCACGCTTGCCAAGGTCACCGGGTGACCACGCCCGGCGTGATCTCGCTCAACGGCGAACGACGCGACTGGCCCGCACCGCAGTCGGTTGAGCACATGCTGGTGGACCTCGGCATGGACGGACGGCTCGTCGCCGTCGAACTCAACCGGCTCGTCGTCAAGCGCAGCCGATTCGCAGAGACGCTCGTGCGTGACGGCGATGAGGTGGAGATCGTTTCGTTCGTCGGTGGCGGCTGATCCAGCCCATTCACCGTTACACTAATCAACGCAATGGTTTTGACCCCCACTCCGATCGCAGGCGTTCAGATCATCGCCTTGACCCCCCTGATGGATGAGCGGGGGTTCTTCGCGGTGGAGTTCTCTCGAGACACCTTCAGTCAGCATGGCCTGAATCCGCACGTGGAGCAGGTGAACCTGTCGCACAACACGGCCAGCGGAACCCTTCGCGGCCTGCACTATCAGTTGGCGCCGTATGCGGAAGCCAAGGTGGTGCGATGCGTGAAGGGTGCCGCCTTTGATGTGGTGGTCGATCTGCGCCCGGAATCGTCGTCGTACTGCCAGTGGTTCGGCATCACACTGGACGCCATGGGCCGCCGTGCCCTCTATATTCCCGAAGGCGTGGCCCACGGATTTCAGACCCTCACCAATGACACCGAAGTGCTGTACACAGTCTCTGCGCCGTACACGCCGTCACACTGCCGGGGGGTGCGGTGGGACGACCCGGCCTTTGGCATCGAGTGGCCCGGCCATGCTCATCGCACGCTGCACCCACGCGATCGCGACTACCCCGACTTCGATCGTGCAGGACATCTACGCTCACTCCAGGAGATTTCATCGTGACCACTGCGCCTGACGACCTGCCGTTCGTCATCGCGGGCCGCCGTTTTTCGTCCCGCCTGGTTGTTGGCACCGGCAAGTACCCCTCCCACGAGGTTATGCAGGCCGCGCATCGGGCCGCGGGGGTCGAGATGGTCACCGTGGCTGTTCGCCGGGTGGACCTGGCCGCTCGTGGTGAAGAGTCGTTACTCCACTGGATCGACCGCGCGACAATATTTCTGCTGCCCAACACCGCCGGGTGTTACACCGCCGACGATGCGATTCGCACGGCGAGGCTGGGGCGCGAAGCCGGCTTGTCGGAGTGGGTGAAGCTTGAAGTGATCGGCGATGAACGCACGTTGTTTCCCGACAACGAGGCATTGCTCGAGGCCACGCGGGTGCTCGTCAAGGAAGGGTTTGTGGTGCTGCCCTACACCAACGACGACCCGATCGCCTGCCGAAAACTCGAAGAGGCCGGCGCGGCGGCGGTGATGCCGCTGGGCGCACCGATCGGTTCCGGCCTGGGCATCCAGAACCCGAATAACCTGCGCATCATCAAGGAACAGTCGCGCGTCCCGGTGATCGTGGACGCAGGTGTCGGCACGGCGTCCGACGCGGCCTTCGCGATGGAACTGGGCGCCGACGGCGTGCTGATGAACACCGCCATCGCCGGCGCCACACACCCGGCCCGGATGGCTGACGCGATGAAACATGCCGTGATCGCGGGCCGGCAGGCCTACCTGTCGGGCCGCATTCCGAAGAAGATGTACGCATCGGCGAGCAGCCCGCTGGATGGGTTGATCGCCCCGAGATGACTGTGGAACCCGAACGACTTGAAACGCTGCTGGCCAGGCTCGAGCAGGAGCGCGCCGACGCGCACCGCGAGTACAACGACCGGCTGACGCGGGTGGACCAGACCCTGCCGCCACGACCGGAATTTCCGCATGCGCCCCCAGCGTATGACGACGCGCAGATCACGCCCCTGAATCTGTCATGGGACATTCTTCCCGACGGCGAACCTGCCATCGACGGGTCGTGGAAAGGACGCCTGAGGGGTTTTATCTGGCGGCTCATTGGTCCGCCACTCGTGACACAGAAGGCGTTCAACGCGGCCCTTGTCGATCACCTCAACAGAAACGTCGCGGCGCACCGGGAATCCGAGCGGGCCATCTCAACGACCATTGAGCTTGTGCGCGAGCAGACTGACGCGACGCTGCGTTTCCATGCCGCGCTGCTCTCCCTGCTGCAGAGTCTCACGCTGTACGTCGACACCAAAGATCGCACCGTCGGTGGCCAGGCCCAGGTAGTCAATGCGGCCATTGGCGCCCTGGCCGATGACTGGTTGAAGCACTGGGAAGCGTTGCTGATCCGCGAGGAACGGTTCGAGTCGCGGCACCGTTACGACGAACTAGCCCAGCGGGTCACGCTCGCGCAACAGTCAGCGGTGCTCCTCAAGCGTGAGGTTGAACACCTTATTGCGAAAGGCCTCCAGATGTCGGTGGGAACCGCGCCGGGACCGGGTGCCCTGGACAGCGATGCCGGCAATCTCGACTCGTTCAAGTACGTGGGATTCGAGGACCGGTTCAGGGGATCGCAAGACGCCATTCGCGAACGCCTGATCGACTACCTGCCCGTGTTTGCCGGCGCCACCAACGTGCTCGATGTGGGGTGTGGCCGGGGCGAACTTCTGGATCTTTTCCGCGGCGCAGGGATCGGCGCCCGGGGCATCGATACCAATCAGAGCATGGTGCAGGTCTGTCGCGAGCGAGGCCTGTCGGCCGAGCGGGCGGATGCCCTCGCGTACATGGACGGGCTCCCCGACTCGTCACTCGACGGACTCATCGCCATCCAGGTGGTGGAACATCTGGAGCCGGCGTATCTGACGCGGCTCATTGAACTCGCGTTTCACAAGCTGAAGCCGGGAGCGCCCATGGTGCTCGAGACGCTGAATCCCGCGTGCTGGGTGGCGTTCTTCGAGAGTTACCTGCGCGACATCACCCACCGGTGGCCGTTGCACCCTGAGACGTTGCAATACCTGGTGCAGGCCAGCGGCTTCACGACGGTCACTGTGGAATACCGCGCGGCGGTGGCCGCGACCGATCGGCTGCAATACGTGCCCCAGCCGACGCCATGCGAGGGCGTTGAGCTGAACCCGACGGTCACGGACCTGGTGGATATCGTGAATTCGCACGCGGACAAGTTGAACGCGCGCCTGTTCACGTTCATGGATTACGCGGTCGTCGCCCGGCGCTAGTGGCTTGTACTAACGACTTGTAAAGCGTACGAGGGCGCATGCCATCGACAGGAAGTACTTTGACGCCGGAGCAGCGGACGGCTTTGGAAGGTCGCGCCCGATCGCGGCGTGGGCGAGCCGATGCTGCGCTTCGGGCGCGGATCTGGTTGCTGCTGGTGGACGGCCACACCTATTCGGCCATCCGCGCCACGACCGAATGCAGCTCTCGGACGATTGCGTTGTGGACAGAGCGGTTCGACGCAGACGGACTCGCTGGACTGGTCGCACGGCATCGGGGGTCGAGACCGACGATCTTGACGCCCGCGTTGGCCGCGCGCATCCCGGCGTGGACGCGTCGGACACCCCCGCACGGGGCCACGCACTGGTCCACCCGATCGCTGGGCCGCAAGCTGGGCGTGCAACACACGATCGTCGCCAGGGCCTGGCGGGATGCCGGCCTGCAGCCGCACCGGTTGGAGCGCTACATGCAATCCGACGACCCCGACTTTGAGCAGAAAGCTGCCGATGTGATTGGACTACACGTTGACCACGGCCAACCGGAAGGGCTTCGCCGTCACTGGCGGCTCCGCTGTCTGACAAACCGCTCGACCGCATCCTGCCAGGTGGGCATCGTGACCCCGGCACGTTGCAGTTTGGTGTTCGACAGTGCGGCAAAGAGTGGACGCGGCGCGAGCCATTTCATCTCGGCCGCGCGCCCGGCCTGCAGACACGTCTCGGGAAAGCCCCCCAGGCGCCGCAGATGGTCGGCCACGTCAAACCACGTGGCGTGGCCGGTATTCACGCAGTGGTACAGGCCTGCGGGCGCCTGGCGTTCGATGACCGCCCGCGTGGCGGCAACCACGTCTTCAACGAAACTCGGTGACACCACGCGGTCGCTGAAGGCCACCGCCGGCCCGCCGGATGCCATCTGAGCCCAGAGCCGGTCGATCGAACTGCCGGCCATGTTTCCTCCGAACAGGCTCTCAACCCGGAGGACATAATGCCGCGGGGCGTCGGTCGCCAGTTGTTCTCCGAGCAGCTTGGTCATGCCGTACACGCTCCGCGGATTCGGGGCATCGTCTTCGGTGTACGGTTGGTCGGTGTCGCCGTCAAACACAAAGTCGGTACCGTAGTGGACCAGCGTGGCGCCGTATTCCGCCGCCACGCGCGCGAGTGTCCGCACCGCGAAGGCGTTGACCGCCAGTGCCGGCAGCGGCGCCGCCTGTGCGGCATCCACCCGGTTGTCGCCGACGCAATTGAGGATGACATCAGGCGCGACGCGCGCCATGACGCGGCGGACATCCGCCGGCACCGTGATGTCCAGGTCCGCCCGGGTCAGACCTGTCACCGCATGCCCGGCGGCCTTCCACTCGAGGACGGTCGCGGCGCCCAACTGACCGGCCGCGCCGGTCACCACCACCTTCACGCGCGAGCCGCCTCGTAGAAGCCGGCGATGGCCGAGACGACGTGCAGCAGTTGCGCCTCGGTGAGTTCCCCGTAGATGGGCAATGCCAGTGATTCGTCCGCCGCGCGCTCGCTTTCCGGGAAGGCCCCTGGTTTGTAACCGAGGTCCTGAAAACACTGCTGCAAGTGAAACGGTACGGGGTAATACACCTCGCAGCCAATGCCCTGCGCCTGCAGGTGGTCCTTGACGGCGTCACGCTGCGGCAGGCGAATCACGAACTGGTTGTAAATGTGGAACGCGCCGGCCAGTTCCACCGGCAGCACGACCTGGGACAGGCCGTGGGCCTGAAACAGCGCGCGATAGCGATCGGCATTCCGCCTGCGCGCGGCCGTCCACTCGGACAGGTGGGGTGCTTTCACGCGCAGAATCACCGCTTGTAACTCGTCGAGCCGGAAATTGCCTCCCACACGATCGTGGTAGTAGCGCCGCTCGGCGCCGTGGCCGCGCAGCAACCGAATCTCCGCGGCAAACGCCGGATCCTGTGTCGTGACCAACCCGCCATCACCAAACGCCCCGAGGTTCTTTGACGGGAAGAAGGAAAAACAGCCGGCGACCCCCATGGCCCCGGCCTGTCGACCGCGCCATGTGGCTCCGATGCTCTGGCAGGCGTCCTCGATCACCGGTACGCCGGCCTGGGTCGCAATAGGCAACAGCGCATCCATGTCCGCACAGTGGCCGTACAGATGCACGGGCAGAATGGCGCGCGTGCGGGGCGTCAACGCACGAGCCACGCCTTCAGGATCGATGTTGTACGTCACCGGATCGATATCCACGAGTACGGGGCGCGCGCCCAGGCGGGTGATGCACCCGGCTGTGGCGAAGAACGAATAGGTGGAGGTAATGACTTCATCGCCCGGGCCGATGCCCAGAGCCATCATCGCGACCAGGAGCGCGTCGGTGCCCGACGACACGCCGACAGCATCGGCGACGCCCAGCATGGCCGCCAGTTCGCGCTCAAGGGCCTGGGTCTCGGGACCAAGAATGAATCGCTGGCTGTCGCACACCCGAGTCACGGCTTCGAGAATCTGCGTGCGAATGGGCTCGTACTGCGCCTTCAAATCGAGCAGCGGCACAGGCGTCTGGGCGGCGGGAGCGGTGGCGGGAATCGACATCTTCCCTTTATCCTAGCGCGGAGCACCCGCCCCTTGCCGGGCGCCTGTGCTATCGTCCTGAACCGATGGCATCACGGCGCGCGCTAATTATGGGTATCACCGGCCAGGACGGCTCCTATCTGGCCGAACTGTTGCTCGCGGAAGGCTACGAAGTGTTCGGCCTCACCCGCCGGCTCTCGGCGTCCAATTACTGGCGGATCGAACACCTGCTCGATCGCATCACGCTGATTCCAGGCGACCTCCTCGATCAGCTCTCGCTCATCCGCGCGCTCGAACGCGCGCAGCCACACGAGCTGTACAACCTTGCCGCCATGTCCTTCGTGCCAGCGTCGTGGGACCAGCCCATGCTCACCGGTGAGTTCAACTCGCAGGGGGTCACGCGGGTCCTCGAAGCAGTGCGGGTGGTGGATCCGAAAATCCGTGTCTACCAGGCGTCGTCATCCGAGATGTACGGCAAGGTGCGGGAGATTCCACAGACCGAGCTGACGCCGTTTTACCCGCGAAGCCCGTACGGCGTCTCGAAGGTGTTTGCCCACTACATCACGGTGAACTACCGCGAAAGCTACGACCTGTTCGCGGTGTCCGGCATCCTGTTCAACCATGAGTCACCCCGGCGCGGGCTCGAGTTTGTCACCCGGAAGGTCACCAACGGCGTGGCCCGCATCAAGGCCGGACTCACCCAGCAACTGGGACTCGGCAACCTCGATGCCCAGCGCGACTGGGGCTTTGCCGGCGACTACGTCCGCGCGATGTGGATGATGCTGCAGCAGGACGAGCCGGACGACTACGTCATCGCGACCGGAGAAAGTCACTCGGTCAGGCAGCTCGTGGAGATTGCCTTTACTCATGCCGGCCTCGACTGGCAGCAGCACGTCGTCCTCGACCCGGCCTTCATCCGCCCGGCCGAAGTGGACCATCTCATTGGGGATGCGTCAAAAGCCAAGGCCCAACTGGGCTGGTCGCCGACGGTGGACTTCGCCGGGCTCGTGACCATGATGGTTGACGCCGACCTAGCGCGTTACGGCCGCTAACGCGTGACGATGGCGGGGGCGCCCCAGACAGCGAAATCGTTGTCGGGCGTGGCCGCACCCGCGCCTGCGCGGGTATTAAAAATAATCTCGACCTTCTGACCCGCGTACGGCGACAGGTCGAGCAGAAGCGGATACCACTGCCGGTCAGCCGGATTCCCAGACGGATTGACGACCAGACTCACGAGTTCATCGTACTTCCCGTTCGCCGTCACGCCGACCATGAAGAGGACGCCGTCACCCGGCTTGGTCCAGGCGTCTTCGCGCACGCCCAGGGTGACATCAAGCCAGGCGTGCGGCGGCACGCCCTCCTGCCAGATGAGGCGCGAGGCTTCTGAGACCGAGATTGACTTCAGCGTGCGACCGGCGATCGTGACGTCAGCCAGCGTGAACGCGTCCTGTCGCGGCCGCGCCTGCGTGGCCTGCGGGAACCGATCGACCAAATCGGCGAACATCTCGGGCGCGCCCAACGAGCGGAACCAGACCACGAGTACCAGAGCACCGAGCAGTGCCCCGGCCAGAAACCACTTCCACCGGCTGATCATTGTCCACATGACTACGTGCCTCCCAGGAGTGACGTCAGGTATCGCCCGTATTCATTGTGGGGACCAAACGGCGCGGCCAGCCGCTCGAGTTGTGCGCCGTCGATCCAACCCTGACGAAACGCCACCTCTTCGGGACAGGCAATCTTCAGGCCCTGCCGCCGCTCGATGGTTTCGATGAACTGGCTCGCCTCAAGCAGCGACGTGTGCGTGCCGGTGTCGAGCCAGGCGTATCCACGCCCCATCACTTCCACCGCGAGTTCGCCGACCTCGAGGTAGCGACGGTTGAGGTCGGTAATCTCTAGTTCCCCACGCGCAGAGAGCTGCTGCGTGGCGACAAACTCGGGCGCCCGGCTGTCGTAAAAATACAGGCCCGTGACCGCGAAATGTGATTGCGGCCGCGCGGGCTTTTCTTCGATGGACGTCGCGCGTCCCTGCCCGTCAAACGCCACCACGCCGTATCGCTCGGGATCCTGCACGTGGTACGCAAACACGGTTGCGCCGTCGACGCGGTGGTTGGCCGACGCGAGCCGCTCCGGCAAGTCGTGGCCGTAAAACAGGTTGTCGCCCAGGATGAGCACCGAAGGGCCGCCCTGAAGGAAGTCGCGGCCAATGACGAACGCCTGCGCCAGGCCGTTGGGCTCCGGCTGCACGGCGTACGACAATGAGAGTCCCCACTCCCGGCCGTCACCCAACAGCGACTCAAAAATCGGTGTGTCGCGCGGCGTCGAAATG
The DNA here is from genome assembly GCA_009694745.1 of Acidobacteriota bacterium. Classification (GTDB taxonomy): domain Bacteria; phylum Acidobacteriota; class Vicinamibacteria; order Vicinamibacterales; family SCN-69-37; genus SYFT01. The sequence goes on from SHUF01000037.1 coordinate 16,541, forward strand.
ATCAGGATGTCGCGCACGCCCGCCAGCATCAACGTACTCAGCGGGTAGTACACCATCGGCTTGTCGAAGATGGGCAGCAACTGCTTCGACACCGCGCGCGTTGCCGGATACAGGCGGGTGCCCGAGCCCCCGGCGAGAATGATGCCTTTACGAGATTCGAGCATGGGAAATCTTACCTGACGCGTTCTTTGACTGCGGCCCGTGTTTCCCGGTCGGCGTCACGCTTCTTGACGGTCTCACGCTTGTCGGGCGCTTTTTTGCCTTTCGCCAGGGCCACGGCCAGCTTGATCCGTCCGCCCTTCAGGTACATCCGCGTGGGCACCACCGTCAGGCCCTTCTCGGCCGTCTTCCCAATGAGCTTCCGCAACTCGTGTTTGTTGAGCAGCAGCTTTCTGGTGCGACCCGGATCGTGTGCGGCGGAGCCACTGTGGCTGTACTGGCCGATGTGCAGCTTGAAGAGAAACGCCTCGCCCCCTTCAATGCGGACGTAGCTGTCGCGAAGATTGACCAGACCCTCGCGAATGGCCTTGACCTCAGTGCCAACCAGCACCATCCCGGCCTCGTAGTGCTCGAGCAGGTGATAGTCGAATGCCGCCTTACGGTTCTCGGCCATCACGACGGGGGCGTCGTTTTTCTTCCCGGCAGGCGCCGGCGGGCGGGCCTGTCCGGTCTGATACGACGTGGTCTTGCTCACAACGCCACCATTCGCATTGATATTACAGCCTCGCCAGGAACGCTCACCGCATTCCGACGATGTCAGCCACGCGCTCCCCGATGGCGAGACTCGCGGTCAGCCCGGGCGAATCGATGCCTGCGGCATGGGTCAGCCAGGGACGCCGGCGGTCGGAGCGGATCAAAAAGTCGGCAAATCTCTCGGTGGCCGGGTGCGCCTTCGCCCGGATTCCGCTACCGCCAAGGCGCAGGTCGCTGAGCATGACGGCGGGCAGCAGGCGGCGGGTCGGCTCGAGAAACGCCGTGAGCGGTTCGCGGTCGGCCTCGTAGTCGTCTTTGCGCGACTGGTAACGAATCGTCGGACCGACCCAAACAGTGCCGTCCACGGTACGCGTGAGGTGAACACCAAGGCCATGACCCGAACCGTGCGGCACGGGATAGACGAGGCCGTTGATGAGCCGCGAGGCCTTCGGCGTCAGCTCCGCGTACTCGCCACGGCAGGGATAAATGGTGAACGGCTCTCCATCACACAGGCGCGAGACATCATCCGCATAGAGACCGGCCGCGTTCACGACCGCATCGGCGTCGATGCGCTCGAGCGGTGTCACCACTTCGACGCGGTCACCAGCCGGCTCCACCGCCAGAACAGGCGACCCGGGAAGCACGTGGCCACCGTGAGCCTCCACCTGGCGCTGCAGTGCCGACACAAACGCGTGGGCATCGATCCACCCGGTGTGCGGGGACCACAACGCCCGCGTGGCACGTACGTGCGGCTCGCGCGCCCGGACAAACGCCGCATCAACGAGCTCCACGTCCACGCCGGAGGCCCGGGCATTGGCGGCGAGGGGCTCGAGGTCCGGTTCCTCGGAAGGCTCGGTGGCCACCACCAGTTTCCCCGACTCGTGATGCGGCACCTGGTGCGCCCGGCAGAACTGCTTGAGCCGATCGCGGCCCTCCACACACAAGGTGGCCTTCAGTGATCCGGGCAGGTAGTACAGGCCTGCGTGAATCACGCCGCTGTTGTGCGTGGATGTGTCGAGCCCCGCGCGCCGGTGCCGCTCGAGCACTACGACGTCGCGGCCCCGCTGCGCGAGCGACAGCGCACACGCCAATCCGGTGACGCCCGCGCCGATGACGACGATCATGCGGCGAGGCGGGCGGCCAGGAGAATGGCTTCAACCATGCTGCCGGCATCGGCGCGGCCCTGGCGCGCGATATCAAACGCCGTGCCGTGGTCAACCGACGTACGGATGATCGGCAGACCCAACGTGACGTTGACCGCGTGGCCAAAGACCAGCAGCTTGATCGGAATAAGCCCCTGGTCGTGGTAACAGGCCACCACGACGTCGAAGTCGCCCCGCGTGGCGCGCACAAACACGGTGTCGCCGGGGAATGGGCCCGTCACGTCGATGCCCTCCGATCGCGCGGTCTCGATGGCGGGTGCCAGGGTCTCGAGTTCCTCCAGACCGAGCAGGCCGCCTTCGCCGGCATGGGGGTTGAGCCCCGCCACGGCGATTCGCGGCGATGCAAAACCGAAACGCGGCATCGCCGCAGCCGTCACGCGAATGGTCTGCAGCAGCTGCTCGGTGGTGAGTGCGAATGGGACCTGCGCGAGAGGAATGTGCACGGTGGCCAGCACGACCCGAAGTGGCTGCGACCAGAACATCATGGTGGCACCAGCAACACCACACAGGTGCGCCAGCAGATCCGTGTGTCCGCGCCACGGCAGTCCGGCGGCCGCGAACGCGGCCTTGTTGATGGGCGCGGTGGCGATGGCGCGTACGCGACCGGCGAGGGCATCTTCCACCGCACGGACAATCTCGGCATGTGCGCGACGGCCGGCGTCCGCATGGACCTTCCCTGCGGGGTAGATCGCCAGGTCCTCGGGCCGATGGGGTCCGTAGATCACGGGGCGGCATACCGCGAGCACGCGCGGGTCGCGCGCCGCCGCCTCGGCAATTTCCGGTCCGATGCCGGCAGGGTCGCCCACGGTGACGGCGATGGCGGGGAGCGGGGTCACTGCTTCGGAACCGGCGCCCCGAGTTTGAAGACGTGCGGGTGATCGGTCTTGATGGCGTGGCGCGTGTCCACGACCAGGCGCGCGTACTTGACCACGTCCTTGAAGTCGAACTGACGATGGTCCGTCAGCACCACCACGCAGTCGGCGGCGGCAATGGCCGCCGGCGTCAGCGGTACCGACGACATGTCCACCGCGCCGGGCCAGTGCAGGCCATCGATGAATGGCGCGAAGGGATCGTGATAGGTCACGCGCGCGCCCTTCTTCATCAGCAGGGCGATCACGTCAAGGGCGGGCGACTCGCGCACATCATCGATGTCGCGTTTGTACGCCACACCCATCACGAGGATCTGCGCGCCATTGACCGCCTTGCAGTGGGCATTGAGCGCATCGGTAATCTTGTCCACGACGTGGTGCGGCATGGCGCCATTCACCTGGCCGGCCAATTCGATGAACCGGGCTTCGAAGCCGACCTCCTTGACCTTCCACGACAGGTAAAACGGATCGATCGGAATGCAGTGCCCGCCCAGGCCGGGCCCCGGGTAAAACGGCATGAAGCCAAATGGCTTCGTCGCCGCAGCATCCACAACTTCCCAGACGCTGATGCCGAGACGATCGCACATCATCGCCAGCTCATTCACCATGCCGATGTTCACGGCGCGGAAGGTGTTTTCGAGCAACTTCACCATCTCGGCCACTTTGGGTGAGCTGACTTCCACGACCGTGTCGATCGAGGATCGGTACAACGCGCCGGCCAACCGGGCGCAGTCGGGGGTCAGGCCGCCCACCACCTTGGGCACGTTCTTGGTGGTCCATTTTTCGTTGCCGGGGTCAACGCGCTCTGGAGAAAACGCAAGGAAAAAATCAACCCCCGCCTTGAGTCCGCCACGTTCGAGGATGGGCTGCACCACTTCTTCGGTAGTACCGGGATAGGTCGTGGACTCAAGAATCACGAGCATGCCCGGATGGAGATGGCCGGCAATCGCCTCAACGGCCGACACGACAAACGACAGATCCGGGTCTTTCGTCTTCCGGAGCGGCGTGGGCACGCAGATGTTGATGGTGTCAAAGTCCCGCACGGCTCCCGGATCCGCCGTTGCGGTCAGCTTGCCGGTGTTGACCAGCGTGGCCACGGTCTCAGTCGGCACATCCTGGATGTAGGAATCGCCCCGGTTGATCTGATCAACCTTGCGCGCATCCAGGTCAATCCCCGTGACCGAAAACCCTGCCTGCCCAAATTCCACAGCCAGGGGCAGGCCGACATAACCCAGACCGACCACACCGACTTTGGCGGTGCGATTGGCGATTCGTTCAAGCAGCGTGTCAGCGTGAGACATGGTCAGGGCAATTATAGGCGCGTCTATTGCGCTGCCCACGCTAAATGCCCACGGCCACCCAGTCGGCGACGATCTTCGGGCTCGCGTTGCGGTCCAGCGCTGCCTGACCTCGCGCGACCACACCGAACGCGGTGACGACGCGGTCCGGGGGATAGGCACGAACGAGGGCGCGCAGGTCGGCTTCACGCTCGGTGTTGGAGAGCAACGCGGCGCCGTCGGTCGCGGCGGCGAGCGCGCCGATGTCGCGCAGGAGTGACGACACCAGCGCCAGCCGGATGCCCAGCGATTCGCGCGCCCGCCGATGTTTGGGCGATTTGGCCAGTTCGGCCGCCGCCTTCAGTTTCGCGTCCAGCGACGGAGCCGTCGCCTTCCGGACCAGGTCCATCGCGAGTGCCTGATCGCCCTCGAGTTCGGCGCCGTCGAGCGCGAGTGCGCGCGACACACTGCCGCCAGCCAACGCGGCACACGTCTGCGCAGAAGCGGCGTCAATGCCATGGCGGCTCTGCAGCACCTGCGCCACCTCGGTGTCAGCCAGGACACCAAAACGCACCCGCCGGCAGCGCGACAACACTGTCGGACGCAACGCGTCCGGGTACGCCGAAATGAGGATCAGAATCGCTGCGGGCGGCGGCTCTTCGAGTGTCTTGAGCAGGGCATCCTGCGCCTGCACACTGAGGGCGTCGGCCGGGTCGATGATGAACACCCGTCGCCGGCCTTCGAACGGCCGATACCCAATCGGATCGAGCACGCGCTCGCGAATGGACTTGATCGAGATGGAGGCGATGTCGCCGTTGTCCACCTCCACGACATCAGAGAACTGGCCCTTGTCGATGCGGACACAGACACCGCATTTTCCGCAGGCGACGTCCTCCTTCGCGGACGGGCAGTTCAACGCCTGTGCGAGCGCCCGCGCCATGGTGTGTTTGCCCACGCCCTCCGGTCCGGCAAACAACAGCGTCTGCGGGACCCGGCCCTGGCCCACCGCCTGCCGGAGCAGCGCCTGCACGCGCGCGTGACCGACGGGTGGTGGAATGGTCATGACGAAAGGAAGTGGCGGGGCCGACGAGACTCGAACTCGCGACCTCTGGCGTGACAGGCCAGCGTTCTAACCAACTGAACTACGACCCCGCAAAAAATGGGCGATACAGGATTCGAACCTGTGACAGCCGGCGTGTAAGGCCAGTGCTCTACCGCTGAGCTAACCGCCCGTGCCGACAACCGGACGATTATCCCACCGACGCGGTCACAAGTCCAGAGTCCAGAGTTCCGCGAGCCTAGACGCTGAACCAGAGCAAGACAAATACGCACACCAGGCCGGCCACGCTGCGATACTCGCGATTACGGCCGAAGGCCCGTTGTGCACTGAACCGGCGCACCACCTCCCCAGCGCGGCCGGCCCGATAGGCCGCGTATTCGCCGTCAAATCTTTTGTCGAGGGTCGCTTCTTCCGAACGCATCGCTGCCACATACATGACCAGAAAATACGCAAGAACCAGGATCGCCGTCCCAACGCTTGCCGCCGCAATGCCGAAGCCAATCGCCATGATGGCCGACCCGACGTACAGCGGGTGCCGCATCAGGCGGTACGGCCCCGACCGCGTCACTTCAGCGCCTTTCTCGATGTGACCGGCCGCCCACACACGCAACGCCTGGCCGACGAGCGCCACCGCCGCCCCGGCCAGCACCGAACCGACCGTGGGAGTAGCCAGCCAGAACGCCGCCACAAAAGAGACGAACCCCAGCGGTACGCGCCACCGCGCGAGTCGCGCCAGCATCACGCGGCTCCCAGGCGCCGGGCAATCGCCCGTGTCACTTCATCAACAGTCACATCGCCAAGGCACCACGTGGGCTGCCGATGGCATTGACGCTTGTAGTGGCAGTCACACGAGTCGTACCGGCTGATGGACACGTCTCGATCATCCCACGGACCGTTGCGCGCCGGTGTCGTAGGGCCAAAGAGCGCGACGATGGGCGTAGCGGTGGCGCCGGCGATATGCAAGGGCCCGGTGTCGCCAGAGACGAACAGTTTCGCCGCGCGGGCGATGGCCACGAGGTCGGCCAGCGTCGTCGCCGGCGCGCACACGGCTGCGCCTGCGGAACCGTCCACCACGGCCTGCGCGATGGCCTGCTCGCCAGGCCCCCACAACACAACCGGCGTCCAGCCGTACGTGGACCGAATGACCCGCGACACTTCGCCGAACAACTGCGGCGGCCACCGTTTGTTCGGCCACGCAGCGCCGGGATTCATCACGGCGAAGTCGCCGATCCCCTGCGCGCGCAACGTGTCCAGGGCCGGCGATGCCACCTCGGACAGCGGAAAGCGGAAAGCGGTCGTCGGGGTCCCGGAGTCCAGGAGTGCCGGAGTCAAGACCCTCACGAGCGACAAGTTCTTCTCAATGACGTGACGCCCCTCACCGACGACGACGGACTCGGAATAGAACAACCGCGCTGCGGGTTCGCGAAGCCCGGCCCTGTCAAAGCCCACCACCCGATCGGCACCAGACCCACGCGCCAGAGCGGCAGACTTCACCAAGCCCTGCAGATCGATGGCGATGTCGTACCGGCGGGCCCGCAACGCCCGAATCGTGGACCACCATCCCCCGGCTGTGCGGCGTCCCAGCACGATGACCCGAGTCAGGTCCGGCACAAGCGTCAGCAGCTCGGCATGGGCCTGCTCCACCACCCAATCGATTTCCGCAGTGGGCCACGCGACCCGCAACGACGCCACTGCCGGCAGGGCATGAATGAGATCGCCGAGTGAGCCGAGGCGCACTACCAGAATCCGCTCCGGCGCCCGCATGGTCATTCGGTCGCGGAACCTGCGAGCCTGGTCAACAGCGCGCCGGTGGAGTGGTCTTTCGGATCGCCCACAATGGCAACGCGTCCGCCGTACGCGCGAACGGTTTCACGTTCGGGCACTGTGTCCACGGTGTAATCAGTTCCCTTGCAATGCACGTCCGGCTTGAGCACGGTCAACAACCGGTCCACCGTGGGGTCGTCAAACACGACCACGTAGTCCACGCAGGCCAGCGCCCCGACCAACTCCGCGCGCACGCCTTCATTCAGGATCGGGCGCCCCTCGCCTTTGAGCCGCCGTACGGAAGAGTCGGAGTTGACGGCGACCACCAGTCGATCACCCTCGGCCCGCGCGCCCTGCAGGTACCGCACGTGCCCGACGTGCAGCAGGTCGAAACAGCCATTCGCGAAGGCGACGGTCATCCCGGCTCGCCGGTCGGCCGCAATCTGCGCGAGCAGCTCGGTTTCGGTCAGCACGTCGCGGCCAGCAGTTCAGCGGCGGAGACTGTGGCGGTGCCGCGCTTCATGACCACCAGACCGCCCGCGTGGTTGGCCAGTCGCGCCGCCTCGCCAAACGTGGCCCCCGAGGCCAGTGCCAGCCCGAAGGTGGCAATCACCGTATCGCCCGCGCCGGTCACATCCGCGATCTGATCGGATCCGACAATGGGAATGTGATCGGTCGGACGGCCGGGCTCAAACAATGCCATACCACGGCTGCCCCGCGTGATGAGCACGGCTCTCGACTGCAACTTGCGCAGCAACGTGCGGCCCGCCTTCTCAAGCGCCGCCGGGTCATCACCAATCGACACACCCAGCAAGGCCTCAACCTCCGGCTCATTGGGTGTGCATGCCGTGACGCCGCGAAATCCGGCGAGGCCATACCTGGAGTCCACCAGAATCATCGGCACACGCCCGACGTACGCGGGGGCCACCACCGCTTTGGCGCCGGCACGAAGCCGGGCGCCGCGTCCCGCAGCCTTGGCCTCGGCGCGCGCGATAAGCTCCGGCGTATACAGGCCACTCCCATAGTCGGACACGATCACCACGTCGGCGTTGGCGAGGGCGGCCGCCAACGCGTCCTCCACGCGGCGCACCACCGCCGCACGCTGTCTGGCCGACATGACCTGCCCGGCGCGATCGATGCGCACCACCTGCTGCTTGGCCGAATGGACGCCGCCCGCCAGCACCCGCGTCTTGACCGGTGTGACATAGCCCCGCACCCGCGCCACGCCACGCGTATTCGCGCGCGCGGGCATGGCCTCAAGCAGTCGGCGACCGGCATCGTCGAGGCCCACCGCACCCACCACTTTCACGCGCGCACCCAATGCCACCACGTTGTTCGCCGCGTTGCCGGCACCACCAGGCAGCACCTCTGTCGTGTCGTACTTGAGGATCAGCACCGGCGCTTCGCGCGAGACCCGCTCGACCTGTCCGTACAGGAACTCGTCGGCAATGAGATCCCCGGCCACGACCACACGGGCCCGTGAGAAACGGGAGATGAGGTCCGCGTATCGCTCGGTCTCTTCGCGGGTCATGTGCGCCGCTCTCCTTCCGCGAGGATCAACACCGTCGCTTCCATCAGATCCATCACCACCGGCGTCCCCACGGGAAGACTCAGATCGATTTTCCGCAAATCGCGTTGACCGTGGCCGGTCCGCACCAGAATACCGCGTGCGCCTACGGCGGCGGCCATCATCACATCAATGTCGCGATCCCCGACCACCCACGACCGGGCCAGATCAATGTCCCAGCGCGCGCACGCCGCGTCGATCATGCCGCGGCCGGGCTTTCGACAGGCGCACGGGCCGCGCATTTCCGCCTCCACCGCTCGCGGATGATGCGGACAGAGAAACCACCCGTCCACGACGGCCCCGGACTCATGCAAGGTGGCATCAAGGGAGGCATGCAGCCCGTGCACAAACGGTTCGTCGAACAATCCCAATCCAATGCCGCCCTGGTTGGTCACCACACACACGAGATACCCGGCGCGGTTGAGCAGACGGACCGCATCAATCGTCCACGGGAACCACCGCACGTCTTCACGGCGATCGAGATACCCGACCTCGTCGATCATCGTGCCATCACGATCGAGGAACACGGCTGGACGACTCACGAAGCCTGTTCTCCCCCTGGCCGCTCAAGGTGCTGCGCCACAGCAGCCACGACCGTCTCCACATCGATTCGTTTCATGCAGCGGTGATCAATCGGGCAGTCGCGGAGGTGGCACGGGCGGCAAAACACATCAGCCGTCAACACCGCGCCGCGGCCGAGTGGACGCGTCGCGCGTTCGTCGGTTGGCCCGAACATGGCAATCACGGGCCGTCCAAGCGCGGCCGCCACATGCATCGCTCCCGAGTCGTTGGACACAAACACACGGCACCTCGATGCCACTCCCACCAGGCTGCCGAGATCGGTTCGGCCCATAAGATCCAGCACGCGCGATTGCGTTTCGGGCGCGTGCGATTGGAGCCAGGATTCTATCGCACGCAGACTGGGGCGGTCGTGCGCCGCACCCACCACGACACAGGTGACACCGTGCTCGCGCACCAGGTGCGCCATCACGGCGGCCATTCGCTCGGGCGGCCATTGCTTTGCCTGGCCGTAGGCGGCGCCCGGCGCCACACCCACCAGCGGCGCATCCACTGGAATGCGCGCCCGCAACAAAAGGCTGGCAGCGGCGGCGAGACTTCCGGTTGACGCCGCCAGCGTCGGCGGACCGTCATCACAGGGAATCCCCAATCCGCGGACGAGGCCACGGTAGTAGTCGACGTGGTGTTGGCCAGCCGCCCCCCGCACACTTCGACGCGTGAGCAGCCACCCACGCGCGCTGCGCGCGATCCCCCATCGCTGCGGGATGCCGGCCCGACGCAGGGACCATGCCGACCGGAATGAATTCGGGAAGAGGATGCCCAGGTCGAAAGCGCCCTCACGCAGCGCCAGCGCCGCCTCGCGCGGCGAAGCCGGCAGCACCAACACGGCATCGGGCTGCACTCCGGTGTCCTCGCGGAACAACGCCGCCACGGATGGCGGAGCGGCCACCGTGAGCGACGCGGAGGCAAAGTGCGTGCGCAGCGCCGCCATGGCCGGCAGGGCCAGTACGGTGTCTCCGAGCCAATTCGGCGCGCGTATCACCACACGGCGCGCGATGAGCTCTACTGCCCGATTCATGACGAGCTCTCTCCTTCGGCCCGGGGAAACATCCCTGCCACTGGTGGCTCATCGTCGCGCCATCGGCGGTGCATCCAGAGCCAGAGTTCGGGCTGGCGACGCACGTACATCTCGAGCACGTCCGTGCACCGCTGCGTGAGTTCGACGACCGGGTCCGGGGCGTCCGGACGAGGCAACTCGATGGCATGTTCGTAGGTGATGCGGCAGGTGCCGTCGGGCATCGGAGAGGCAAAAATCGGGATCACCGCGGCGCCCGTCCGGATCGCCAGCGCGCCGACGGCCGAGGTCGTGGCGGCGGGGCGTCCGAAGAATTGAACGGAGACGGCGTCGGCCGGCTGAATGTGCTGATCGATCAGAATGGTGACGGCGTCGCCGGCACCGAGCGCGCGCAGGACGCGCCGCAAGGCGCCGCGCCGGTAAATGACCTGATTACCGGTGCGGGTGCGTGTGTGTTCCAGCAGCGTCTGCAATTGCGGGTTGTCGAGCTTTCGCGCCAGAACGAACATTGGCGGCAACACCAGCGGGTGGGCGAGCCCGAACACTTCCCAGAGACCAAAATGCCCGGTGATCAGCAAGACTCCACGGCCGGCCGCCAGCGCCTCTCGCACGCGGTCCTCGCCCTCAAAACTCACACGAGCGCGGATCTGATCCGGGCTCAACGTGCTGAATTTGAGCAGCAGCGTGAGCGAGCGACCGAAGTGCGCAAATGTCTTTCGGGCGATGGCACGACACGCCGCCGGGGGTTTTGATGGGAAGGCCGCCTGCAACTGCCGAATGGCGAGGCGCCGATGGCCGGCATCAATGGCCCAAAAAATGTGACCGATGCCCGCACCAAGCAGGCTGACGGCCCGGTCGGGCCATGGCGCGACCATCGCCCGCACGATGACCACGATCCCGTACTCAAGGCGATGTCGCAGTGCCCGCGCACTCACGCCGGCACCGCCGACGAGTGGCCGGACTTTGCGCGAGCGGCCCGGACTTGCGCCGAAAGCCACGCGGCAAATTCGGCGGCGGGTTCGATGGTGACGCGCATGGGCCACTCGTAGACGGGCACCGCCAACGGACGCAGCGCGCGCAGGCGCACGGCATCTTTACTTGTGGTCAGGACGCCGGCGGCGCCACCCGCGCGGACATCGCGCGCCAGGCGCGCGATGTCCGCGCGGGTGTAGCGGTGGTGGTCGCCGGGGCCCCAGGCCCCGGCGACCAAGTAGCCGGCGTCTTCGACGCGGCGCGTGAATCGCGCCGGGCCGGCGAT
>SHUF01000038.1 GCA_009694745.1 Acidobacteriota bacterium
GGTGAGCCGGAAGCGTGTCGTCCGGCTGATGCAGGAAGAAGGCTTGATCGCGCGGGTGCGCCGCCGGTACAAGCACACGACGCTCAGCGATCACGACCAGCCGAATGCCGACAACGTGCTCGCACAGACGTTCACGGCGGCCGCTCCCAATCAACGTTGGGTCGGCGACACGACCGAGTTCGTCATTGGCACCAGCAGCACGATTTACCTGGCCGCGATCGTGGATCTGTGTTCGCGCTACGTCGTCGGCTGGGCCGTAAGTCCGTCCAACGATCGCCACCTCGTCCTCAAGGCGCTCGACATGGCGCTGAAACGACGGGGGCCTGGGGCGGGGCTCCTGCATCATTCCGACCAAGGGTCCCCGTACGCCAGCGAAGACTATCGCGACCGTCTGGCGGCGCGTGGGGTGGTGTGCAGCATGAGCCGTCGAGGCAATTGCTACGACAATGCCGTCATGGAGAGCTTCTTCTCGACGGTGAAAAGCGAGTTGGCGGATCAATTTGCGAGCTTCGGTGACGCCAAGATGGAGTTGTTCGATTACATCGAAGTGTTCTATAACCAGCAGCGACGACATTCGTCGGCGGGTCGGATCAGTCCTGCCAGCTACGAAAAGCAGTATGTGCAGATGACTCAGGTAGCGTAGTTAACCCGTCCACGCGAACGGATCAACCTCAGCGCGAAGCGGGTAGCTCCTAGCTCGATGCCGGCGTGCCCCTGCACGTCATTCAGGCGTGGCTCGGCCATTCCAACATCTCGCAGACCTCGACGTACTTGGCCGTCCGGGATGATGGCTCAGATCGGGAAATGGCACGGTTGGACGCACTTCGTGCGGCTCACGACGCGACCGTAAATGCAGGTTTGCGGGAAATCTTGCAAGAATCTTCCAAAATGGAAAGTAAAAAGTGGTCGGGGCGAGAGGATTCGAACCTCCGACCCCTCGGTCCCGAACCGAGTGCTCTACCAGGCTGAGCCACGCCCCGACAACCCGACTATCTTACTCCGAAAAAGACGTCGGGTGTCTTTTTCCCTCAGATCAGGCCCTTGACCAGCTCAATCGCCGCATGGTCGGTCAAGTCCGGCTGCAGCGGGGTCACGGAGATGTAGCCCTGGTTGACGGCGTGGTGGTCCGACGCTTCGTCGAGATCCCAGTCGTCTGACGCTTCTTCAATCCAGAAATACGGCCGTTGCCTGGGGTCCATTCGCCTCGCGACCTTCGTGATGTGATTGCGGCGAGCCTGCACGGTCGACCGGATGCCCTTGATCTCCCCCATCGGCACGTTGACGTTCAGGAACGTCCGGCCCGGCATCGGCTGCTTCAGCAGCGCCTCCGCCAGTTGCGCGGCAAACGACGCCGCGGCCGTGAAATCCCACTCCTCGCGCGTGAACTGCTGCGACACGGCGATCGCCTGAAACCCGAGCAACGCGCCTTCCAGCGCGCCGGCCACCGTGCCCGAATACGTCACGTCGTCGCCGATGTTGAACCCCTTGTTGATCCCCGACACGATGAGGTCTGGCTTGTGCGTGAGGATCTGGTCGATGGCGATGTTCACGCAGTCGGTGGGCGTACCGTCCACCGAGTACACGCCCACACCCAACTGTTCCACGCGGAGCGGGCGGCGCAGGGTCAGGGCGTGTCCCACCGCGCTGGCTTCGGTATGGGGCGCGACGATGACCACGTCGCCGAGGGGGCGAAGGGCCTCAGCGAGCGCGTGAATTCCGGGAGAGAGGTGGCCGTCGTCGTTGGTAACCAGGATGCGTGTCATACGAAGACACCATCATAGCGTCATACCCGCAGGAACCAGCGGCGGCGGTACAAGAACTCTAACAGGACATAGAGCACGGCGAGGTTGGCCAGCGCGAACAGCAGCGAGGCGTTCTTCGACGACGCGAAGGGCTCAAAGCCCGTGATGTAGAGCCAGCGATTCACTGAAATTAGCACGCCATCAGGCCCCATGACCTTGAAGAACAGCAACGTCTTCACGAGTAGACCCGACACCACGAACAGGACGAGCGCGTTGGTGCCGAGCACCACCAGTGGCCGCAGGAACGCCTGCCGGCCCCTCGCATCAAACAGCCAGAAGCACATCGCAAGCGCGATTGACGCCAGGCCGCTTGTGAACAACACATAGGAACTGGTCCAGAGACTCTTGTTCATCGGGAACGACCGATCCCAGACCAGGCCCATCACGATCGCCGCACCGCCGCCCGCAATGAGGAACGCGGCCTTCTGCGGCGCCGTGCGACGTCCGGTGAGAATCACGCCCGCTGCCACGCCGGACTGGGCCGACGCCACCGCCGGAATCGTCCCGAGCAAGCCTTCCGGATCCCATGTCTTCGACTGGCGCCACAAATGCGCCTCGCCGATCACTGTGCGGTCGAGCCACGCGCCAAGGTTGCCCGCGGGCGTCAAGTCGCCGGCAACTCCACCAGGACCCGGAATGAATTGCATGGCCGCCCAGTACGCCAGAAGCAACACGGCGGTCACACCCACGGCCGCCTGCCATTTGTCTTCGTCGTCGGCGTCCCCCATTGCTTTGTAGAACAGCGCGGCCGCGAGATAACACAGCGCCAGTCGCTGCAGCACGCCCATGAACCTGACGGTACTGAGATCAAAACGCGGGTACAACGCGAGCAACAGGCCGAAGCCAAAGATCAGGGCCGACCGCCTCAGAATCACGGTGAGCGGCTGTTGCGTCCGTTTCGACAACGTGACGGACACGCCAACGATGAAGACAAAAAACGGAAAAATCAGATCTGTCGGCGTCCAGCCATGCCATTCGGCATGTAACAACGGCGCGTAGACCTGGCTCCAATCACCGGGGTTGTTGACCACAACCATCGCGGCCATCGTCGCGCCACGGAACACATCGAGAGAGACCAGTCGGGAGGAGGTCACGGTGGGCGCCAGTATAATCGGGCTATCGTGTCCTGGCACATCCCCGCAGCAGTGATTTCCATGGCCCTCAGCACATTGGCCCTGGCGCAGAGTCCGGCAGGTCGCATCACCGAGGTGCCGGGGATTCGCGTCGGTCACCACACGCTGACTGAACGTCCCACCGGATGCACGGTGATCCTCGCGCCGCCCAACACGGTGGGCGCGGTGGATCAACGCGGCGGCGCGCCGGGGACGCGCGAAACCAATCTGCTCTCTCCCGAAAACAGCGTGTCTGTCGTGCACGCCATTGTGTTGTCGGGCGGCAGCGCGTTTGGCCTCTCTACGGCGGACGGAGTGATGAAATACCTGGCCGAGCAGAAGATTGGGTATCCGGTGAGCGGCACCGTGGTGCCGATTGTGCCGGCAGCGATCCTGCTTGACCTCGCCGTGGGCGGTCGCCCCGACGTTCGTCCTGGTCCCGACTGCGGCTACCAGGCCGCTGCGGCGGCGAGTGATGGGCCCGTGCCGGAGGGGTCGCTCGGCGCTGGCGCGGGCGCCACGGTTGGCAAGTTCATGAACAACCGGCCCATGAAGGGCGGAATTGGGACGGCTTCCCTGCGCGGCCCCAATGGGCTGATCGTCGGCGCGATCGTGGCGGTGAATGCGTCGGGCTCGGTGATCGATCGCCGGACGGGCCGGCCGGTCGCCGGTGTGCGAACCGCAGATGGTCTGGGTCTCGAAGATCCGTTTGCCCTGATTCGCGGCGCAGGCAGCGTAATTGGCCGCGAGATGGAAAACACCACGATTGGCGTTGTGGCCACCAACGCACGCCTAACCAAGGCGCAGGCCCTTCGGGTATCGATGATGGCGCAGGACGGCCTGGCACGGGCCATCTTCCCGGCACACACCCCAGGCGATGGCGACACCCTGTTCGTGCTGGCGACGGGCGCGCTGGCGGATGAGCCGAACGTCAGTCGCATCGGCAGCCTCGCCGCCGAAGCCGTGAGCGACGCCATCCTCCGCGCCGTGCGCGAAGCGACTGGCCTGCCCGGCTACCCCGCGGTTCGCGACCTCAAGCGCTGAACGCCGACCGCCGCTGGACGCTAGCGTGTGTCGTCGTGTTCCTCCTCGCGCGGCCCCAGGCTTCGCGCGTAGAAGTAGGACACCACGAAGATCGCGATGATCAACCCGACCGACACCGATCGAGGGACCTCAAATCCGATCCAGTGCATCTCATGGGCGTATTCGAGCAGCAGCTTGACCCCGACCCACGCGATGATCACGAACGCGCCATCGACGATCGCCGGATAGCGCTTGATGAGGCTGAGCAACTGCCCCACCACGATCCGCAACAGCACAATGCCGAGGAGGCCGCCGGCCAGGACCACCCACGTCTTCTTCGACATGGCCACCGCGACCAGAATCGAGTCGATCGAAAACGCCAGGTTCATGAGTTCCACGCGAACCACGGTCGCCCAGAATGGCGAAAGTCCAAACGCCCCGGTGGCCGGGGGCGGCCCCTGGGCGATGCCTCCCTCGGTGGCACGCTGCAGGAAGTGCTGGAAGACCAGGTACAGGAGATAGAGGCCTCCCGCCAGCTTGATCCAGACCACCTTGATGAGCAGCGTCGCGAGGACTGTCGCGATGGTCCGGAAGACGAACGCTCCCACCAGCCCGTACTTCAGCGCCTTCGCCTGGTCGCGCCTCGGGAGGCTTAGCACCATGATGGCCATCACGAGCGCGTTGTCAGCGCTCAGGAGGCCTTCAAGAACGATCAGGAGTCCGATCGTGACGAAATCTGCGAATTGGACGTCGATCGGCACGAGCCCTGCCAGTGTAACATCGGGAGAGAAGGGGTGATGCCAGTGGAGTTCAAGGACTACTACGCCACGCTCGGCGTCACCAAGACCGCGTCCGAGGCAGAGATCAAAAAAGCCTACCGCAAACTCGCGCGGCAGCATCACCCCGATCTCAATCCGGGAAACAAGGCCGCTGAGGCCCGGTTCAAAGACATCAACGAAGCGAATGAGGTGCTGGGCAACGCCGAATCGCGCCGCAAGTACGACGAACTCGGCGCCAACTGGCGCAACGTGGGCCAGGCTGCTGACCGGCAGGGCTCTGCGCATGCCCACCGGCGAACACGCACGGTCACGCCCGATGAGATGTCGGACATGTTCGGAGAGGGTGTTCCCTTCTCGGACTTCTTCACCACCTTCTTCGGCGGAGCCGAGGCTGGCCCGCGCGGCCGCCGTCAAGCGCGCCCGCAGCGGGGACGCGACATAGATCAACTGCTGGACCTGACGCTGGAAGAGACCTTCGGCGGCACCAGTCGCCATCTTCAGGTGGAGCGCAAAGGCCAGCCGCACACCGTGGAAGTGAGGATTCCCGCCGGCGTCAAAGACGGGTCACGAGTCAAAGTCCGCAATGAGGGCGAACCAGGTGGCCCCGAGATGCCGTCAGGAGATTTGTACCTGGTGGTGCGGCAGTTGCCTCATGCCACGTTTGAACGGCGGGGCCAGGACCTGCATACCCGGCTGACCGTGCCGGTCACCACAGCGGTGCTTGGCGGCGATGTGACGGTACCGACACTGTCAGGTTCGTCGATCAAGCTGCGAGTCCCCGAACTCACGCCTGCGGGCCGCACATTCCGGTTGCGCGGCCACGGCATGCCAGACGTCAGAGACCCAGCGACGCGAGGAGACTTGTTTGTGGCCGTGGACATTCAGATTCCGACCACGCTCTCGCTCGAGGCGAAAGCGCACTATCAGGCGCTGGAGAAACTGGCAGGCACGTCATGAACCTCAGTCGCTACACGGAGAAAGCACAGGAATCCGTTCCCGCGGCGCAGCAACTGGCAGAGCGGGCCGGAAATCCCGAGGTCTTACCCGAACATTTGCTGGCCGCACTGGTCACCCAGCGGGATGGCATCGTGCCGGCCATCCTCGGCAAAATGCAGCTAGATGCGACCGCGATCGGCGCCGGAGCGCACGACCTTCTGAAGGCACTCCCCCGCGCCCAGGGCGGCGCCCAACCAGGTCGGTCTTCGCGCCTGCGGGCCGTCACGTCGGCTGCCGAACAGGAAGCCAAACGTCTCAAGGATGAATACACCAGCACCGAACACCTGTTCGTCGCATTGGCCAGTGAAGGAGGCCGGTCGGTCTCGGCAAAATTCCTGCAGCAGCAGTCCATCACGAAAGACGCCGTGCTGCAGGCGCTCACGCACATTCGTGGGTCACAACGCGTGACCGACCAGAATCCCGAGGGGAAGTATCAGGCGCTTGAGAGGTACGGCCGCGACCTGACCGAAGCGGCACGCAAAGGCAAGCTCGACCCTGTCATCGGCCGCGATGAAGAGATTCGACGCGTGATCCAGGTGCTGTCGCGCCGCACGAAGAACAATCCCGTGCTCATCGGCGAGCCCGGCGTCGGCAAGACCGCGGTCGTCGAAGGACTCGCGCAACGCATCGTCCGCGGCGACGTCCCGGAAGGCTTGCGCGATCGCATCATCTTCGCGCTCGACATGGGGTCACTTGTCGCCGGCGCCACATTTCGCGGAGAGTTCGAAGAACGCCTCAAGGCGATGCTCAAGGAAATCACGGACTCAGAGGGTCAGATCGTCCTGTTCATCGACGAGCTCCACACCGTCGTCGGTGCCGGCGCAGCGGAAAGATCCATCGACGCGTCGAACATGCTCAAGCCCATGCTGGCCCGTGGCGGGCTGCACACAATTGGCGCGACCACGCTCGATGAATACCGCAAGTACATCGAGAAAGACGCGGCGCTCGAGCGACGCTTCCAGCCCGTGATGGTGGACCAGCTCTCGGTGGAAGATACGATCAGCATCCTGCGTGGCCTGCGCGAGCGGTACGAAATTCACCACGGCGTGCAGTTCAAGGACTCGGCACTCGTCGCCGCGGCCGTCCTGTCGCATCGCTACATCGCGGACCGGTTCTTGCCCGACAAGGCGATTGATCTCATCGATGAAGCCGCGTCGCGCCTTCGAATGGAGATTGACTCGATGCCCGCCGAGCTCGATGAGATCGAGCGCCGGGTCATGCAACTGGAAATCGAACGCGAAGCCCTGTGCAAAGAGTCAGACGCCCCGTCTCGCGAGCGCCTGGAGAAACTCGAAAAGGAACTGGGCGGCCTCAAAGAAGCGCGCACTCGCCTCTCCGCGCAGTGGCAGAAGGAAAAAGACGCTATTCAGGGCGTCCGCGGCAAGAAAGAGGAACTCGAACGCCGGCGCCTTGAGGTGGAACAGGCCCAGCGATCGGGCGACTACGGCCGTGCCTCAGAGCTGCAGTACGGACGCATCCCGGAGCTCGAGCGCGAGATCCTCTCACATGACCAGAGCGCGACCACGCCGGCTGCCGGGCAGATGCTCAAGGAGCAGGTGGACGAACAGGACATCGCCGAGGTGGTGGCACGCTGGACGCACATTCCCGTGACGCGCCTGATGGAAGGCGAAGTGCAGAAACTCGTCCAGATGGAGAAACGCCTCCATCAGCGCGTAGTCGGCCAGCACAACGCCATCGTCGCCGTCGCGAACGCGATGCGCCGCGCTCGCGCGGGACTGCAGGATCCGAATCGCCCCCTGGGCAGTTTCCTGTTCCTCGGCCCGACCGGTGTCGGCAAGACCGAAGTTGGTCGCGCGCTCGCCGAATTCCTGTTTGACGATGAGCAGGCGATGATCCGGATTGATATGTCGGAGTACCAAGAGAAACACACGGTCTCGCGACTGATTGGGGCGCCTCCCGGCTACGTTGGTTACGAGGAAGCCGGCCAGCTCACCAAAGCTGTCCGCCGTCGTCCGTACGCCGTGGTGCTCTTCGACGAAGTTGAGAAGGGTCACCCTGAAGTCTTCAACGTGCTGCTGCAACTCCTGGACGACGGGCGGCTGACCGATGGCAAGGGGCGCACCGTGGACTTCAAGAACACCGTGGTCATCATGACGTCGAACGTGCGCGACCAGGAGGCGCTGCGCGCGCACTTCCGGCCGGAGTTTCTCAACCGCATCGACGAGATCGTGTTCTTCGACGCACTCAGCAAGGCTGATATCCGCAAGGTGATCGACATCCAGTTGCGCTCGCTGCTCAAGCGCCTTGAGGAACGCAAGATCGTGCTCGAGATGACCGACGCCGCCCGGGATCTCCTGGTGGAAGAAGGTTACGACCCCGTCTACGGCGCGCGTCCGCTCAAGCGCACACTACAGCGCCGCGTGCTCGACCCGCTCGCCATGGGTGTGCCTCAGGGCGACTTCAAGGAAGGCGACACGGTCGTGGCCGACGCTGCAGACGGCCACGTGGCGCTGCGGCGCGCCTGACTTACGGCCGTCTCCTGAGGACCTTCAGAGTCCAAATGCTCTGGGGCGGGTTGGGCGCGAACGTGGCTGGGTAGCTCCGGGGTGGGAGTGACGCGATCTCGATCGGCTACCCGTCCGGGCTGCCGGCTGTCGAGCCATCCGGATATTCGGTCTGGAGTTGCGCCAGCTCAGCCGGTTCACAGGTCCCCGTCACAGCACTCCGGGGTTTGGCCGACGGTCGAGACGGCCACGTGCCGCGCCAGTCAGCACGATCGACGTATTTGAGGTACCCGTCGCGGCGGCCGGCTTCGATGCGAAGCTCGACGTCGGCCAGGCCCTGTCCACTGATGTTGATGCTGCAGACAACATCTTCCCCAGCCGAATTCCTCCTCGATCCGCAGGTCGTGATGTTGGTGAAGCGTGTCAGGGTGCCGACATACTCGTTTGGATCGTTGGCAGCTGCAGGTTCGTAGCCCACCAGCGTGCCCGTGAGCACGTCCGTGCCCGCCGCAGTGCAGTTCCTGTCTAGGAGCGAGCCCGGCACGCTGAACTCCACGTCGTACTCGACGCGGGTGCGCCCCGCCTGTGCCGAGTGCGGCGGCGCTGCAACGATCCAAAGACAAAGGGCGGTCCAGGCCACCCTGCTCCGCCGGAGCCATGTCCTACTCATGCCTGCCTCCCCGGGGCGCAGTCTGGTGCAGAGAGGCGGCGCAGGCAAACGGAGCGCGCCCTACCCCATCTTCTGCATCGCAGCCAGGAACTCGGCGTTCGACTTGGTCTTGTAGAGCTTGTCGATGAGCAGTTCCATCGCTTCGACTGGCGACAACGGATTGAGCACCTTGCGCAGCACCCAGATCCGGTTGAGGTCGTCCTTGGTGTGCAGCAGTTCTTCCTTGCGGGTGCCGCTCTTGATGATGTCGATCGCCGGGAACACACGTTTGTCCACCAGCTTTCGGTCCAGGTGAATTTCCATGTTGCCCGTGCCCTTGAACTCTTCAAAGATCACGTCATCCATGCGCGAGCCGGTGTCCACGAGCGCCGTGGCCATGATCGTGATGGAGCCGCCCTCTTCAATGTTGCGCGCGGCGCCGAAGAACCGCTTCGGCTTCTGAAGCGCGTTGGAATCCAGACCGCCTGAGAGCACTTTGCCAGACGACGGCGCCACGGTGTTGTAGGCGCGCGCGAGACGCGTGATCGAGTCGAGGAGGATGACCACGTCCTTTTTGTGCTCGACGAGACGCTTCGCCTTTTCGATGACCATCTCGGCCACCTGCACGTGACGCTGTGCGGGTTCGTCGAACGTGGACGAAATGACTTCGCCGCGCACCGAGCGCTGCATGTCGGTCACTTCTTCCGGCCGCTCGTCGATGAGCAACACGATCAAATACACCTCAGGGTGATTGGTCGTAATCGACTGCGCGATGTTCTGCAGCAACATCGTCTTACCCGTGCGGGGCGGCGCGACGATGAGGCCGCGCTGGCCTTTGCCGATGGGCGTCATGAGGTCCATGACGCGGGCGGACACGTTGTCGGAGGTGGTTTCGAGCTTGAGGCGCTCCTGCGGATACAGCGGCGTCAGGTTTTCGAAGAAGAGTTTGTTGCGCGCCTGATCGGGCGCTTCGAAGTTGACCGCCTCCACTTTGATGAGCGCGAAGTACCGCTCGCCGTCCTTGGGTGGCCGCACCTGGCCGGAGACGGTGTCACCCGTCTGGAGGTCGAACTTGCGAATCTGGGAGGGCGACACGTAGATGTCGTCGGGACCCGGCAGGTAGTTGTAGTCGGGCGCGCGCAGGAAGCCGAAGCCATCCGGCAGCACTTCGAGCACACCTTCCGAAAACAGGAAGCCGCTCTGCTCGGTCTGCGCCTTGAGAATCTGGAAAATCAGATCCTGCTTGCGCATGCCGGTGGCGCCGACCACGTTCAAGTCCTTCGCGACCTGGGTGAGCTTCTGGATGCTCATGTCCTTCAGGTCATTGATATTGAGCATGGGCGCCTTCTGGACGGGCGCGGCGTCGGGGTTGTTGGCGGCTTCGGCCTCGGCTCGCGCCTGTTCGGCGGCGTACTCGAGGGCGGGGTCTGCAACGGGAAGGTCGGGGGAGCGACGTCCGGAACGTCTGGAATGGTGTGCCATGTGGTTCGTACTCAGAAAAACTTCAGGAAATCTGGAACCGTTTAGGTTGGTTTGGGGGAGCGAACGAGGACTTACAGCGGCAGTATAACACGGAGTCCCGGGGTCCTGGGGGCCGTTAGTAATTTATGGGGGAATCGCCGATGGCCAGGATCGAGCAGGCGACGCGGGGTTTGAGGCCGAGGGCGTGGGCCCGGGCAATAACATGGGGTTCATCGGCGCCCGGATTGAGCCACAGCACGGGTATGCCCTTCTGGGCGACCTCCCCGAGCACCGGCAGGCTGGCTTCGGCATGCAGGTAGACGGTCGCTTCATCGATCGTGCCGGGATAGTCGAGCACGCTCGCGTAGGCCTTCTCCCCTTCCACGTCCGCCTCGGTCGGGTGGATCGGGACGACGGTGAAACCCTGTTCGCGAAATGCACGAAGCGCTTTATTGCCGAACTTGCGACGATCACGTGAGGCGCCGATCACGGCTACAGTGGACACCCCGCCATTGTATCTATTGCTTCGGCGAGATCAGGGGAATCACTTGGCGACCCAGGCGGCGGTAGCGACGGAAGTCGCTGTCCAATGTGAGCACCTTCGCCTGGCGCCGCTCTTCGGTGATGCGGACGAGGCAGGCGTCGGCCAGCGACATCGGCACGTCCGCATACCGCTTCATAAGGCGACGCAGATGCTCCGCCTCCTGATCGACCTGGAACCGGCAGACGAGGTGCCCGCGCTCGAGCAGGGCGAGCAACGCATCGGGCCCCCGTGCGTCACCGCGCAGCAGGAACGATGCTTCCGTCAGCACCGCCTCACACGTCTCCAGAGGCGGCTCGACCTCAGAGAGTCGGGCAACGGCCCAGTCGTGCCAAGCGTCCCGTTTGTTCAGATAGGCGACCAGTGGACCGGTATCGACAATGATGTCGCGTTCCATCAGCGGCCAAACCCCGCCATATGGCGCGGGTTGGTCGAGAGGTCCGCCGGGCCGGCCACACATCCCGCCAGGTCCGCCGTCAACGCCGCGAACGACCGCGGGTCGCGAGCAGAATCCTCCTTGTCGGGAACCAGGTACTCAGCCAACGCCTCGCGCATCACAAAGCTGTCGGAGACGCCCTTCTCCCGGGCCCGTGTCTTGAGAGCCTGCTCAAGTTCCTTTGGCAGTTTGATCGACCGGACTTTTATAGGTATCACCTCGATGGCATGAATACGCTACCATAACTGCCCTACCGGCGTCGAGCCTTAACGATGACCACGACAGGATCGAGCGTTTGGGATCCCGGACGCACCGGCGAGGCCTGGATTCTTCTCACCACATCCATCCCCGAAATGACGCGGCCAAACACGGCGAAGCCCTGGCCGTCGGGGTTGCGCGCGCCGCCGAAGTCCAGCAACGGCTGTGGGCCGATGCAGATAAAGAAGTCACTCGTCGCGGTATTGGCTCCGGCGCGTGCCATAGAGACTGCCGCGTCCACATGCGTCAGGCGCGTGACACTGGTGGGCTCAAGGACGATCGGCGGATAACCAGGAGTTGCGGACCGCGGCGCACGCCCCCCCTGGATCACCTCAATCGGATGCTCCTTGTTCGTCTCTGTGTCCGGTCGAACCGTCCGGTGAAATCTGCCGTCGCTGTAGAGCCCCTCGTCAACGTACTTCAGAAAGTTCGCCGCCGTCGCCAGCGCCTTCGCCACATTGACCTCAATCGTGATGGCGCCGAGCGACGTTTCAAACACAACCACCACAGGCGCCGCCGGCGCCTGTACAATCGCCCCAAGCACGACCAACCCCGACGCAAGAACAGTGTTCATCGATTCACCCCGGAAACATTTTGCCCGGATTAAGAATGCCGTGCGGGTCGAAGGCGACCTTGACACGGCGCATCAGATCAACCGTCTCCGGCGACAGCTCCCACTCGAGATATTTCATCTTGGAGAACCCGATGCCGTGTTCCCCACTGATCGATCCCTCGAGCGCGATCACACCCCGGAACAGTTCCTCCTCGGCGGTGCGCGCCCTGCGCAGCTCAGCTTTGTCGCCGGGTGTGAGCATGATGTTGACGTGGATGTTGCCGTCGCCGACATGTCCGAAACATGGAATGCACAAGCGGTGCCTGGCGCGTAACCCCTCGACCAGATCGAACAGTTCCGGTACGCGCGCTTTCGGCACGACGACGTCGTGATTGACCTTGAGCGGCGTGATCACTTTCAACGACAGCGAGATCTCTCGCCGCACGCGCCACAACTCCTGTCGCTCAGCGTCCCCGGCTGCGCGAAGGAACTCGGTGGATCCGGCCTCGCGACAGGCAACCTCCACGCGATCGGCTTCCGCGGCCACCTGCTCGGCCAGTCCGTCCACCTCGAGCAGCAGAATGGCCGCGGTGCCCGCTGGCGCGAGCGAACGCACATTGAGGTTCTTCGCTACGGCATCGAGGCATTCGCCATCAATCAGTTCGAGCACGGCGGGAATCACTCGCGCGCGGATCAGGCCGGTGACCGCGTTGACGGCGTGGCGCACGCTCGGAAACGACGCGCGCATCGTGACTTGCACCGGCGGCTTCGGTATCAGCCGCAGGATGACCTTGGTGATGATGGCGAGCGTGCCCTCGGATCCCACCAGCAGGTGCGTCAGATCGTAACCGACCACGTTCTTCACCACTTTACCGCCAGTGCGAATGATCTCACCGGTTGGAAGGACGGCCTCGAGGCCAAGCACGTACTGCTTAGTCACACCATACTTGAACGCGCGAGGCCCTCCTGCGCACTCGGCGACGTTGCCTCCGATGACCGATTGCCTGAGGCTCGCCGGGTCTGGCGGATAGAACAGGCCCACCGCCTCCACGGCATCCTGCAAATCTCCAGTCACCACATGTGGTTCCACCACCGCAAGGAGATTGCCTTCGTCGATTTCCAGAATTCGGTTGAGGCGCGCGAGGCTGATCACCACCCCCCCTTGCGTGGGAACGGCGCCACCGGTATACCCGGTGCCCGCACCGCGGGGCACCAGAGGCGTGCGGGTCTCGTGGCACAAGCGCGCCACTGCCGACACTTCAGCCGTATCTGCAGGCCAGACAACAGCGTCCGCTGGATGCCCTCGCTCGAGCGCATCCACGCCAAACGCTTCACGCGTCTCTTGGTCGTGCCTCACGTGGTCGGCGCCGACGATGGCGCGGAGGCGATCGAGAAGGTCCTGCGTCACGAGTGCTTGCGCGCGAATCGAATCAGCCGGGTCAGGCCTTCGCGCAACCGTTCGAGCGATGTCGCGTACGAGAGCCGCACGAACCCAGGCGCATCAAAGGCTTCTCCCGGTGTAGTCACGACGTGCTCCTCGGCTAGCAGCGCATCGCTGAATTCCAGAGAGGTTCGAAGACCACCGGGCGACAGGAAATCGCCGATGTCCGGGAAGACATAAAACGCGCCTTGTGGCACGGCGCAGCGGAATCGCGGCTCCTCGGCAAGCCACTCCAGCACCTGATCGCGGCGTTGCTGGTACACGGTCAGCATGTCGGTCACACACTGCTGCGGCCCATTCAGCGCCGCCACGGCGGCGTACTGTGAAATGGAACTCGCGTTCGACGTTGTGTGACTCTGCAACGCGTTTGCGCCGGAGGCAAACGCCTTTGGCCCCACCGCCCATCCCAACCGCCACCCCGTCATGGCATAGGCCTTCGACGACGATCCCGCCAGCACAAGCCGGTCACGCAACACTTCGCCGAAGATGCCGGGCAGGTTGTGCGGCACACCACCGTAGATGAGGCGCTCGTAACACAAGTCGAGGACCACCCAGAGGCCGCGCCGTGCCGCCTCAGCCGCGATCAGGCGCGCGTCGGCTTCCGAGAGAAGCGCCCCGGTCGGGTTGCCGGGGCTATTGATGACAATGCCGCGCGTATTCGGCGTCAGCGCACCGAGCAGCAACTCAGCTGTGGGCACAAACCCCTGCTCCGCTCGCGTCTGCACGATGACGGGTTTCGCGCCGGCCAGTTTGATCTGTTCGGCGATGGTCGGCCACCCTGGCGCATGTGTGATCACGTCGTCACCGGGGCCGAACAGTCCGATGGCGGCATGGTACAGAGCCTGCTTGCCTCCGGCGGTGATCACGATCTCGTCGGGGGCGTACTCCACTCCATAGTCCGTGCGGTAGCGCGCGGCCACGGCTTGCCGCAGGTCCAGCGTGCCCATGTTCGCGGTGTACTTCGTACGCTGGGCGTTGATGGCCGCGTGTCCGGCCTCGCAAATGTGCGACGGGGTCGGAAAATCCGGCTCGCCCGCTCCCAGATCCACGACGTCCACGCCCTCGCGTCGCAACTTCTCTGCGGCGATCGTCCCCTTTATGGTGGGTGACATGGCCACGTGCTGCATTCGAGCGGCCAACTGGGCCGCGCTCGGGGTGGGGGTCATCATGACTCGCTCTTCCCGGCCCTGAGTCGGGCCACCAACCGCTGGGCAATCGCGTCGGGTAACAAGCCCTCAACCGATCCGCCAAGTCCCGCCACTTCTTTCACCAGGCGGGAACTGATATGCGCCAGGCGATCGGCGCCGATCACGCACACCGTCTCGATCTCCGGCGCGAGATGCGCGTTCATCAACGCCCTCGGACGTTCGTAGTCGAAGTCCACGCCGCTGCGCAGGCCGCGAATCACGGCACACGCACCCTGACGAGCAGCGTAATGCACCAGCAGCCCTTCGAAGGCATCCGCGGTGACCTGACCGGGTTGGCCGATTCCGGCGCACGACTCCGTAATCATGGCCACGCGGTCATCCACGGCAAAGACCGCGCGTTTCTTTGGATTGATGAGCACCGCGACAATCACACGGTCGAACAACCGCGCCGTCCGGCGGATCACGTCCAGGTGTCCGTTCGTCAACGGATCAAACGACCCGGGAAAAATGGCAATGCGGGGTGACGGCATACTTCCCTATCTGTAGAACGACAACGCGCTGTCGCCAGAGACGAGCACGCGCGTCCGAGTCAACCCGGCTTCGCTCTCCGGCGTGTCGCGAGACCGCCGATGCTCAATCACAACCGCGCCGTCCGGGGCCAGATGCGTCGCCGCAACACGCAGCGTCGCCTCCAAGGCATCATCATCATACGGGGGGTCGAGAAAGACAAGGTCACAGTTACCGGCGCCATTCGATCGCCGGAAGTCACCGCGAATGACCTCGCACTGCACCTGGACCCCGCAGTGCGCGATGTTCGCCTCGGCGATGGGCCACGCGCGGCGATCTTTCTCGTAGAACGTGACGTGCGTCGCGCCGCGGCTGATGGCCTCGAGGCCGACGGCGCCGGTGCCCGCAAACGCGTCCAGCACCCGGGCACCCTGGACGCTCGGGCCGAGGACATTGAACAACGTCTCCCTCAATCGATCCGAGGTCGGCCGCACATCGTCTGTGGCGGGACCTTGCAGGCGGCGTCCCTTGAGTGAGCCGGCGACAATGCGCATGGTTACCCGACCGCCACCAGGCCGAAGCGTTGCGCCCAGTTGGCCGAAAGGTAATCGACCAGGGGCTGCGCCTCGGTCGTCTTGTCAAGCCAGGCCACGGCCTCACGGCGCGCTTCTTCCATCAGCACGTGATCGCGCACGAGATCACCCACCCGCAGTGTGGGCAAGCCAGATTGGCGCGTGCCAAAAAAATCGCCGGGGCCGCGAATTTCCAGGTCACGCTCGGCGATGACAAATCCATCGGTCGTTTCCACCAGCGCATCGATACGCGCGTGGCCCTGTTCGGTCAGCGGCGCCTGATAGACCAGCACACACGTGGACGCATGCGCACCCCGGCCGACGCGACCGCGTAACTGGTGGAGTTGCGACAGGCCAAACCGCTCGGCATGTTCGACGACCATGATCGTGGCGTTGGCCACGTCCACGCCCACTTCCACAACGGTCGTGGCCGCCAGCACGTGGACGTCGCCTCGCGCGAACGCGCCCATCACCTGATCCTTCTCCTCAGACTTCATCTTGCCGTGCAACAGCGCGACGCGATATTCCGGGAACACTTCGTGCTGCAGGGTCTGGGCCATTTCGGTGGCCGCCCGCAGGTCCACCTTCTCGGACTCCTCCACCAGCGGGTAGATCACGTAGGCCTGGCGGCCCTGTTCAAGTTCCGTACGCACCATCCGGTAGATGTCGTCTCGCCGTGATTCTGGTTTGGCCACGGTGCGAATCGGCTGACGCCCCGGTGGCAGTTCGCGAATCACGGACGTATCCAGATCGCCAAACGCCGTAAGCGCGAGCGTCCGCGGAATGGGCGTGGCCGTCATCACGAGCACGTCGGGGTGGTGCCCCTTGCTGCGCAACGTCGCCCGCTGCACCACACCGAACCGATGCTGCTCGTCGATCACCACCAGTCCGAGGTCGCGAAACTCCACGGCCCCTTCCACGAGTGCGTGGGTGCCCACCACCATATGCGTGGTGCCGCTGGCGATTTCCGCCAGGGCCGCGCGCTTCTTCGCAGCGCCCAGACTGCCGGTGAGCAACGCGACGCGAAACCGCGAGGGCTCCAGGAGCCGGCGAATGGTCATGTAGTGCTGGTCCGCAAGAATCTCCGTGGGCGCCATAAACGCCACCTGAAACCCGTTTTCCATCGCCACAAGCGCGGCCAGCAGCGCGACGATGGTTTTGCCGGCTCCGACGTCACCTTGCAAGAGCCGAGACATGGGCGCGGCGCGCTGCATGTCGGTGACAATCTCGCGCAACGCCACCTTCTGTCCGTCGGTCAATTTGAACGGCAGAACCTTGCGCGCCGCCGCACGGATTCGATCGTCCACCACCACGGGCCGCGCCTTGAGGTGCTGCGCCTGCTGCCGCTTGCGCAGCACCATGCCCGCCTGGAACAGGAAGAATTCTTCGAAGATGAGCCGGCGCTGCGCCTCGGTGCGAAAGGCGTTGAGCGCGTCCACCGGCACGCCTGCCGGCGGAAAGTGCGTTTGAAGAATCGCATCGCGCCGAGTGGGCAGCGACAGCGCACGGCACACGCTCAACGGCACAGGGTCACTCACTTCCTGCGGCAACTGGGCCATCAGTTGATGCATGAGCGACCGTTGCATGCGAGGCGTCATCGAACCGACCTTCTCGTAGATCGGCACAATCCGCCCGGTGTGCACCTGGGCATCGTCTGGATCGTCGGCATCCCCGCGGACGATCTCGTACTCGGGATTGCTGAACTGCAGTCCGCTGCCGCGATACTCAAGCGGACCGAACAACACTACCTGCTGCTGCGGGAGGAACACATCTTTCAGAAACGACTGATTCGGAAACACCGCCCGCACAGCGCCGCTCGCATCACGGACCACCACTTCGAACAGGCGAAATCCCGGACGACGGGTGGGCCGGATGCCAGATGAGAGTACTTCGCCGACCACGGTGGCGGTCATGCCTGGGCGCAAACCGGCGATGGGCGTCAATCTTGCGCGGTCTTCATACCGGAGCGGGAACCTGAGGAGCAGATCTTCGACGGTGATGAGCCCGGCGCGCTGGAGGTCGGCAGCGCGTCTCGGGCCAACGCCTTTGACAAACTGCAGGGGCTGCGACAACAGGTCGGCAGACATGCGCGGCACGAGCGGCGCGCGGGCCGCTACTGGATCACCGTGGCCATTCCACGGCGAAGATCCACCTCGCGGATGCCCGCCGGCAGGTCAAAAGGTGTATCAAGGAGAATGCCCTTGGGCGTTTCTGGCGTCTTTGTGTAAAACGCGAGGAGTTCCTGAAGCACCGCCTTCGCTACGGGCGCGCCTCCCACTCTGGCGGATTCGAAGGTAAAGACGCCCTGACCATTGGCCCCACGGAACACACCAATCAGATGCACTTCAAGGATGCCGGTCACGTAGGCGAGTGGATCGAGCCAGCCGCGTTTCTCGGAGAGGCGCACGATGTCCAGGTTCACAAGCGCCCGGCTTTGCACGCGACCGTCGTCGAGAAACTGGAGGGTTGGCTGCGTCAGGCCCGTGGGCAGATCCGGCTGCACGCGCATGTAGGCGTTCAGCTCCTCTTCAGTGAATGTGGTCTTGACGACCGGCGTCGCGGCAGGGACCGCGGCGCGCGTCATGATGGCCTGCATCTTTTTGCTGGCGCGTTCGGCCGCAGCCCGCGCCGGGTCTTGCGCCAGTGTCGAGGTAAACCCCAGGGGAGCGCCCGAGGCAAACAACGACGGCACCGCCAACGCGACAATCGCGACGAGCATCACCAATCGTGAAGGCATGCCCTGATTGTAGCGCGTCCAGCGCCCCTCTAGCCTGGGCCCTGCCGGCCGGCCCGGGCCCGCGTGAGGAAATCGATTTTCTGGCGCTCCATGTCTTCTTCGAAGAATCGGAACCCGGCGCGTTGCCGGACGGTCAGGGCCTCATCAATGGCCTGGCGGGCGGTCCTGCTGGCGCCCTCGAACTTGAGATCAAGGTCGTCGATCGCGCGAATCCGCACAAGCACGTCTGCCTCGCCCACCTGGTCGCGCCACAGGCGCCGCAGATCGTTGAGCATGCGCATGCGCTGCTGGTTGTGCCGCCGCCGCAGATCCTGCAGGGTATTCATGCGCATGAAGAACCGCTGGTGCTGCTCGTCGTTCAACTGCAGCACCCGCTGCGCCTGCACCAGGGCATACGCATCAAACATGGACTGCATCTCCTGCAGCGTCATGTTGGGCCCGGGCGCGGGCAATCCCTGCCCTCGACCGCGTGGTCCCTGGGCATTGGGCCGATTCACCTGCCCCTGCTGCTGGGGCGGAGGCTCCTGCGCGGCAGCCGGTCGCACCGGCGTCAACGCCACGAGGATCACAACGCCCGCGAGAGCCACTCTCTGAACCATTGCCACGACGCTACTCCATTCCCTGGGCCAGGTCGGCCGACAGCAATTTTGCAAAGACCTCACGCTCGCCGGATGTGAGGGACGCAAACGCGTTATCCACGGCAAGCGTTGACGGCGCCAGCACCTCGCGCACATCGTTCGGTTCGAACGAGTCCAGCATGCCGGAAACAAACGCCCATTCCGCAGTCTCGAGCGCCATCGCATCATCGGCCACCGCGACCTGCGCGTCCTCCATTGGTGCCACTGGTGCCACGGGCGCCCCCGGATACAGCGCCACCGCGATTGTCACGGCGGCCACGGTTGCCGCGGCTGCCACGGCTGCCACGGCTGCCACGGCACCACGCACAGACGCGACTATGGACCACCACGAAACGCGTGCCGGCCGCACCATTTCTCCCTGCACCGCGGCCTGCACGCGCGACTGAAAATGATCCCAGAACAACGGCGACGGCTCGGGTACATCCTCCGCATCGCCAAGATCGACCATCATCGCGCGAAGCCCGTCCACCTCCGTTTGACACGAGGCACACGACTTCAAGTGGGCCTGACGGCTCTCTGGCAACACATCGTCGAGCGCAGTGACTGATTCCTGAGGAGACAAATGCGTAGTCATGATTGCAGCAGCCGTTTCAAATTACTGAGTGCGTGAAAGAAGTTGGCCTTGGCGGCGCCAACAGAGCCGCCGAGGATTCCCGCAATTTCTTCATGCGACAGTTCCTGGTACACCCGCAGGAGCAAGGTCGCGCGTTGCCTGGGTGGCAGTTGGGCGATGGCGCGTTTCACCTCGGTCGCTTTTTCGCTGCGTGCGAGCGCGCGGAACGGATCGTCAGACCTGGGATCCACGTGCCGCGACTCAAGGAGCGGCTCTGTGTCCGGCCGTCTGGCGGCAATCCGGTTCAGGCAACAGTTCACTCCCACGCGGTAGAGCCACGTGCTGAGCGCCGAATCCCCCTTGAAGTTTTTCAGCCCCTTGAACGCGCGCAGGAATACGTCCTGCGCCAGGTCCGAGGCATCTTCATGGTTTCGAACAAAGCGGTAACACACCTGATACACGGCCCGCTGATGGCGGGTCACGATGACCTGGAACGCGTCCTGACTGCCGGCCAGAAACGCCGCCACAAGAACGCGGTCTTCGGCGGCGGCCAGGTCTAGCGCGGTCGCGGGGGCGGCCACGGCCTGCGCAACTGGTTCGGCGTCCATGCCCGTCCTCGAGGCCGGCATCTGTTCAGCAGCCACCGCTGTGTGAGCCCCCATGCCCGTTAGACCGGCGAACCCGCGGTTCGGTTACCAGGGCCATCACTTCAGCTCTGGTCGGCAGGCCGGCCTGGGCTCCCACGGCCCGGCAGTTGAGGGCTGCGGTGGCGTTGGCGAAGGTGAGAATGTCACCGAGCGTCGCCCCGGCCGGGGCCGCGATCCAGCCTGCGATGAACCCGCCACGGAACGCATCGCCCGCCCCGGTCGAGTCGGCCCCAGGCACGACGAAACCTGGGGATTCGACCACTTCGCCGCCTGCCCGCGCCACAGCCCCGTTGGCGCCCAGGGTCACCACCACGGTGGTCGTGCGGAATCGCTCTTGAATCGATTGCATGGCGGCCGGGACGCCCGACTCGCCGGTGTACGACAACGCGAAGCCGGCGGGAATCACCAGCACATCCACCAGACTCAGCAGGCGGTCGATGCCAGGCGTCGCGCTGTCAACATCCGCGAGCACGGGCACGCCGGCCGCGCGGGCGTCTCCAGCCAAACGCACCGCAGCCTCAAGGTCAGTGCCATCCACCATCAGGACCCGTGCGTGGGCGATGGCGACCGGAGGCGCCTGCGTCGCGGGCCAGTGGAGCGCGGGGTGACGATTCCACAACACCGTGCGGGTGCCGGTCGCGCGATCGACCATGATGAGCGCGGACCGATTGGGCGCCGCCGCGCGCACACATCCGCCCGTGTCGATCCCCTCGTGGCGCAGCGCACGTTCAATTCGCTGCCCATACTCGTCGTCGCCGAACACGCCCAGGTAATGCGTCACGCACCCCAGGCGTGCACACGCCACCATGGCGGACGCCACCTGGCCTCCGGGTAGGGTTGAGAGATTAAGTAGTTCGAGTTTGTCATCGGGCGCCGGCCAGTGCGGCACGGTCGCAAGAACATCGACCGAGTTCTCTCCGAATCCCACGACGTCGATCGGCCCCGGTCCGAGGGGCGGCAAAGCCATGCCCCGCATCTTAGACCGGGGACCGAAAGCGCAGTAATTCCGACTAGTTCGCGGATGGGGTGTGCGAAAGGCATAACTCCCCAGTCCGTTGACTTTCGCCTTTCTTTTGCATACAGTCGGCCCCGTGCAGCCCCTCACCAAACGCCAGCGCGAGATTCTCGATTACCTTC
The DNA here is from genome assembly GCA_009694745.1 of Acidobacteriota bacterium. Lineage (GTDB taxonomy): Bacteria > Acidobacteriota > Vicinamibacteria > Vicinamibacterales > SCN-69-37 > SYFT01. Next base: position 21,456 of record SHUF01000038.1, read on the forward strand.
AGGAATTCATCCAGCAGCACGGCTATGCGCCGAGCCTTGAGGAAGTGGGGCGTCGATTCGGCCTCTCTTCGCTTGCGACCGTGCACAAGCACCTCACCAACCTCGAGGAAAAGGGGTGCATTCGGCGGCTCTGGAACCGCAGCCGGTCGGTGGAGTTGCTGACCGCCCGCACGGGCCAGCGCGCCGTCGAGTTGCCCATGCTCGGTTACGTCGCGGCCGGGCTACCAATCGAAGCCGTCACAGGCAACGAGACCATTGCTGTGCCCGAAGATCTCGTGGGGCGCCGCGATACCTATGTGCTCAAGGTCAAGGGCGACTCGATGATCGACGAGCAAATTCGCGACGGCGACTATGTGATCGTCGAAGACCGGAAGACCGCCGAAAACGGCGAGATGGTCATCGCCCTCCTGGGCGGCGCCGACGTGACGTTGAAGAAGTTCTATCGCGAGAATGGCCGTGTGCGCCTGCAACCCGCCAACCCGGCCATGCAGCCGATGATTGTCGATGCCGCATTGGTCCAATTGCAGGGCGTGGTCGTCGGAGTCATGAGAAAGTACTGACATGACACTGCCCACCAAACAGCTCAGCTTCACCATCGTGCCGGACGACCAGGGCGAACAGCCCCGGACCTACGCGAACTTCTGCGCCGTGGGCCATACGCCGTTCGACATGACCCTGACCTTCTGCGACGTCCGGCCGCTCTCGGAAACCGACATCCGCTCTGCCGAACAGACCCAAACCGTCAAGGCGCCCGTCGTCTCACGCATCGCACTGCCCTTCGGCGTCATCCCGGGCCTCATCAACGCGCTGCAGGAACAGATGAAAGCCATGCAGGATGCCCAGGCGCAACAGGCGCAGGGATGGCCGTCGGGCCCGCTTCACTGATGAAAGACGCGGTCGCAGTTTTTGACAAGCTTGACGTTCAGCACCCGAATGCCTGGACGGAACTGCATTTCACGAATCCATACGAGTTACTGGCCGCCACTATTCTCTCTGCGCAGTGCACCGATGCGCGGGTGAACCTAGTCACGCCTGCGCTGTTCAAGAAATACCCGACGCCGAAGGCGCTGGCCAAAGCAGACCCCGCTGCGCTCGAAACACTGATTCAGCCCACGGGCTTCTTTCGCATGAAGACGAAGAGCCTCATCGGGATGGCCAATGCCGTGGTGGACGAACATGCCGGCGAGATTCCGTCGGACATGGACGCACTCGTCGCTCTGCCTGGCGTAGGACGAAAGACGGCCAACGTCGTCCGCGGGCATGCCTTCAACCTCCCTGGCCTGCCGGTGGACCGGCACGTGCTGCGCGTCGCAACGCGCATCGGCCTGATTTCCGCCAAGGCCGGTGAAGACGCGGTCAGGGCCGAGACGCGCCTGATGACCCTGATGCCGCCAGACCGATGGACACGCGCGTCGGACACGCTCACCCTGCACGGCCGGCGCATCTGCAAGCCGAAGCCGCTGTGCGAGCGTTGCGCGGTTCGGGCGTCTTGCGCGTACTATCGAAGGCAATGACCTCCGAAGACTTCCCTCCCGCCCAGTTCCAGCGCCTCGTTGATGAGGCCATCGCCTCGCTCCCCCAGCGCTTCCGCGATGCGATGGTCAACATGGCCATCGTCGTAGAGGACGAGCCCACACTCGATCAGCTCCGCGAAGTGGAAGTCGACCCACCCGACACCATCTACGGACTCTATGAAGGCACGCCGCTCCCCGAGCGCCAGTGGGCGCACGGCAACGTCCTGCCCGACAAGATCTCGCTCTTCCGCCTCCCCATCCTCGAAGACAGCGCTGACGAAGACGACGTGGTGGTCGGCATTGGTGAAACACTGATTCACGAAGTGGGCCACTACTTCGGACTCAACGAGGAAGAAATCATGGAGATCGAAGAAAAGTACTGGCGCGGCGACGACGACGCCTCCTGAGCTCACGCTGTGTCAGTGAACACCCGCCAGGCCATCCGTCCCCGCACCGGCCATCGCCCCCGCAAACGTTTTGGCCAGCACTTCCTGGCGGATGCGTGGGCGGCGAAGGTGGTGAAGACCATCGACGTCCAGCCACAGGATGTGATTCTGGAAATCGGCCCGGGTGCCGGCGCGATCACCATGCCGCTGGCGGCAACGGGCGCTCCCATACTGGCCGTGGAAATTGATCGCGACCTGGCCGGCGATCTGGCTGGTCGAGTGCCCCCGAATGTCAGCCTGATCACCGCCGACTTCCTGCGGACGGACGTCGTGTCGTACCTCACAGCACTTCAGCCCAGCCGCCCTCCCTCCACAAGTGCCGAGCCTCCTGCCCCTCGTCGCTTTCGAGTCGTCGGCAACCTGCCGTACAACATTTCGTCTCCCATCCTGTTTCGCCTGATCGAACTGTCGCGGGCTCACGCCATCTTCACGGATGCCACACTCATGGTGCAGCGCGAAGTGGCGGATCGGCTCGTGGCCAAGCCCAGCACTAAGGCCTACGGCGTCCTCAGCGTGTTCGCGCAAGTCTACGCAGACATCGAGCGCAAACTCGATCTGCCCCCAACGGCATTCTCGCCGGCGCCCAAGGTCCGTTCAAGCGTCGTGCGACTCACCTTCCGTCGCAGTCCCGTGCGCATCGTGGACGAGCTCGTGTTCCAGCAGGTCGTCAAGACCGCGTTCATGCAACGGCGAAAGATGCTGTCGAATGCCCTCAAGCACTTCGACGCGACCGCGCCGGCCGTGCTGGCGCTCGCCGGCATTGACGGCAAACGGCGGCCGGAGACGCTGACGCTGGCGGAGTTCGCCACGCTGACAGAGTTGTTTGTCTCAGTCCGCACCTCGCGCTGATCCGGCCTTGTACGGCCTGAACCCCTGTGCTATAGTTCGCCTGTATTCCTGCCTGTTTTCCGGGTCTTCCCAGCGACCCACAGGTCGGGCACATTGACTGATTGAACGGCGCACCCGCGTCGTGGTCCTGCCTTTTGCAGGCGAGTTCCGCTCGCCAGGGGGCTGGTGTCCGAACGAGAGATTGAAGGTCGCTGTCGATGATGACGGCTCAGAGTACTGCTGTCGGCGCGCCTGCCGTCGAGGTCATCCCTATCGGGGGCCTCGGTGAGTTCGGCATGAACATGATGCTTGTCTCCTGCGGGGATACGGCCCTGCTGGTGGACGCCGGTGTCATGTTTCCAGAGCCTGAACTCTTCGGGGTCGATTTGGTGATCCCGGATGTTGCAACGCTCGACATGTACAAAGGCCGCATTGCGGCCCTCATTCTCACGCACGGTCACGAGGACCACATCGGCGCCGTGCCGTATGTGATGCCCCACTTCGACGGCCCGGTCTACGGGTCGCCGTTCACACTCGCCATGGTCACGCCCAAGCTCGACGAACACGGCGTGGACCACGACGGCCGCCTGATTTCGGTCGCGCCACGACAGCGCATCGAGATCGGGCCTTTCACCATCGAGTTTCTGCGCGTCACCCACAGCATTCCCGACGCGATGGCGCTCGCCATCCACACCCCGCAGGGCGTGATCATCCACACGGGCGACTTCAAGATCGATCAGACACCGCTCGATGGACAGCGCTTCGACCTTCATCGCCTCGCCGAGTTGGGCGCACAGGGTGTGCTCGCGCTCTTTGGCGACAGCACCAACGCCGACACGCCGGGAGTCACCGGCTCCGATCGCGATGTCATCCCAGGGTTTGAAGAGATCTTCAGCAGCGCGCCAGGCAAGATTATCGTGGCGTCCTTCTCCACGTCCATCTTCCGGATGCAGGTTCTGGTAGACATGGCCGATCAGTTTGAACGCAAGGTGGCGTTCGTGGGCCGCGGGATGGTGCGCAACTCCGAAACGGCCCTGCGGTTGGGCGCCCTGCGCATGCCCGGCGGACTGCAGATCGCCGACAGCGACATCCGCGACCACCATCCGCAGGACATTCTCTGCCTCTGCACCGGGTCACAGGGCGAGCCCATGGCTGCCCTGCCCCGCATCGCCATCGACGACCATCGTCACGTCAAGATTGAAGACGATGACGTGGTGGTGTTTTCGGCCAGGGCCATTCCGGGCAACGAAAAGGCCATTGGCCGGGTGATGAACCACCTGGCGAAACGCGGCGCCGAAATCATCACCGACGGCATGAAACACGTGCACGTTTCCGGCCACGGGTCCGCCGAAGAGCTGAAACTGGTGCTTTCTCTGGTGCAGCCCCGGGTTTTCGTGCCGATACATGGGGAGTACCGGCAACTCGCCCAGCACGCCCGCCTAGCTAGGGCGGTGTGCCCGGCGACCTCGGTGCAGATGCTGGAGGACGGCGATGTCCTGCGCTTTGATGGGACCGGGGCGAAGGTCGTGGGGCGGATTCAGACCGGGCGGGTCCTGGTGGACGGCACCCGGATGGGCGAAGTGGGCGACGAGGTACTGCGCGACCGGCGCCATCTCGCCGGCGACGGGTTGATCGTGGCGGTGGTGGCCATCAACGGCCAGACCGGGGCGCTCGAACGCGCCCCCGAGGTCATTGCACGAGGCATGGCCACCGATCCCCGGCTGGACGACCTGCTGCGGGACGCTCCGGCGCTGCTCACGTCGGCGTTGGCGGAAGCGCCGCGTGAAGAACGCACCGACCCGGGGCTGATGAAAGAACGTATTCGGCTCGAAGTGCAGCGGATGTTCCGCAGGCGAGCCGGGCGGCGCCCGATGGTGCTGCCGGTCGTGATGGAGATGTGAGGAGCGCTACGGTGGCTGATACTGCAGGTTCTCGACGCGTAAGCGAAATCACGGGGGTGGCCCTCTTCGCGGTGATGATCATCTGGCTCATCGCCCTGATGAGTTATACCCCCACCGACCCCACGTGGTTTTTCAACAACGGCACGGGCACCGATGTGGTGAATTTCGCCGGCCGGATCGGCGCGTTCGTGGCGGAACTCTCATTCCAGCTTTTTGGCTACGCGGCCTATCTGATTCCTGCCGCGCTGTGCATCGTGGGTTGGCGCTCGTTCTGGTGCCACAAGGTTGATGCGGCGTACACCAAGCTCGTGGGTGGCGGCCTCTTTTCCCTGTGCACCGCGGCGTTGCTCTCACTGGCCTTCGATGTGTTCGCCCCCAGCGTGCGTCCGTTCGCGGCCGGCGGCGTGGTTGGTGAGGTGCTGTCGTCGGTCCTCGTCGCCTATCTCGCGCGAACCGGAGCCGTCGTGCTGCTCATCGCGCTGATGGCGCTGTCGGTGATTCTCGCCACGCAGTTTTCGTTTGGCCGCGCATCTGAAGCTGCCGCCGGTGCGGTGCGCGAACGTTCCACCGGGCTCTGGGCCGGCTTTCAGGCTCGGCAAGCCGAGCGCCGCCGCGTCAAGGAACGCCAGCACATTGTTGACAAACACGTGAAGCAGGCCGGACGCGACAAGGCTCCCGAGATTGCGATCAAGGCGG
>SHUF01000039.1 GCA_009694745.1 Acidobacteriota bacterium
CCAGCGGCAATGGGCCCTGGAACTTTCCGAGCCGGCGGTGGTGACCACGTGACCGACGATCTGCGTTTTGTGATGCCCGCGGCCGGCGCACCCGCGCGCGTCACGTTCCCGCCCGTCGTTCGCGCGACGCTGTCGAACGGCGCCGGAGTCTGGACCATTCGCCACGACACCATTCCGGTGGTGACGATCGTGCTGGTAGTGCCGGTCGGGTCGGCATTCGACCCGCCAGCAGCGCCAGGACTCGCCGGTGTGATGGCCGACTTGCTTGATGAGGGGACGGACCGGTTTGACGCGATCGGCCTGGCGGAAGCGTTTGCGAGCCTCGGGAGTGAGCTGTCCATTGACGTTGGCCCGGATACCACCACGTTCACGCTGACAACCCTGCCGCGGTTCATGGAGCGCGCGTTGGCGTTGCTGGGCGATGTCATGACGCGCCCCCGCCTTCACGAGAGCGACCTGGAACGTGTGCGTGAGATGCGGCTCAACCGGTTGCGCCAGGTCAGGAGTTCGGCGTCCGCGGTGGCGGATCGCGCGTTCCTGTCGGCCGCGTTCGGCACGCACCCGTACGGGCACAGCACGCTCGGCACATCGGCCGCGTTGTCACGGGTGTCGATCGACGACGTTCGGGCATTCCACGCGTCGGCCGTGCGCCCATTGGGCGCAACGCTCATCATTGCGGGCGCGGTGGGCGCCGCGGAGGCGTTTGAGGCGGCCGAGCGGCAACTGGGCGGCTGGCAGGCGAGCGCCGCCGCGTCAGTGCTTGCACCGGTGCCGGTGGCCATCGCGTCGGGGCCCGCGCGGATCATTGTGGTGGACCGGCCGGGCGCACCACAAACGGAAGTGAACGTGGGGCATCTGGGGCCGGCGCGCAACGTGGACCAATACCACGCGCTGGTGACGCTGAACGCGCTGCTCGGCGGCCAGTTTTCCAGCCGCATCAACCTGAACCTGCGCGAGGCGCGCGGGCTGACGTATGGTGCTCGCACGGCGTTTGATTTCCGGGTGCGATCGGGCACCTTCTCGTGTGAAACAAACGTGCAGGGTGATGCCACCCCCCTGGTCGTGTCCGAGATTCTCAAGGAGTTCGAGGCCGTGGGCGTCAGCCGTCCGGCGGAGACGGACGAACTCGAGCGCGCCAAGTCATCGATCACACGTGGTTTCGTGCGCCAGTTCGAAACGTCCGAGCAACTGGCGCATGCCGCGGCGCGGATGGCGACGTTCGACTTGCCCGCCGATGTGTTCGACCGCTTCGTGCCGGAAGTGGAGGCCGTGACACCCGACGCGGTATCGTCCGCGGCGCGCCGTCACGTCAGGCCTGACGACGCCATCGTCGTGGTGGTGGGCGACGCGTCGATGTGGCGCGAACAGCTCGTGACGCTGGGTCGTCCTGTTGAAGACGAAGTGATCGAATTCTAGGGAAATGAAGGCGGTCAGGTTTCACACTCACGGCGGGCCAGAGGTGCTGGTGTACGAGGACGCACCCGATCCTGTGGTGCGTCCAGGTCACGTCCTGGTGCGCGTGGCGGCGTGCGCGCTCAATCACCTGGATCTTTGGCAACGCGGTGGGCTTGACCGCGTCACGTTGCCGTTTCCCCATATCTCCGGCGCTGATGTGGCGGGCACGATCGCCGAGGTGGGCGAAGGCGTACACGACCTCGTGGCCGGGCAGCGGGTCATGCTGCAGCCGGGCCTGAGTTGTGGCCGTTGTGCGGCGTGCCTCTCGAATCGTGATCATCAATGTGACCGTTACGATGTGCTGGGCTACCAGTTGGACGGCGGATACGCCGAGATGATCGCGGTTCCCGCAGAAAATATCATCCCGATTCCGGACAGTATCGACTTCGTCAGCGCTGCGGCGTTTCCGCTGACGTTCCTGACTGCCTGGCACATGTTGTTCGCCTGCGGGCACCTGACGGGCGATGACACGGTGCTCGTTGTGGCGGCGGGCAGCGGCGTGGGACAAGCCGCGATTCAGATTGCGAAGATGGCGCAGGCCCGCGTCATCGCCACCGCCCGTGGCGAAGACAAGTGCGCCCGCGCCTCCGCGCTTGGCGCCGATCATGTGATCGACTCCACCCGCGAGGATGTGCCCAGGCGCGTCAAGGCGCTCACAGAGGGCTTAGGCGTGAATATCGTCATTGAACATGTGGGCGCTGCCACATGGAACCAGAGCGTCCGTTCCCTGGCCCGTGGTGGCCGTCTGGTGACGTGCGGCGCGACGACCGGGTTCGAGGTCTCGCTCGACCTGCGGCACCTTTTCGCGCGGCAGTTGACGTTTGCGGGGTCCTACATGGGGTCGAAAGCGGAACTGCTGGCCGCCGCTGATGGGTTCTTCCAGGGCCGTTACGCGCCGGTGGTTGATTCGACATATCCGCTGCGTGAAGCCGCCGAGGCGCAGCGGCGGCTGGCCGCCGGGAACCAATTCGGCAAGATCGTGCTCGTTGTAAACTAACCGGCGATGTCCCTTGGGCGTTGGAGCGTGAGCCTGGTAGCGATCGCCGGGCTTGTCGCGGCCACGATGGCGGCGGCCACGGTGTGGCTCCTGCTCACCGCGCCCGTGACTGTCGCCGACGCCGTGTCCAAGATGTCGGAAGGTGATGTCGGGCCAGCCATGCAGGCCCTCGGCTTAGTCATCGCCGAAGCCCTCAAGGGCCTCTTTAAATACCTTTAGGAAACACTTTATACACACGAGGCATGAAGGAACTGAAGGACCACAGAAAGGTGGGAGTTCCTTCAGACCTTCATGCCTCGTGTGAGTTGTTCTCAGCTCTTGCCAGCAGATCGGCGTAGGCGTGGCCTGCAGGCGCTGACGTCTCAACCGCGTGGCCTGCCGCGCACCACCCGACGTATCCACCGACGACGTTTGAGGCACTGACAAAGCCAAAGACTTCCAGCATCTGCGCGGCGCGCCCCGAACGGCTGCCCGACTCGCAGCCGATGACCAGGAGCGCGTCTGGCGCGAAGTTCGCTTTCATGACCCGCACGAAGTCGGGGTTGGGCAACACCTGGCCGGTGTCTTCGTCGGCGTCGAGCAGGGGGACGTTGATCGCGCCTGCTGGATGACCTTGTGCGTATTCCGCGCTCGAGCGGACGTCGATGTACAGCGCGCCATTGTGCAAGGCGGCGAGTGCGGCAGTCACGGTCAACGGGGGAACGGGCATACGGTCTCGCAAGCGGCCGCGATATCGAGCAGCCGCGAAGTGGCCCCCAGCCGCCCCACCAACTGAAAACCGGCGGGCAGGCCCGTGGTTTCGAGCGGCAGGGTGATCGCCGGGTGCCCGGTCATGTTGAACAACTGGGTGTGTTTGAGCATCGCCGTGCGCACAGGTATTTCCACGCCGTCAATCGTCACGTCGGTCTGGTCGCTGACGGGCGCCACAATCGGCAGCGTCGGCAGGATCAGGGCATCGACGGTTGACAGCAACTCGTCCATTTCCTGCCGGAGCCTCTCGCAGGTCGCGCGGGCCCTGAGGTAGTCCACAGCGGAAATGTGTCTTCCGCTGATCAGGCGACCGTGCACCGTGGGCGAATAGTCACCGCTCCGGCTGTCGAGCCACGGCGCGTGCCACGCCGCGCCTTCGGGCAACACGACGTTGACGTACGCTTCGGTGATGGCTGGCGCAGAGGCTACCGTGAAGTCCGTGATGTGGGCACCGGCCGATCGGAGGCGATCACACGCGCGGGCAAACGCCGTGGCAACCACCCCATCCACCGGATGCGCGAAGTAACCGCCGAGAAGTCCGAGGCGCAGGTTCCTGAAGTCGGCGTGATGCACGGTGTGGATCGGGCGGGCCGCCAGGACCGACCACAACCACGCAGCGTCCTGTACCGACCGTGCCAACGGGCCCACATGATCGAACGTCGCGCTCAGGGGGACCACGCCTTCTACCGGCACTTCGCCTCGTGATGGCTTGAGTCCAACCACGCCGCACACCGCGGCAGGAATCCTGATGGAGCCGCCTGTGTCGGTGCCGACTGAGGCTAGGCCCATGCCGGTGGCGACGGCGACCGCCGATCCGCCGCTCGAGCCGCCCGCCGACCGTGTGTGATCGGCCGGGTGCAGGATCGGGCCGAACGCCGAGTCTTCACTCGTGGTGCCAAGCGCGAATTCGTGCAGGTTCGTCTTTCCAATGAGCACGGCGCCGGCCTGGCGCAATCGCGCGGTGATGGGCGCGTCGGCTGTGGCCACGCGGTCGGCACATACACGCGAGCCGGCGGTGGTGGGCTGGCCCGCCACGTCGATCAAGTCTTTCAGCGAAATCGGCAGGCCGTGCAGCGGACCCCGGTCGATACCGCGAGCACGTTCATGGTCCGCCACTCGAGCAGCGGCGCGTGCGCTCTCGGCATCGATGCGAATGAACGCGTGCGTGGCTCCATCATGCCTGGCGATGGCCTCAAGACTGCGTTCGACGAGTGTGGTGGCGGTGTACCGGCCGGCGCGAAGCGCAGCGGCGGCCTCCACCATGGTGGCGGGCAACGGCATCAGGGTAAGCTCTTCGGCGAAGGATATCGTACCCGATGCCACGTACTGTACTTGCCGCCGTCATGCCGGCACCGCTCGTGCCTGTCGAAATCCGTGAATTCACTGAACCCGAGTTGCCCGAGGGCGGCGCGATGCTGCGCACCGCGATGTCGGAAGTCTGCGGCACCGACGTGCACTTGTGGCATGGACGGCTTTCCGGGGTGCCATACCCCATCATTCCCGGCCATGTGACGACCGGCACGCTCGATCGTGTCAGGGGCACACTGACGGATCCCGAAGGCCGCGTGCTCCGGGAAGGCGCCAGGCTGGCGTTTTTCGACGTGCATCGCACGTGCGGCCGCTGCCTGGCGTGCACCGCGCATCGGACGCCGACCCGGTGCCCCTCGCGCCGTGTGTACGGCATCACCGATTCGGCAACCGAGGGTCTGTTCGGCGGCTGGGCGCAGAAGGTCTACCTCGAACCGGGCGTGGTCGTTGCGAAGTTGCCCGATGGCGTGTCGTTTGAGTCGTACATTGGCGGCGGCTGCGGTCTGCTGACGGCTGTGCACATCATTGAACGCTCGCAGATCGTCCTCGGCGATACCGTCGTTGTTCAGGGCGCGGGTGCGGTGGGCATGAGTGCGGCGGCCCTCGCACGCAAGGCCGGCGCCGGTCAGGTCATCGTGATTGGCGCGCCGGAGAGCCGCCTGGATCTTTCTCGCCAGATGGGCGCAGACGCGGTCATCAACATCGACTCGACGACGCCCGAGCAGCGGCTTGAAGAAGTGCTGGCGCTGACCGGCGGCCGGGGCGCCGATGTTGTGATTGAGGCGGCTGGATCCGCGCGCGCATTCGAAGAGGGCCTGCGCATGGCGCGCAACGGCGGCGCCTATGTGATCGCCGGTCACTACACCAACACGGGCGACAGCACGGTGAACGCGCACGAACACATCAACCGAAAGCACCTCGATATCCGAGGCTGCTGGGGCAGCCAGGTGGGGCACTTCCTTCGGGCGCTTCAAGTGCTCGAGCGTTACCACCACGAAATTCCATGGCATCTGATCGGCGCCCGCACCTACGGGCTCGGGCAAATCAACGACGCGCTCGCGGTGGCCGAGTCCATGGTGATTCCAAAAGCACTCGTGGATCCGTGGCGCTAGATCGAAGGCGAGGCGAGAAAAGACATCCGGTGTCTTTTTGTTTGCGGTCGCCAAAAAGACACCCGACGTCTTTTTTCTGATGCAAGGTGGCGCTGGTCCTACTTGACGATGATCCGCGTGGACGCCGAGCGTCCGTTGGTGTCACGCGCCTGAATGGTGTGCGAGCCGCGGGCGAGCGGCCACGCGAGGGGCGCTTCGCCCAGGGACACGCCCACAGGCGTGTCGTTCACAAACCATTCCACTCGGCCAGTGGCGCCACGGGCGCGAAGCGGCAGCGCCTGGAAGTCGGGGCGCAGCGTGGGATCGATCAGGTAAGTGGCGCCTGCCGGCGGGTGGTGAATCGCCAACGCGCCGGCGGCTGCGCGCCGTTGTGGCGCTATCGCCACCGTCATTTCCACCGGTGCATCGGGCGTCGTCACACCGTTGGGTGCGCGATGAGGGTTTCACAGACGATCTGAAGCGCACCGATGTCGGCTTGGTTGCCGGTGCGGGTGTGACGTTCTCACGTTTGCTGGTGGAAGCGCGTTATACGGCGGGCCTGACGGAATTCAGCAAGGGCACGACGGCGTACAAACACCGCGTCTGGTCGCTGATGACCGGCCTGCACTTTTAGGTCTATTTCTTCACGGCCGCTTGCGCGAGCGCCGCTTCAAGCGCTTGCGCAAACTGCGCGAACGGAATGGCGCCGCTGATCGCTCTGGTCACCTTGACCTGATTTCTGGCCTTGTCCACCAGGCCGATAAAAAACGCCGGAGTGCCGTTGGCGCCGAAGCTGGCGGCAAGTTCCGCCGTCTTCCTGATGCCCGCGGTTGTGCGGCCGCTCGCAATGCACTCGCGGAATGGCGCCAGATTCACTCCGGCCTGTGTCGCCGTGGCTTCCAGCCCTTCCACCGAATGCTGCGCGGGCGCGCCGAAGAGCGTGTTGTGCATCTCCCAGAACTTGCCCTGTTCCAAGCCGCACTGCGCCGCCTCATGCGCCTTCACGGCCTGCGGGTGCAGCACATCGATCGGAAAGTCGCGGAAGGCATACAGAATCTTCCCCGTGGCGATGTAGTTCTTTTCGATCATAGGCATCGTCTCTCGGAAGTGCCGGATGCAGAACGGGCATTCGTAGTCTGAAAATTCCACCAGCGCGACCTGGGCGTCGGGGTTGCCTTTGGTCGGCGCACCCGTGAGATCGACCTCGGGTCGCGGGCGGCCAAGTGTGGCGCGCAGGTTGGCCAGATCTTCCTTGACCGCCGCCAACTCTCTTCGCAGCGCCTCGATTTCGGACGTCTGAGCGCACGCAGGCGCTGCCATCAGCACCAGGCCCGCAAGCACTGTTCCCATCAATCGCGTCTTCACAATGATGTCTCCTCAGCTCTTGCCCGTCCCGCCTCCTGAATTGTACGCTGCCTCAGACACTTCCCAATGAGACGCACCAAGATCATTGCCACGCTCGGCCCTGCCACCATCGACGGCGATGTGATCAGCGACATGATTGCCGCGGGCGTGGATGTGTGCCGGCTGAATTTCTCCCACGGCACGGCGGAGGAACACGCGGCCGCGTGCCGCGCGGTTCGCGCACAGGCGCAGGCGGCAGGACGCAACATGCTCGTGTTTCAGGACCTGTCCGGCCCAAAGATCCGGACAGGCCGTCTCGCATCGCCAATCACGCTCACCGCCGGCGCCGAGGTCCTGATGACGCTGGGCGGCGACGAGGGCGGGGCCAATCGCATCCCAACGATGTTTGCGCCGTTGTTCTCATCTGTCGCCCCCGGCCAGCATCTGTTGCTCGACGACGGCCGGCTCGAACTGGTGGTGACCGATGTGGGACCAGGCCGATTGGTGGCCAGGGTCGTCGAGGGCGGTGTGCTCGAAAGCCGCAAGGGGATCACCGCGCCCGGCGCCGTCATGCAGACACCGTCGCTGACAGCCAAGGACCGCGACGACCTGCAGGCGGGCATCGCCATGGGCGTCGATGCCGTCGCGCTCAGCTTTGTGCAGTCGCCCGACGATGTCGTGCAGGCGCGTGCGGCCGCTGCGGCGGCAGGGGCGGCCGACATGCCGATCATCGCCAAGATCGAGCGGCCGTCGGCGGTGGACCGCATTGATGAGATCGTGGCCGTCAGCGACGCCGTCATGATCGCGCGCGGCGACCTCGGCATCGAGCTGCCGCTCGAGCGAGTGCCTGCCGTGCAGCGGCGCGTCCTGCTGGCCGCCCGGCGTCGAGGCGTGCCGGTGATTGTGGCCACCGAAGTCCTCGAGTCGATGCGACTGTCGTCGCGGCCCACGCGGGCTGAAGTGACCGACGCGACACATGCCGTGGACGAGGGCGCAGACGCCATCATGTTGTCTGGCGAAACGGCCGTGGGCCGGCATCCGGCACGCGTGGTGGCCACACTGGCCGCGATCATTGAGCAGGCCGAACGTGACATGGCCCTGGCCGGTGGTCACGGTGGGATCGTGGTTCCGCCCGACGCGGTGATCGCAAGCCGGCATGGGCTGGCGTTGTGCGAAGCGGCGGTGACGCTGGCTCGCCGCGCCGGCGCGACGGCGATCGTGGCCGTCACCAAGAGGGGCATGACGCCTCGCGTGCTGGCGGCGCTGCGCCCGGCGTCACGCATCATCGCCGCCACACCCAACCCGCAGACCGCCGCCAGGCTCGCACTGGTCTGGGGCGTGACACCGATGCTGACGCCGGCCGCCACACTCCCGGCCATACGTGAGATGTTGCTGGCCCGGGCCCTTGTGCCCATTGGCGAGACCATCGTGTTTGTGGCCATGCACGCCGGTCTGGACCAAGAGGCCGATAACTTCCTGATCGTCGAGCGGATGTGAGCGAATGACACAGCAGCCAGATCAGAACGGGGTCATCCAGTTCATCCTCGACAATTCACTCCTGCTTATCGGCGGCAGCCTGATTGCGCTTGTCTGGGCCAACCTGAATTACCCCGCCTACGTGTCGTTCGCGCACCTGTTGCACTTCGGCGTCAACGACGTCGGCATGGTGTTCTTGTTTGCCCTGGCCACCAAGGAAGTAGTGGAGGCGATGTTGCCGGGCGGGCCGCTGGCGTCGGCGAAGCAGGCGGCCGTTCCCGTCTTCGCGGCCATCGGTGGCATGGTGATGCCGGCCGGCCTGTTTGTGATGTCGGCGTACGCTATCAACGACATGGAGGTGGTGCGCGGCTGGGCCATCACCTGCGCCACGGACATTGCCTTTTCGTACCTTGTGGCGAGGATGATTTTTCCAACGGGCCACCCGGCGATCCCGTTTCTTTTGCTGCTGGCCATTGCCGACGACGCGATGGGGTTGATCATCCTCGCGATCTTTTATCCGAGCGCACCACTTGCCCTCGGCATGCTCACACTGTGGTTGTCTGGCGCCATTGCGTTGGCCTGGATCCTGCGCCGGCGCCTGGTCGGCAACTTCTGGGTCTACGTCATGGGGCCGGGCGTCATGTCCTGGATCGGGCTCTACGTTGGCGGACTCCACCCCGCACTGGCGCTGGCGCCGATCGTGCCGTTCATGCCGCGCCTCACCATGAACGGGTTCGAGCATTGGTGGAAGGCGCCGGTCCAGGTGGTCTTGCTGCTGTTTGGGCTGGTCAACGCCGGCGTGCCACTCTCGTCGGTGGGTGAGGTGACGTGGATGGTGTTGGGCAGCCTGGTGATCGGCAAGCCGCTCGGCATCTTTGCGTTTGTGATGATTGCCGGCGCGTTCGGATTTCCCAGAGCCGTCGGCCTCGAAAAACGCTCGATGATTGTGATTGGAGTGACCGCCGGAATCGGATTCACCGTCGCGCTGTTTTTCACCACGGCGGCGTTTCCGACTACCTCGCCGTACCTCGATCAAGCCAAGATGGGCGCGCTCTTGAGTTTCCTGGCTGCGCCGCTCGCCATCGGACTGGCGAAGGCGCTCAAGGTGGGCACCGCCGGCGCGTCAGCGGGCTGAGTGCGCCGAATGGCGCTCTTCGGCCCGACGCCGAAGCGCGGTCAGTGAAAGTTGCCAGCTACGCGACGCAACCGCGTAGTAGCGCCGCCAGCGCGGCGACGGTTCGTAGCCGTCCTGGCGCACCACCAGCCGACATCCCGCACCTTCAGGCTGGCAACTGACGTGCACAGCCATCGGCCCCAGTGCGTCCCCCTCGGGCGGCACCCACCAGCAGTCCGCGACAAGGAACTGCTGGTCCGGACGCACGTCCACCACCGTCCCGTGAAAGACGCCGCCCAGTGGCCCCAACAAATCGTCGCGATACGTTGTCGGCGCCCATTCGATGGCATACACGCCAAACGGCACCGGCGTGACCACCGCATGGGTCACCTGCCACCAGACCTGCAGCGCGGCATGATCGAAAAAACACGCGAACACGTCAGCCGGCTTGGCCGCGATGAAGAGTCGCTGTTCAAACCGGCCGGTGGGATCGGAGGAGGACATGGGAACTGGGGAACTTGGGAACTGGGGAACTTAGGAACTGGGGAACTTAGGAACTGGGCGGTTTCCTCAGTGACTGGGCGTAGGCGACGATGGCCCATGCCTGATCTTTGGAGGTGTCTTCCGAGAACGTGGGCATCTTTGGGTTCGAGCGCCCGTTCCAGATCTTGTAGAACACCGTGCCGTCGGAATTGCGCGGCGCGCGCGCCACGTTGGTCAGGTCCATCGTGTCTGCGTACTTCGCATCCGCGTCCGGACCATCGCCCTTGCCCGCAGGTCCATGGCAGCGTTCGCACTTGGCGGCAAACAACTTCTTACCCCCGGCGAGTGTCGCCGCGTTGATCGGTAGCGGGTTTGTTTCAGCAGCGCCCCCGGTCGGAATGGTCCAGCGGGTGGCCTGGGCCGGAGGCGTGACGACGGTTCTGGCAGAGACGGCGGTCGCCATCACGGCGAGTCCGGCGAGTGATAAAACGAGCGAAGTTCGTTGCGTCTGCGACATGGGCCGGATCATATACTGACGCCACGAATCAGGGCGCAACGAGGGCGACGACCATTTGAGCACTCGTAGCCAGGAGCAGGTTTTGATGCTGAGACGACGAATCTTTGGTTCGGCTGCCGTGACGGCCGCAGGCCTTGCGACGATGCTTGGCTGGGGTGTGGTGGTGACGGTGCGTGCGGAACGCGCGGCCCCATGGTCTGGCGCGTGGCAGGACGCGCCGCAGGATACCCGGACTCCCGATCAACTCGCCGCAGAAGTGTTCCAGCTCGTGCAGAAGACCTGTATCGAGTGCCACGGCGATGCCAAAGACGGCGGCCTCGATCTGAGGACCGACGCGGGCCTGCAAAAAGGCGGGCGGACCGGACGCGCCGTGGTGGCCCACCAGCCGGCCGCGAGCCTGCTCTACAAGGCCATCATGCACGACGGCGATCTGCAGATGCCCGAAGACGCCCCGCCGTTGAGCGAGGCGCAGCGGCGCACCATCCGGTTGTGGATTGAGGCAGGTGCCTCGTGGGCCACCGTGCCCGGGGCCACCGGCGGGGGCGGCACCGACCTCGATGAGCTTCGCAAGCGCGAGGAGCGCCCGATCACGGAAAGTGAACGGCAGTATTGGGCGTTTACGCCGGTGGTGCGACCCGCGGTCCCGGCGGTCACGCGTGAGGGCTGGTCCGCCAATCCCATCGACGCCTTCATTCTTGATGCGATGTCGCGCAAGGGCCTGACTCCGGTGTCGGCCGCCGACAAACGTACGCTTGTGCGCCGGGCGTATCTGGACGTGTTGGGCCTGCCGCCGACGCCGGCTGAATCAGACGCGTTCGTCAACGACTCGTCCCCGAACGCGTGGCCCGCGCTGGTCGACCGGCTGCTCGCATCGCCGCACTATGGCGAGCGGTGGGCACGTCACTGGATGGACCTTGTACGGTACGCGGACTCGGGTGGTTATGAATTCGATACCGACCGGGCCGAGATGTACCGGTACCGCGACTACCTGGTGAACGCCTTCAACAGTGACAAGCCGTATGACACGTTCGTCAAGGAGCAACTGGCGGGAGATGAGTACGCGCCCGGCTCCGACGAGGCGATGATTGCGACCGGGTATCTTCGCCTGGGGCCGGAGGGCGGCGGGAATCGGCTCGACGCGGTGGACGACCTCGTGACCACAACCTCGCTGACTTTCATGGGGATGACCGTGGGGTGCGCGCGCTGCCACAACCACAAGTTTGACCCCATCCCGCAGAAGGACTACTACCGTATCCAGTCGATCTTCTATCCCACGACCAATGTGGATCATCCCCTCGTCCCGGCGCACGAGGTGTCGGCCAACCGCGCCGAGACGCAGCGCATCGAAGCGTTGCAAAAGCCGCTGCGTGCGGCGAAGACGGCCATCGAGAAGCCCTATCATCAGGTCCTGGTCGACCGCGAAGTTGCAAAGCTGTCGCCCTACATGCAGGAAGCGTGGAAAACCCCCGCCGACCAGCGCACCGAGGGGCAGCGACTTAACGCGAAGCAGATCGAAGACACCGTCGGGATCACGTCGCTGCGCAAGCTCATCACCGAGAAGGACGTCGTCGCCCTGATGCCCGCCGAGGTCCAGGCGAAACATGCGGCGGTCAAGGCCGAGATTGGCGCGCTCGACGATCAAGAGCCGCGACGCCTGCCCACCGCACGGGCCATCGGCGAGCGGGGCCGCGTGCCCGGGGCGGTGTTCTTCCTGCACCGCGGCAGCCCCGATGCGCGAGGGTCCGCGATGACGCCGGGGGTGTTGTCGGTCGCCAGGCGCGATGAATGGACCTTCCCTGAGCCGCCCCCAGACGCCAAGTCGAGCTGGCGTCGTCGTGGGTTTGCCGAGTGGCTGGTGTCGAAAGACAATCCTCTGACTGCGCGCGTGATGGTCAACCGCTTCTGGCAGCACCATTTCGGCGAGGGCATCGTCCGCACACCGAGCAGTTTTGGGAAGATGGGCGAAGCGCCGTCGCATCCTCAGTTGCTTGACTGGCTCGCGGCCGAGTTCATGAGCCAGGGCTGGAGCATGAAGGCGATGCATCGGCTGATGCTCACGTCGACGACGTATCGGATGGCGTCCAGCGATACGACGGCCAACTACGGCGTCGATCCCGAGAATCGGATGTTCTGGCGCATGCCACGAGTGCGCCTGGAAGCCGAAGTGATCCGCGACAGCATCCTGTTGGCCGCCGGCACGCTTGATCCGTCGGTCGGCGGCCCGTCGATCTTCCCGTTCATCGACCCCGACCTGTTTGAAAAGAGTTCGAATCGCGATTGGAAAGGCAAGCCCGACAGCGACCCTTCCACGTGGCGCCGCAGTCTGTACGTGTTTTCCAAGCGCAGCATCCGGTATCCGATGTTCGAGACGTTTGATCAGCCCAATCTGATCAACTCGATCGACCGCCGCAACCGCACGACCATTGCGCCTCAGGCCCTGATCCTGATGAACAACCAGATGGTGCTGTTCCAGGCAGAGAAGTTCGCCGAGCGTGTCGCCCGCGAGGCTGGCGCCGATCCATCCGCGCAGGTGAAGCGCGCCGTGTGGCTCGCGCTGGGCCGGCCGGCTGACGCGATCGACCTGAAGCGCGGCGCAGCCTTCATCGCGGGAAGCCCGAAGGGACTGGCCGAGTTCTGTCACGTGCTTCTCAATCTCAACGAATTTCTGTACCGGCCATGACGAGCGGGCGGTGGAATTGTGCGATTGACGGATCAGATTGACGGCTTGACGGATTGGATTGAGGGATTGCCGGATCCTCAATCCTCCATCCCCAACCCTCAACTCTCAATAGCAAGGACGAAGTTTTCAGAGGCGATATTGAATGGGTCACCATCACCACCACCACGGGTGTGGGCATTTCGAAAAACTTCAGTACACGCGGCGTGAACTGCTGGGCCGGCTCGGGGGCGGCATTGCCGGTCTCGCCTTCGCGGACCTGCTGTCGCAGAACACACTGGGTGCGCAAGCACGGAACCCCCTTACGCCGAAGCCCGCGCCGCTTCCTGCGAAGGCCAAAGCCGTCATCTCGATCTTCTGCTACGGCGGCGTCAGTCACATCGATACCTGGGACCCCAAGCCCGATCTCGTGAAGTGGCAGGGCGAGACGATGAAGGACGTGGGCGAAGTGCGCACGGTGATGGGCAATCCGGGCGGATTGATGCCGTCGCCGTGGGCGTTCAAGAAACACGGCCAGTCCGGCATGGAAGTGTCTGAATTGTTTCCCCACATGGCGCAGCATGTGGACGACATTGCGCTGATCCGATCGATGTACGGCGTGAGTCCTGCGCACGGGCCTGCGCTGTTTCAGATGAATACCGGCACGATCCTGGCCGGCAGCCCGAGCGTCGGCAGCTGGGTGACCTACGGCCTGGGCAGCGAAAACCAGAACCTCCCGGGGTTCATCGTCTTTACCGATCATCGTGGCGGGCCGATCAACGGGCCGCCGAACTGGTCCAATGGCTACCTGCCGGCGGCGTATCAAGGCACCCAGATCCGTGACAAGGGGTCGCCGATCGTGGACCTCAAGCCTCCGGCGGGTCGCACGCCCGAGGAGCAGCAGCGGTGGCTGCGGATGCTGGCCGAGTTGAACGAAAAGCATGGCGACCTGCATCCGCTCGACAGCGAACTGTCGGCGCGCGTGTTTTCCTACGAACTGGCGTTCCGAATGCAGACGCACGCGCCCGAGGCGATTGATCTGGGGCAGGAATCAGCCGCCACCAGGAACCTCTACGGCATCGGCGTCGAACCCACCGACTACTTCGGCCGTCAGGCGCTGATGGCGCGCCGCATGGTGGAGCGTGGGGTGCGGTATGTGCAGATTTTTTCGGGTGGCGGCAACTTCGAGCCGAGTTGGGACGCGCACTGGGATTTGAAGGGCAACCACGGCCTGCACTGCGCCGAGACCGACAAGCCGCTGGCCGGGCTCATCAAGGATCTGAAGAGCCGCGGCATGTTTGAGGACACGCTCCTCGTCTGGCACGGCGAGTTCGGGCGGTTGCCGATTTCCGAGCGCATGGACGGCCGCGACCACAACAACAAGGGCTTCAGCGTGTGGCTGGCCGGGGGTGGCGTGAAGGGCGGCACCGTTGTGGGCGCCACCGATCACTACGGCTACCAGGCGGTGGAGAACGCGAAGTCGGTGTACGAACTCCACGCCACCATCCTGCACCTGCTCGGACTCGACTACGAGAAACTGACCTACCGGTTTAATGGCCGCGACATGCGTTTGACCGATGTGCACGGCAAAGTGATTCGGGAGATTCTCAAGTAAGCGTGCACCCTGATCCGGGACCTCTTACCGCAATGACCCGCGGCGTGGCGTGGGGCGCGGCTGCGCTCCTAGTGCTTGCGGCTCCGGTGCTGATGTTCCCCGCCGTGCTGGGGCTCTCCGCTCTGGCAGCAGTCGCCGTGTTCGCCGCAGTGATCATGGTCGGCGCCATCGGCCTGGTGAGCGGCTTCGGCCGCCTTCCGCTGTACATGGGCGTGCTGGTTGCGGCCGCGATTTTCGCCGGGATCAATGTCTCCAATCAGCCCGAGACTCTCAACCACTTCGCCGACCTCGCGCGCTCTGGATGTTGGCCGTGGTCGTCATCATGCAATCGAGGTCGGTCTGGCTGGCGGCCGCGTGTGTCGCCTGGCTGATGACGCGCCGGTTTCTGAAGCCGGCGGTCTGGTGGTCGGCGGCCGTTGCAGTGTTCCTGGTTTTGCCGGCTGTGACCTACGTCCTGTGGGGCGATCATCCCAGGGTCGTCGAACTGCTGGCGTCGGTGCAGACACGCATGGACATCTGGGGAGATGGGATTGAGGCGCTGCAGTCCTCGCCCTGGATCGGCATCGGATTCGACTTCTTCCGGCATAGCGGATACTCGACCATCGTCGTCTGGCCCGACCTGGTCGTCGGTCACCCACATGCGCATAATTTTTTCTGCAGACTGCACTCGATGTCGGCCTGATCGGGCTGGCGGCGTAACTGGCTGTCACTGGCTTCGTGTTCCGGCGCGCCTGCGACATCGCCGCCACCGACGGTGGCGATCAATGGGTGCGGTCCGTCGGGATCGCGGCGGGGTTGTCTCTGCTATCGGTGCACATCTTCGGCCTGCTGGATGCCGTGGCGCTTGGCACGAAGGTGGGCATCTTTCAGTGGCTGGCCTGTGGCCTTGTGCTGGCTGCCTGGCGCCTGCAGAAGCCTGGTCCAATGGCCGTATGATCATCGGCATGTTGTCACGACTGCAAAAAACCGTCATTGCCGTCGGCCTGCTCAGTGCGGTCGTCACGGCGCAAACCAGTTCATTCGATGTGGCCGTCGCCGCGGTGCGGTCCAGCGACGGCTTCAAGAAGGCCCTGGCCGTGCTCGATCGCGATCACGATCGCCTGATTGCAGAGATCATCACGCTGACCAAAATACCCGCTCCGCCCTTCAAGGAAGCCGCGCGCGCCGTCGCCTACCTGGAGATGCTGCGCGCCTCAGGCCTGACCGATGTTGAGCAGGACGAGGAAGGCAACGTGATGGGGTTGCGCCGGGGTACCGGGACGGGACGGGATACGGCGCCACTCATCGCCATTGCCGCGCACCTCGACACCGTGTTCCCGGAAGGCACCGACGTGAAGGTCACGCGTGACGGCGATCGGTTGTCCGCGCCCGGCATCGGTGACGACACCCGTTCGCTTGCGGTGCTGCTGGCAATGATTCGCGCGATGAACGAGGCCGGCATTCGCACCGAGAGTGACCTGCTGTTCATCGGCAACGTGGGGGAAGAGGGCCAGGGCGATTTGCGCGGGGTGAAGTACCTGTTCAACAAGGGCAAGTACAAGGACCGCATCAAGATGTTCATTGCGATGGACGGCGCCGGCGGCGGGGCAAACATCACCCACGGCGGCGTCGGCAGCCGCCGGTATCACGTCATCTTCAAGGGGCCTGGTGGCCACAGCTATGGGGCATTCGGACTTGTGAGCCCGGCATTCGCCATGGCCGGCGCGATGCAACGTTTTGGAAAGCTGACTGTCCCAGAGAAACCCAAAACGACGTACAGCGTCGGCGTGGTCGGTGGCGGCACATCGGTGAACTCAATTCCCTTCGAGTCATGGATGGAACTCGACATGCGTTCGGAGTCGCGCGCAGAACTGCAGAAGCTCGACGAAAGCCTGATGGCGTTGATTGCTGACGCGGTACGCGAAGAAAACTCGGCCCGCTCCACGGCACAGGGCCCGGTGACGGCCGAACTGAAGTTGATTGGCGATCGGCCGTCAGGAGAAACGCCAATCGACTCGCCCATCGTCCAGACTGCTGCGGCGTCGATTCGGGCGGCTGGCGGTCGGCCGACATTCAGCTGGAGCAGCACCGACTCCAACATCCCCATCAGCCTCGGCATCCCCGCGATCACCGTGGATTCGGGTGGCCGCGGCGGACGGGCGCACGCTCTCGACGAGTGGATTGCCGTCGACAAGATCCCGAGCCTTCGCGGCATCGAGATCGCGCTCGCGACGCTTCTTGCGCTCGCCCGATCCTAAATAGCCCCTATTGAGGGTTGAGGATGGAGCGATTGAGGATCGAGATTGTCCGCATTGCTGATCTCTGATCGCGGATTGGGATTGTCGGATTGTCGGATTGTAGGATCTCTCGGGTTGCGGGATTGGGCGATTGGGATCCCACCATCAGACCGTCCGGCGATTCCCATCGAAGATCAGCGATTAGCCATCCGTCCCATCCCGATCCTCAATCCTCAACCCTCAATCCTCAATGGGGGCGTTTAATTGCTGCGGCGCTTATTTGATCGTCGCCGCTCCAACGATGGCGCACTGCGCGTCCTGAGCGCCACTGACTCCGCTCACGCCGACCGCGCCGACGAGTTGGCCGCCTGACATCAACGGCACACCACCTTCGAGTGGCATGAAGCCCTCGATCGTCAGCAGGGCCGTTCGTCCACCGGCGACTTCCGCCTCCAAGTCCTTGGTCGGCCCCTGGAAGTAGACCGCTGTGCGTGCTTTGCGTATCGCAATGTCCGTGGCCACGAGTTTGGCGCCGTCCATCCGCTGGAACAAGATCATGTGTCCGCTGTCGTCGAGCACCGCGATCGATACGGCCCAGTTGTTTTTGCGGGCCTCGGCTTCGGCCGCCGCCACAACGCGACGCGCCGCTTCCAGTGTCAGCACACGTTTGGTGGGCAACTGGGTCTTCGCGGTCAACGGAATCGCCAACATCAAGAGGCCTCCACACATCATCAGGGTTCGCAGCATGGCCGAAAGTCTAGCAGACGTTGCCTCGGGCAGCCATTCGCGGACCGAGGACCCAGGCCAGGCCATAGACGGCCAGGGCGATGAACAACGTGGCAGGACCGGAGTGACGGAAATCGTCGGCCACGAACCGCAACCCGCCGACGATGAGGAGGGGATAGACCAGACGGGCGAAGACTCTGGTCTGTGGCCTTCGCGCGGCAAGTCCCAGACCGATGACCGCCAGAGAGAGGAGTGTGGTGCGCAGGGTGGCCAGGACACCGAGGTCTGGCGGGGGCCCCGCGATGTGCGGACCCGACACCATCAGTACCGCCCCGCTCGCGGCGAACACAAACAGCGCGGCCAGGATCAGCCGCCCGACGCGCGCGAGCAGGTCGCCGATGTCGTCATGCCGTGGGGGTCGCAGTGTGGCGCATATCCCTGCTGTGCCCAGTGTCAGCCAGCCGACCGCAGACACCGAAGGCCACGGCGTCGGATTGCGCATCCAGGCCGTCAGCGACGCGGTGAGCAGGCCCGACGCGGCGAGCGCAGTCAGTACGTACGCCGAACCGTGCAGCGCGGCGTAGCCGGCAAGCCTGTGGGGGCCGAGCCCGATGGAGATGATCCCGATCGTGATGGCCGCCAGCGCCAGGATGGGCCCGGGGAAGAGCAGCGCGAGCGCCGCGATCGCCGCCACGAGCCCGAACGCGGCCAACAGGTGGTAACTGGCTGAGAGATGAGGGCGGTCGGCCAGACGCAGAAAGGCGCCCAGGTACGCGCCGAGCGCCAGGATTCCAGCGACCGCGCCAATCAGTCCGAGTCCTCCGGGTGACGCACGCGTCACCATCACCGCGCCGCCAATACCGATGACGAGTCCGCTCGCCGCCTGCATGACATCGAAGAACCGCGCATTTCGACCGAGCATCACCAGTCGCACCGCGAGCGACCCCTGCATCGTCGCGACGAACGCCGCCTGAGCGACAAGCGCGAGCCCGGGTGTTTCCAGCGGAGGATGACCGAGCGCGCGAATCGTGACGACGACCACCGAGAGCCCGGCGGCAGCGGCGTTGGGCCATCGAAGCCAGGCGTGCCCCGGTTGTTCGGACATCCAATAGGTCATCACACTGAGACCGATCAGCAGGAGCGAGAACGCCGCGAAGTGGTTGGTGGACCATGCGGTGGCAAAGGCGGCGGCGACCGTGCCGAATCCCGCGACGGCCGCAACCCACGTCGAGCCGACCGCGCCAGGCGACGGTGAACGCGGCCGCACTGATGCCGGCCAGCGTCAGGGCGGCAATGCCTGGGCTCATCAGGCTGAATCTCGCGGTGTCCTCCCACACGCTCGGCAGCGCGACGAGCAGGGCGGTGACGCCGTGGAACTGCGCACTGGTGGGGCGTGTCGCAGCGGATCGGTGGGCGGCGATCATCCAGCCGGCGCAGTAGGCCAGGCCGATGATCACGCCGGCGGTGGCGGGCACCCGCCCCGACTCCGTCAGTGCGCGCAGGAGATAGGCGCCACCGAACACCATAAATGTCTAGCCCAACAACGTCGCAAGGCCGGTCAAGTCCCTCGGGGCGGTTTCGACGGGGGCGGTATCGACGGGGACGGGTTCCGCCGGCGCCACACGTTCGGCGCTCCGGCGGCCTTCGAGGATGTCCAAGCGGTGCTGCATTTCGGCCAAAGCGGCTTCAAGGCGGGCGAGTCGGAGGTCGCGCTACTGCTCCTGGTCCATGGTGGGGCCCTCAACGAAGCCAGATGCAGGCCACTCCTGACAGCCGGTTTGCCATGAGTCCCGCGCCCATCGCCTCTCAAACGCGGCGGGTTATTCCGCACTGCTGTGCCAGACTCCCCACGCCGGGCTGACCTTGACTGAGGTAAATTGTCGATTCACGAATGAAGAAGATTAAATGGGGCGTAATGAGCACCGCGAAAATCGGTGTGGACAAGGTGATTCCCGCCATGCAGGGCGGGGCATACACCGAAGTGGTGGCGATTGCGTCGCGCGAGGCGGCAACGGCTCGAGCCGTCGCCGCTGCGCTGGGGATCCCGACGGCCCACGGATCGTATGAGGACCTGCTGGCCGATCCCGACGTGGACGCCATCTACAACCCGCTGCCGAACCATCTGCATGTGCCGTGGACCATACGAGCGGCAGAAGCGGGCAAACACGTGCTCTGCGAGAAGCCGGTTGGCCTGTCGGCAAGCGAGGCGCAGGCCCTGATCGGCGTACGCGATCGGACCGGGGTGGTCATCCAGGAGGCGTTCATGGTGCGGTCCGCGCCGCAGTGGTTGCGTGCCCTGGACGTGTGCCGCTCTGGCCGACTGGGCGCCGTGCGTTCGTACGTCGGGGCATTCAGCTACTTCAATGACGACCCGGCCAATATTCGTAACGTGGCCGAGTGGGGCGGCGGTGGCCTCATGGATATCGGGTGTTACCTGATCATGACGTCGCGGATGATCTTCGGAGAAGAGCCGCGGCGGGTCATGAGCCTGGTGGAGCGCGACCCGGTGTCGGGCGTTGATACTCTCGCCTCGTTGATGCTGGACTACCCGTCGGGCCAGGCGATCGGCGTCTGCAGCACGAGGCTGACGCCCTACCAGCGCGTGCAGGTCTTTGGCACACGCGGCCGGCTCGAGGTCGAAATTCCCTTCAACGCGCCGCCCGATCGGCCGTGCCGCCTCTTCGTAGATACACAGGGCGATCTGTTGGGCAGGACTGTCGAGACACTCGAGATTCCGGCGTGTGATCAGTATTGCGCTCAAGGGGACGAATTGTCGCTCGCCATTCTGGAATCACGCCCGACGCCGTATCCGCTTGAGATGTCGGTGAAGAATATGGCTGTCATCGATGCGGCGTTCCGCTCCGCGGCGTCTGGGGGCTGGGAGGTTCCGTGAGCGGCGCGCCGCGGTGTTACCTCGGGCTCGACAGTTCAACGCAGAGCCTGTCGGCCATTCTCATCGGTGTCACGGGCGGTCACGCCGAAGTTCTCTGGAAGGACGTGATGCCGTTTGACGAGACGTTCCCAGAGTTCGGCACCGTCCATGGCGTGCTGCCTTCAGCCGACCCGCTCGTCAGGGTCTCGTCTCCAGCGATGTGGGTCAGGGCACTGGAGCAGATGCTGGGTCGTGTGGCTGCGAGCGGCGTTGATATGAGCCGGCTGTGCGCCATCAGCGGGTGCGCGCAACAGCACGGCAGCGTGTATCTCGGCAGCGACGGGATGTTCACCAGATCCGTGGCCCCGATCTGGATGGACAGCAGCACGCGCGAGGAGTGCGCGGAGATCAGTGCGGCGGTTGGTGGCGCCGCCGTGCTCGCCCAGCGCACGGGATCACGCGCGTACGAACGTTTCACCGGGCCGCAGATTCGGAAATTCTACAAGGCCGACCCGCGGGGTTACGCCGGCACGGCGCGCATCCATCTGGTCAGTTCTTTTCTCGCGTCACACCTGCTTGGTGCGGATGCACCGCTTGATTCAGGCGATGCCAGCGGCATGAACCTGATGGACCTCGCGACCCAGGAGTGGTGGCCGCTCGCCGCAGACGCCACGGCGCCAGACTTGCTGCCGAAGCTGCCGAGGGTCGTGCCGTCGGCCACCGTGATTGGCACACTCGCGCCACGATGGAAGTCGACGTATGGCCTGCCACCCGCACGCATCGTTGCGTGGACCGGCGACAACTCGTCCAGCCTCGTCGGCACTGGTCTCGTGTCGGACGGCCACGTGGTGGTTTCGCTCGGCACCAGTGACACTATCGCCGGCATCATGCGCGAGTCGCGGGTGGACCCTGGAGGCATCGGCCATGTGTTCGGTGCGCCGACCGGCGACTTCATGGGGATCACCGTCTTCAAGAACGGATCGCTGGCGCGTGAGCGTGTGCGTGACGCCTATGCGCTTGCCTGGGCCGGCTTTTCGGAAACGCTCCGGTCAACGCCAGCCGGCAACCTGGGGCGGTTCATGTTTCCCTGGTTCGATCCCGAAATCACGCCAGACGTCCCGGAACCCGGTGTGCGCCGTGTAGGCCTTGAGCCCGACGATGTGCCGGGCAACGTGCGGGCGGTGGTTGAAGCGCAGATGATGGCCATGGCCAATCACTCGCGTTGGATGGGCGTGGACGTGCGGCGCATCCACGCCACTGGCGGCGCCGCCGCCAACCGCGACGTATTGCAGGTGATGGCCAACGTGTTCGACGCAGACGTCTATCAGTTCCCGGTCGGTAACTCTGCGTGCCTGGGGTCGGCGCTGCGGGCGTGGCATGCCGATGCGGCCGCCTCATCCGACCCCGTGCCATGGTCCGACGTCGTCAGGGACCTGGCCTCCCCGCTGGCGGCGAGCCGGGTCACACCAGACGCATCGGCAGTGGCGACCTACGCGGATTTGCGGAAGCGGTATGCCGAATCAGAAGTGCGGCTGCGGGGAGCCCTTTGAACTACAATGCCGCGACTGTTTTCGCATAGGAGGTTCTCATGACCACATCCGATCAGGCACCACGCGACCTTGTTGGGTTTCTCGACTTCTATCTCGTCCAGAAAGCTCCGTTCCAGATTCCCGGCGAGATCCGGGAATTCCTGGTGAAATTCGGTTACCTCATCACGCCATGGATTGCTCTTGTCCTACTGGTGCTCTTGCTGCCGGGCCTGCTCCTCATGCTCGGTATCGGCACGGCGATGGTGCCGTTTGGCGGTGTGGGCTACGCCGCCGGGTTCACCTACCTCATCACGGTTGTGCTGCTGGCCCAGTTGGTGCTGCTCGGATTGGCGCTGCCAGGGCTGTTCTCTCGCAAGAAGTCTGCGTGGACGCTGATGTTCTATTCGCAGTTGATCGGGATCTTATTTTCGCTGCTCAGGGGGTCGTTCCTTGGCGCCATCATCGGCGGCCTGATCGGGCTCTACGTGCTGTTCCAGATTCGCCTGCTTTATGTGAATTAGGAACGGGGGCGGAAGAGAATTGTGATTTGTTCGGCGTCGGCTGTGCGCGGCTGCGCGAACATTTCGAACTCGAAGGCCTGGCCGACCTTGTTCCCGGCTGGATCTTCGAGCACGGTCAAGATCGCCAGGGCATGCGGCGCGTTGCGCCAAGCGGCGGCGGGCGTAAACGTCCATTCCATTTCCTGGGCGCGCACGGCCACCGTGCCGTCGATGGGCTGACCGCCCGCCGATGTCACACCCATGGCGCGTTGCAGCAGGCCCTCGTCAAGTGCCCAGGGGAATCGCACCACGAGCGGGTCGCGCGATCCCGCAGGGGGCGGCTCAATCGTCTAGGCCGCCGGTTCGACGGGGCGCTCGACTGGCGGTCCGGCCGTGAATTCGTGACGAAATTTACGAATGAGTTCCTGGCCGCGTCCGTCACGCCATGAAGGACTGACCACAATGGCGTATTTCCTGCCGGCGACGAGCGCGCGGCCAAGTTCCAGGTTCGGTCTGATGCCGCGTTTGACTCGACCCGGATCAAAAAACACCGTGCGACGCGTGTAATCGCGGTTCCAGAGATCGACGTCCACGTCGAGCAGGGCATCGCGCACCTCCTGGCCCGTGTCGTCCACCAGCCGCACATGGCCCACCGCCGCGGTTCCAGACATAGGCGCGGAAAAGTGCAGATAGAAGCGAAGGATGTTATCGGGCCACACAGTGGAAGATGGGTAGATGACGGTGACCGAGACCGTTGGTGCCGCCCCCAACGCGGGCAGCATGACGCGCGTTTCGACAATGCTGCCGGGCCGGGGCGCCGGAAGAGCAGACGGGTTGATCCGCACGACATACTCGCGTCCGCGGGCCAAAGTAAATCTCGGCACCACGTCTACTGAATCGGCATTCACGCGATGCCTTCCGGCGATGGTGATGCCGGTGGTGCCCGCCACGCTCACTTGCAGGAGCTGATTCCAGACTGCAGCCGGAAGGTCCCGGGCCCGCAGCGAATTGAGTTCATCGGAGGACCAGCCGGTCACGCAAACCACCGGTTGCTGCGTCTCTGTGTCCACCACGAGCGCAGCCGACAACGGCCCGCCTGGCCACTCCGAAGTCGAAGTGGCCGAGCAGGCCGTTGCGGCCGCCAGCCACGTCAGCAGGCAGAGCCGCTGCAGTGACCGTCGGACGAAGACGCGCACGAGAAGAGCTTCGCGTGGATCAGGGCAGGACGACGACGTTCAGGTTCCGTCCAGACGCGCCGCGCGAAATCACCATCGTGTGACCCGCATTAAGCAAATCCATCTGTTCCACGTTGGTCATCGTCGCGATGGTTCCAAAACCGACGCCGGCCGTGCCACCGACGCGCGCCGTAATTGGCGAGGCCGTGGCAAAACCGTCGGTGCCGATCTTGATCACGCCATGCCTGGAGTTGGACATCAGCAGGAAGTCCTTCTCGTCCTTGCGGTAGACCATCAGGTCCAGCGGCTGGTTGCCGGCGCCGAACTCCGCGATCGTGGTGCCCACGACTTTGGTCCCCGCCTTGAGGGCCTGCACGGGAATCTTGACGAGCGGCGTGCACGTGTAGCCGGCGAGGATGTTCAGCTCGCCGCCGATGGTGTACGGCACAGACGCCATCACGGGCAAACGGGTTTCGAGTGCCCCGTGGTTGCCGTGGTAGATCTCGATGCTCGCGCCGTTGTCTGCACTGGCGAACGGATAACCGACCGACCACAGCTTCGACGTAAACTCTTCGTTCGAGAGGCCCGCCACGTAGACACGGCCATTCACGAACGCGAGGTCGGTGACCGACTGCGCGCGGCCGCCGCGGCCGGCCCGGCCTATGCGCTCCGCGAGAGCGCAGTCTCCCAGCAGGGCGACCAGCCTGTCGGCCAGCGCCTGAGCGTCGAATGGCGGCACCAGGAATCCTGTGACGGTGTCTCGCAATCCCTCGGGCGCGCCATCAAAGCGTGTGGCCATGACCGCGGTGCTGCGCATCATCGCTTCAGGGATGACATTGGCACCGGGCTCAGGCGAACGCGAGGCCAGCACCTGCACCCAGCCCGCACCAAGAGACTCGGTGAGGGCCGGATGCGGAATGTGCCCGCACCACTGCACATTGTCGCGGAGCGAGAGCGTCGCGACCAAATCCTCGATGCGCGCCCGATCCGGACCTTCCCCCACGATGCGCAGACGGGCTGGACCCCACCTGTGTGGAGGTGCTCCTGGCACACATGCGGCCGCCCGGCACCGGCATCGTCGTCGGCGAGCTCCGCGACCCGCTTGTCGGGCAGGTGGTGGGAATCAGGATGTTCCGCACGGCCTGCTTTCGCGATGGCGGCATGCCCGACTCGATTTAGCCCGACACCGACTTTGGCGAGAGACTGGCGCGCCTGGGGTGGTGCATGCTCCACGTCGAGGATCCTGGGGCCGTCCCGGGCACGACGAGGCCAACCGTGGGCGTTCATCAGCCGGACCACACGCCGTCCTATACGCATCGGAACTTTCTGCTCGAGGGTGCGCGTGTCAGATACCGGGCGGCCAGTCATGGACTCATGTTCCTGCTGGACGTGCTTGATCGCAGCACGCATCCGTTGGCGCTGTTCGCGCAAGTGTCCTACCTTCATGGCGTGTTGTCCCAATGGAACGCGATGAATTGAAGGCCCGAGGCACGATCACGCCGCGGAGGCGGTGGCCGTATTGCTGGCAGGGCCAGGTCGCGCCGACGAGTTGGTGGCTGATGTGTTGCCGTTGACACAGCACGCGCCCCTGGGTGAGATCTTCCGCCGATTCGTCGCCCTGGGTGCTGCACTCGGCGACGCTGCCGCAGGGGGCACGTTCCGTGAGGTCTTTGCGAGCCTGTCCGGCAGACCCGCAGACCGTCGCGCGCTCGTGGCGAGGATCGCCCTCGCCCACGGCCTGATCATGACCGAGGAAGACCACGCGCGGCTCTCTCAGAAATGAGCGCGCGCTCCGCGATTTTATTGTTTTTAACCTCGGATCGCGCGCCAGCGTGTGGGATCGTGTTCGCGCGCGCACGCGCCATGCGCTGGCGGCGCGGGGGAAGCGAGGGGCCGCGCCGTGGTAATCGTGCCCTGACCTAGCGGCTGCCGAATGCGAAGACTGTTTTTGATTTGTACTCGCTGGCGGGCCGCAGTTCGATCGAGGGGAAGCCCTTCTGGTTCGGTGAGTCGGGGTAATGCTGCGTCTCAAGACAGAAGCCCGAGCGGAAGGGATACACGCGCCCGCCCTTGCCGGTGATCGTGCTGTCGAGGAAGTTGCCCGTGTAGAGCTGGACGCCAGGTTCTGTGGTTGAGATCTCAAGCGTGCGGCCGGTGGTGGGTTCATACACGCGTGCGGCCAGTTCGAGGCCGGTGCCCGCCCGGGTCAACACGTAGTTGTGGTCGTAGCCCTTGCCGTATTCCAACTGCGTGTTCTTGTCGTTGATGCGCGCGCCGATGGCCGTGGGCGCGCGAAAGTCGAAGGGCGTGCCGGCGACCGGCGCCAGTTCTCCGGTGGGGATGAGCGTGGAGTTCACCGGCGTGTACCGGTCGGCGTTGACCATCAACTCATGACCCAGGATGTCGGTGGTTTTGCCGCCGCCCAGGTTGAAGTAGCTGTGTTGGGTCAGGTTGATCACCGTCGGTTTGTCGGTGGTCGCATGGTAGTCCACCATCAGTGTGTTGTCGGGCGTCAACGTATAGACCACATGGGCGGTGACCTTGCCCGGATACCCCTCTTCGCCGTCAGCACTCGTGTATTCCAGCCGTACACC
>SHUF01000040.1 GCA_009694745.1 Acidobacteriota bacterium
CATCACGACGCAGACGCAGCGGCGGCACACAGAGTTCGACGCCCGAGAGCCGGTAATACAGATTCTCGCGAAAACGTTGGGCCTGCATCTGATTGACTAGTCGGCGGTTGGTGGCGGCAATGACCCTGGTATTGACCGCCCGCGTACTGTGCCCGCCCACACGCTCCACGCGCATGTCCTGCAACACCCGAAGAAGCTTGGCCTGCGCCGTGACCGAAAGGTCGGCCACTTCGTCCAGAAACAGCGTCCCACCTCCAGCAAGTTCAAACTTCCCCCGTCGTCCCCTCACTCCCGTGGTAGTGCGTTCCTCGATGCCGAATAGTTCTGTCTCGAGCAGAGTTTCCACGAGAGCCGCGCAATTAACCGCGACAAAGGGCCCCCGGTGCCGCGGACTGACGTCGTGCAGGGCGCGAGCCACCAACTCCTTACCGACTCCGCTTTCCCCCTCCACCAACACCGTGAAGTTGGTCGCCCCGACACGGACAACGTCCGCGCGCAGCTTCTGCATCACCAGACTGTGCCCCAGGATCATTGCCGCGCCTCCCGCGGGACGAGCATCACGATTGGTGCCAACTGATCAGCAACGCTCCACTGGCAGAGACGAAGTCTGCGCCAGCGCTTGAAGGCGCGGACGTTACCCTGATGACTCAATCCACCGGCAAGTGCCGCGATAAACCGTTCCTCCGTGACCCATCGTCCATACCGACCACGACTCCACCAGGGCTCGCCGCGGCTCCAGACCGCGCGACGAGGGCACATCCAGCAACTCAACGATCTCTCCGGGAGCCAATCGCGACAGCCCCTCCAGATGCCCGAGTTCCTGAGTCAACTCCACAGGCGTGAGATCGCGGCCAACGCGGTACCGCCGGACTACGCTCATTCATTCCACCCAGGCCCGCCGGCTAGGATCGAACTCCAGCACTCTGGTGCGGCCGGTGACGCCTGCCACCCGCACGGCAAACTGCGCTGTGCCGGCTCCGCGTAGTGCGACAGTCCCAGAAGAGGAGGTGCCGGATGGGGAAAACGCGGCCATCGCCGCCGCCCCAAATCGCAGTGGCGCTGGTTTACATCACCATCAGGCCCAGGCACACCAGGGAGGTACTCCACGCGCACGGACGGAAACCGGAGCGAGACCGCCTCGGCAGCCGCCTCACAGCGATCCGTACCGGACGCGATGTCAGACCGGGAGAGCCCATCACGATCACCGTCCAGACACGTCCGCCACCCGACCTCACCTGCCACGTCATCAAACACGACGGCGACGTACCGACCGGTCATGACCGCGCGCTGCCGTGCCAGGCGAAACTGCCCGGCGATAAATGACGCGGCGTCGCGGGTTCGCTTCGCGTCGGCCACATGGATCAGGGCCGGCACGCCGATCGCACTGAGCGCCAGGACGATCTCAACGAGGGACACCCCATCCGCGCAGGACGGGCGCCTCTCGGCACCCGTCCCGCCTGTACGACCTACAGCCACACGCTCTTTCCCATTGTGACCACAATCATCGGCTTGAAAGAGAGGAACATCTTCTCGCCGACGCCACGCACGTTCATCAGGTCTTCGATCTTCTTGAACCCGCCCTGCTTCTGGCGGTACTCAACAATGCGAGCCGCGGTCGCGGGGCCCACACCCGGCAGCACTTCGAGTTCGGCCGCGGTGGCCGTGTTGAGGTTGATCGGCGCCTGCAGGGGCGCGTCTTTGCCTTCCTTCGCCGGCTTGCCGGACTGTGCGGACGCACCGGTTGCCTGCGCCAGAGACTGGGCCGAGAACACGGTCAGGATGAGAGCGCGAGCCATCGTGAGTGAGCTACGCATTTGTCTGATCTCCGTCAAGAGCCTTTCCACGTCCCATACGCGGCAAGGTGTGTTGTTCATCGGCACCGGCACAGCCACATCGCCCGAACGCAAGGTCAGGAGGCCGCATTGATACGGCGTGGCTGGCCGGCACCCGGACAGGTCAGATTGCAGGTTAAAGGCCAACTCCACGTTCGCGCCCGCGTCTTTCTAAGCGGGTGCAGAGAGGGGAGTTGTGCGCGACGTACCAGTTGGTCGTCGAGACGGACTCAGCAGAAGAGGAAATCGCCGTTGCCAGTCAGCCCGTGGAGGGCGTCAGACTGACAACGTCTTGAACCACGCCACGGTCTGACGCAGGCCGTCTTCGAACGGTACAGTAGGGTCGTACCCCAGCATCTTGCGGGCCTTGAAGATGTCGGCCTGCGAATCCTTGACGTCGCCCTCGCGCGCCCCATCAAACGCAGGCGCCTTGTTGGAACCCAGGATCAACTGGATGGCCCGCACCAGTTCGAGCAGGGAGATACGACCACCGGTGGCCACGTTGATGACTTCCCCGCTCACACCCTCGGCCGTGGCCGCGCGTAGAACGCCATCCACCACATTAGCGACATATGTAAAGTCACGCGTCTGCCGGCCATCCCCGTGAATCAACGGCGACTGTCCGGCCAACAGCGCCTTGATGAACAGGGAGATGACGCCGGAATACGGCGAGTCTGGCGCCTGACGCGGGCCAAACACATTGAAGTACCGGGTGGTTACGGTCTCAAGTCCATACAGCGACGTGAAGAAATGGCAATACTGCTCGCCGATGTACTTCTGCAACGCGTACGGCGTAATCGGCGCCGGCCGCATGTCCTCGCGCTTGGGCAACACCGCCGAGTTGCCGTAGGTAGACGACGAGCCGGCGAAGACGAGACGTTTGACCCCGGCGTCGCGGGAAGCGACGAGCAGTTGCATGGTGCCGTCCACGTTCGCGCGATGCGTGCCCAGCGGATCTTTGACCGAACGGGGTACCGACGGAATGGCCGCCTGGTGCAATACGTAGTCGCAGCCGACCACCGCCCGCACCGCCACGCCATCGTCTGCCAGGTCGCCTTCGACCACATCAACGCCGGCCGGGAGGTTCCCGCGTTTGCCGGTGGAGAAATTATCGACGACCCTCACCTGATCGCCGCGCTTTAACAACGCTTCGACCAGATGCGAGCCGATGAACCCGGCACCGCCGGTCACTAGATACACAGACATAGACAGCGACTATCGTAATGGCGAAATGTCACAAATGACCGAAATGGCGAAATTCCGGACAAACCAATTGCAGGGAAGAATGATCGAATGTCGAACGCGCGCAATACAGAAATGACCCTAGAGAAGCAGATTCAATTCATTGATCCCCGGGGACATTCAAGCATTCTTCCTGCATTGGTTTGTCCGGAATTTCGCCATTTCGGTCATTTGTGACATTTCGCCATTACACGGCGGGCGCAGTCGGGCTGCCCGCCTACCGTGGCCAGCCCGTCTGCGGAAGCCCAGGGGTAACCCGAAGAGCGTTTTTGTAATACAGCTTCTTGAGCACCCCGCCGGGCAGGTCCATGCCGTAGAGCTTCCAGAACGCGTGATAGTCGCGGTAGTAGTCGAAGTACTCGTCGGCGGTCTCAAACACGCGCCAGTAATACGGGTATTCCTCGGGGTAGTAGGCGTCTTTGCCGAAGAGCACGCGGTCCTGGTACTTGATGAAGAACTCGCGTGACGCACGCGGTTGCCGCGCGAAGTCATACAGCACCGCGCCCACTTCCAGAACCGAGTTGGGCGCCTTGTCCAGAAGTTCGGCGGCCTTCTCCAGGTTGTTGCCGTAGTAGGCGAAGTGCGCGCCAATAAACCGCGTCTTGGGATTGGTGATGAACAGGTCGTCGCGTTCGCGCTGGAGATCGGCAAACGTCGGCCGTCCCGGCATGTAGTTGCGGCGGTCCTCAAACAGTGCAAGCTCAAGCCAGCGCTCGTTCTGGAAGTCCAACGGCGAAAAGAACTCTTCGGGTTCGGCGGTGTGGATGATTACCGGAATGTTGAGCCGGGCGCACGCCTCCCAGATGGGTTTGAGCAGCGGGTCGTTCACCTTGACCAGTGAGCCATCCGTCTTGACGTTTTGCAGGCCCAGCCCCTTGGAGATCTTCAACCCGATGGCGCCGTTCTTCACTGCGCCTTCGAGGTCGGCCACGGCTTTCGCCGCCCACCCGGGCGCATCAGGCTGGTTCCAGTTCACATTGGCGAACACGGCGAAGCGGCTCGCGTATTTCGAGCCCTTGATGAAGTCCACGCGGCCCTTCACCTGATCAGGCTGACTCCCGCCGCTGAGGTTCACCAGGATCTGGAGGTTCAGCGCGTCCATCTCCCTGACCGTCTGCTCGAGGTTGAGCTCCGACACGCCCAAATGGCTGTGAATATCGATGACCGGGTATTTGGCCCGCGGCACCATGTGCTCAGCCACCACCAGCGTGTTGCGGGGACGGTAGTCGAGGATGGAAGGCGCCGCAAATTCCGGGAACATGCAACTACCGGGACGCTGCAACGTGGTGCCTGTGGGGCACTCGCCATTCACGGGAGGCACGGTCCGCGAGCACTGGTCCGGCGCAATCATGGCGGTGCCCACCGGGCACTTGCCATCAACCGGGCGAATCACCGCGCCCCGCCCACGCCCCTGAGCCGCCGCCTGGCCTTGCCCCTGCCCGGCCACCTGCTCCGCTGTCACGGCTACGTCCGGTCCCAGCCACAACGCGGCCACGAGGGCGCCGGCACCGCACAACAGCATTTTTCGGGTCGTACTCATACGTTTCCGCCTCCGGGCGTAATCTACCTTTGTTCACGTTCGTTAGAAAGTAGCTTCCGTCGTGGCGGGCCGTAAGCCGAATTCTGTTTCCACCTTCGCCCGCCTTCGCGCCTTACGGCGCTACGGCGGGCTAGGGCAGACGACGATCATTCCTCAAGGCCGGTGATTGCTCACCGGCTCCAGCAGCCTACCCGGAGACATCGGACGGGCCGTCCTTAACGAGTCCGCACGCGCCGCTAAGCGCGCCGGTGCTCGTGCGTCCCCCTATTTGGCCTTGCTCCGTGCGGGGTTTTGCCTGCCATCTGCCTTACAGCAGACGCGGTGCGCTCTTACCGCACCTTTTCACCCTTACCTCGCCATAGCTCAAGGCCCGAGGGCCGAGAGCGACGGCGGGCGGTATATTTTCTGTGCCACTAGTCCTTCGAGTTGCCCCGACCGGGAGTTACCCGGCGCACTGCCCTATGGAGTTCGGACTTTCCTCTCTTCAACTCGCTTACGCGAGGCGAACAGCGATCATCCAGCCCACCACGACGGAAGCATCCAGAGTACCCTATCCGTCCACTTCCTGCCGGATTCCGTACTGTTCCAATTTCTTATAGAGGTTGCTGCGCGGGGTGTCGATGACCTCCGCGGTTTTCGAGATGTTCCAAGCGTGTTCCCTGAGGCGGTCCACGAGCCAGGCGCGCTCGGTGGCCTCCTTGAACGCGCGCAAGGTCGCAGCCGCAGCTAAGGCCGCCGGCACACCAGTTGACGCCCCGCTGCCGACCGCCCCCGACTGCCCCACCACGTCTGTGACATCCCGGCCGCTGATCACGTCGCGCTCGGACATGATCAGCAACCGTTCAACCACGTTCTTCAGTTCGCGGATGTTGCCGCGCCAACGGGCCTGCTTCAGGGCTTCGATCGCCTCTCGCGAGAAATTCGCCGGCCGCCGATTATGATCCTGGCTGTATTGCGCAGTGAAGTGCGACACCAGCGCCGGAATGTCGTCACGCCGGTCACGCAGGGGCGGTGCCTTGATGGGAATGACGCTGAGGCGGAAGTACAGGTCCTCGCGAAAGCGCCCCGCGGCAATTTCCTCTTCCAGGTCCTTGTTGGTGGCGGCGATCACCCGCACGTCCACCTTGATGGTCCGCGCCGATCCCAACCGCTCCACCTCGCCTTCCTGTAGCACGCGCAGGACCTTGGCCTGGGTCTTCGGGCTCATATCCCCGACCTCGTCCAAAAAAATCGTGCCCCGATCGGCCTGTTCGAACTTACCCGTCTGTTTTTCCGTCGCGCCAGTGAACGCGCCTCGCTCGTGTCCGAACAACTCCGACTCGATCAATTCTTCGGGAATGGCCGCGCAGTTGACCTGCACGAACGGCTCTTTGGCGCGCAGACTGTTTCGGTGCACGGCGCGTGCGATGAGTTCCTTGCCGGCACCACTTTCGCCGAGGATCAGCACCGTGGCATTGGTCGGAGCGGCCCGGCGCACCTGGTCCATCACCGATCGCAACTCGCCGCTTTCGCCCACCACCTGGTGTCGCGTCTCGAGCGCCGATCGCAACTGGCGGTTTTCGCGGCGCAGCGTACCCAGTTCCAGCCCCTCGCGCACCGCATCGAGCACGTAGTCCTTCGAGAGCGGCTTTTCGATAAACCTGAATGCGCCCAGGCGCCCCGCTTCGAGCGCGGTCGTGGTGTTGCCATGCGCCGACACGATCACCACCGGCAGTGAGTCATTCATCCCGCGCAGGCGACTGAGCACTTCAAGGCCATCCATGCCCGGCATCTTGACGTCAAGAAACGCCAGGTCCGGCGCCTCTTTTTCAACCATGGCCAGGCCCTCCTGGCCCGAGGCCGCCAGCAGTACGTCGTAGCCGTCGTACTCCAGCAGCATGCGCATGGTTTCGCGAATCGCCGAGTCGTCGTCAATCACGAGCAGTCTTGATTTCATGAGGAGTCGATGATCACGGAATAGATTGCCCGCTGGTCGGTCACGGGATCGAACACATACACGGCCACTGCGGCGCCGCGCGGAAGCGCCGCCACCACGCGCTGGAACTGGGCCGCGCTGCCAATGCGCTGCCGATTGATCTCCATCACGACCTGCCCGCGTCTGAGGCGTGCCTGCCGAGCGGGCCCGGTCACATCCACGTCGCTGATCATCACCCCGGTGACCGACTCCGGCAGGGCATTTCGCCTGGCGGTGGCGTCATCGATGTCGTGCACGATCATGCCGAGCGGGCCCTGTTCCTGGCTCAGGGCGGGCCGGACTCCGCCGGGCGGCTGCGCCGGCCTTGCTGTTGGGGGGAGCGGACGTTCGGTCAGTTTGAGCGTGACGGTCTGTCTCGCTCGATCGCGCCACACTTCAAAGCGCACCACGGTTCCAGGGGCCCGCGCGGAGATGTACCGAATCAGGGCGTCATCGGACGCCACATCCACGTTGTCAATGGCGGTGATCAGGTCATACGGCCGAAGCCCCGCGCGCGACGCCGGCGTTTCAGGGGGGACATCCTGCACAAGCGCGCCACGATCGCGTGCGAGCTGCAGCGCGGCCTGCAGGCGAGGCGTGGCCGTGGTCAGCACGACACCGGCGTACCCACGCGCGACACGTCCATGCTCGCGTAGTTGCGGCAGCACCGAGACGATCTGGCTGATGGGGATGGCAAACCCGATGTTGGAGGCCTGTGAACTGATGGCGGTGGTCATGCCTACCACCTGACCGCGGCTGTTGATCAGCGGTCCTCCGCTGTTCCCAAAGCTGATGGCGGCATCCGTCTGGATGTACGCGTCAAGGCTCTGATCAAACAGTTTCCGACCCAGAAAGGACACCACGCCCACCGTCACCGAGTGCACGTAGCCCATGGGGTTTCCGATGGCGCACACCCACTCGCCCACACGGAGCGTATCGGAGTCGCCGAGCACGGCCACCGGGAGTACGCCAGTGGCGTCCACCTTCAGCAATGCCACGTCGATGGCCGGGTCTGTGCCCACGACCGTGGCGCGCAGCGCGCGCCCATCCCCGAGCGTGACGGTCACCAGATCGGCACCCTCCATGACGTGGTGGTTGGTCAGAATGAAACCAGCGGCATCGATGATGAAGCCGCTGCCCGCCCCTTCACGCGGCGCGCCATTTTCATCGGACAGGTCCCGCTGAAACCGGCGCGGGGTGCGGCCTCGGATCTCACGCGACACCGCGTCCACATTGACCACCGCGCCGTTCACCCGCGCGGCGACGGCGGCAAAGTCCACCCCGGTGCCGGCGTTCACCGGCGACGCCACGGACGCGCCGGTACTGATCGACAACGGGCGTGTCTCGAGTGCCGCAGGCGTCACCACACCGCGCCGCGACCCTGTGGGTGTACCACCCGCAGCGACGAGTCCCAGCAGGAACCCCACCGTGGCGGCCAGCACGACCAGCGAAACTGCAAGAACCTTCATCACAAATCCGCAGCTTTCAGTATAAGCGCCTCGAATTGGGCTTCATCGAGGACTTCCACGCCCAACGTCTTCGCCTTGTCCAGTTTGGAACCCGCCTCGGTGCCCGCCACCAGATACCGGGTTTTCTTGCTCACCGAACCCGATACTTTTCCGCCAAGTCGCTCGATCGTCTCCGCAGCGCTGTCTCGTGTTCGCCCCGTCAGTGTGCCCGTCAGGACAAACGTCCATCCTGCCCACGGTCGGGGGGCGTTGTCGGCATCGGCGTGTGCGTCCGCCATGAGCACGCCTTGGGCAGCCATATCGTCCAGCATCCTCGCATTGGCAGGCTCGTCCATGAAGGCGCGAACCGATCGCGCCACGACCGGACCGATTTCGCCGACACTTTCGATCTGCTCCACAGTCGCGATGCGGAGCGCCGACACACTGCCAAACGCCCTGGCCAGGGCTCTCGCCGCTCCCTCTCCGACGTGCCTGATCCCCAGGCCGTGCAGCACACGCCAGGCATCTGCCGACTTGCTTTTCTCGATCTCCGCCACGACGTTGGCCGCAGACTTCTGGCCCATGCGCTCGAGCGCCGCCAACCCTTCCGTGGTCAGGCGATAGAGGTCCGCGAAACTTCGGACCAGGCCCGCGTCGATGAGCTGATTGACGAGCGACTCGCCCAGTCCTTCGATGTTCATCGCCTTGCGGGCGGCAAAGTGTTCAAGGCCGCGCCGCAGCCGGGCCGGACATGACGCGTTCTCGCATCGCCAGACCACTTCGTCTTCGGGCCTGGCCAGCGGCTGTTGGCAGGCTGGACAGGCGGCCGGCATCACCCACGGAACCGGAGGCGGGTCGGATCTGGCGTCAAGGACGGGGCCGATGACCTTGGGAATGATGTCGCCGCCCTTTTCCACGAGCACAAGATCGCCCGGGCGGATATCCCGGCGCGCTACCTCTTGCTCGTTGTGCAAGGTTGCGAGTTGCACCGTCGTGCCTCCGAGCCGCACCGGCTCGAGCACGGCATACGGCGTCACGGCTCCGGTCCGGCCGACGTTCACATCAATCCTGAGCAGGCGCGTGCGCGCCTGTTCGGCTGGGAACTTGAATGCCGTGGCCCAACGAGGGAACTTGGCTGTGGCACCCAGGCGTGCCCGCAGTGCCATGTCATCGAGCTTGATGACCACGCCGTCGGTCTCGAACGGCAGGCTGTGCCGCGCCTCGCGCCACGACTCGCAAAAACCAATGAGCGCATCGACGCCGGCACATCGCGTCCAATGGCCCTCCACGGGAAGGCCCCACTCGCCCAGGGCCTGAAGCACGCCGCCATGTATGTCCGCCACCAGGGTCGAGCCGGCAGGCACGACAATTTGATAGACAAAGACCCGGAGTCCCCGGCGGCTGACCGCCGCTGAATCCAGCGTCCGGATCGTGCCGGCCGCCGCATTGCGTGGATTCGCGAACGCCGGCTCACCTTCCTTCTCGCGCTCCTCGTTCACGCGCGCAAACGCGGCGCGCGGAAAATACACCTCGCCGCGCACCTCCATCAAGGCTGGCGGATCTGCCTTCAGCGTCAGCGGTACCGATCGAAGCACACGGATGTTGGAGGTGACGTCCTCACCATGCACGCCATCCCCGCGGGTGACGCCCCGACGCAGTCGACCGCCCTCGTACGTCAGGGCGATGCTGAGGCCGTCGATTTTGAGTTCGGCCACATACGCCAGGGCCGACTCTTCCGACACCTCCAGCCCCCGGCACACCCGGCCGTGGAACTCGCGCAGGTCGGTGTCGCTGTAGGCGTTGTCCAGGCTGAGCATCGGCTCGAGGTGATCGACCGTCGCGAAGCCTTCGGCGGGCCGGCCGCCCACCCGCTGCGTCGGCGAGTCGGGGTCAACCAGCTCAGGATGTTGTGCTTCGAGTTCGAGCAGTTCCCGCATGAGCGCGTCGAACTCGGCGTCGGAGATCTCCGGCGCGTCGCGGACGTAATACCGCTCTTCGTGATACCTGATTCGGGCGCGCAGATCGGAGAGATGTTCGGCGGGTGTCACACTACCGGTCGCGCTGCAGCACGTAGTCGGCCAGCGACGCCAATCCGTCACGTTCGACCGACGACGGGAAGGCGTCGAGGAGGTGGGTGCGCGCCGAGTGCGCAAACGTCACGGCACGCTCATACGCCGCGTCCACGGCGCCGTGCGTCACCAGCAGGCCCTTGATCGTCTGCCACGCCTCGGGAGTGACCTGGCGTTCAGTGACCACGCGCTGAATCAGTTCGGCCACATCGGGCCCGGTGCGCTGCTGCAGCAGGATGATGGGCAGCGTGACTTTGCCTTCACGCAAGTCACCACCGATGGGCTTGCCCAACACCGCTTCGTCGGACGTGTAGTCAAGCACGTCGTCCACAATCTGGAAGGCAATGCCGAGGTTGAAGCCGTACTCGCGCAGGGCGACGCGCTGCGCCGGTGTGCAGTCGCCGAGCACGCCGCCGATCTCCGCGCAGCCTGAAAACAGATAGGCCGTCTTCCGCCGGATGATCTCGAGGTGTTCGTCTTCAGTGATGGCGCCATCGCCCATCTTCGTCAACTGGTAGAGTTCGCCTTCGATCATGCGCAGCGTGACTTCGCACAACAGCCGCACCACTTCAAGCGAGTCCTGGGTCAGGGCCATCGCCATCGAGCGGATGTAGAGGTAGTCGCCCAGGAGCACCGTGACGTCGTTGCCCCATCGCGAATGCGCCGCGAGGCGCCCACGGCGCGTTTCGGCCTCGTCGATGATGTCGTCGTGCACCAACGTCGCGGTGTGGATGAACTCCACCACGGCGGCGTTCAGCACGTCGCGGTCTCCGGTATACCCGCACATCCGCGCCGACAGCAGTAATACGGCTGGCCGCACCCGCTTGCCGCCACTCATCTGGATGTAGCGGCCCATCTGCGGGATCAGATCAACTTTGGACTCCAGGTGGCGAGCAAACTCCTCTTCAACGCGCCCCAGGGCCTCGCGCACCGGTTCGAAGATCGCGCCGAGATCCGGGGCGGATGTGGCAGAAGGGTTCACAAATAGGGTCTCGCCGGGGTGCTGGGCAGTGAAAACTGTAGGGATCAGAACACAGGTTTCGACGGAGTGTCAACGCGAGGCGCACCCAGAAGCCGGTCGAAATTCGCCTGGATCTGCCCTGCCATCACCTCCACTGGCAACGCATGGAGCGTGGCCACCTGCCGAACGGTCTCGCTCAGGAACGCCGGCTCATTGCGTTTGCCCCGATGGGGCACCGGCGCGAGATATGGCGAGTCGGTCTCCACCAGGATTCTTTCGAGCGGGAGCCCGGCCACGACGTCCCGCAACGCCCCGGCCTTCGGAAATGTCACGATGCCGGGAATCGACAGATAGAACCCCAGATCAAGCGCCCGGCGCGCCTCCAGGGCCGTCCCGGTGAAACAGTGCATCACCCCGCGCACCCGACCGGCCCCTGCCTCCTCGAGGATTCGGAAGGTGTCGCCGGCGGCCTCTCGGGTGTGAATCGCCACAGGCAGGTCGAGTTCCACGGCGAGGGTAATCTGCGCGGCAAAGACCTCCTGCTGCACCGTCCTGGGCGCAAAGTCGTAGTGGTAGTCCAGGCCCATTTCGCCCAGCAGCCGGGCGCCGACACGCATCGCGGTGTCTCGCACCGCCGACACGGCGTCGCCGACACGGTCTGCGTACGCGCCTGCGCGATGCGGATGCACTGCCGTGGCGAAGATGACGCCTGGCCAGGCCGTCTGGACCGCCGCCACCTGCGCGTGTTCCTCCGGGGTGTCCGCCGACAGGATGCACACCGCCTGCCCCACACCGGCCTCGCGCGCCCTCGCGGCCACGTCAGGCAGGTCCGCCAGGAACGCCTCGTCGGCGAGGTGGCAGTGCGAATCGACAAACATCGGCAATCTGCTAGCGGATCCGGGTTCCGGGCGCGGGTGCCTGATCAAACGCGACCAGCATCGGCTTGCCGCCGTCGGGACTCGCGGCCAGGATCATGCCGTTGGACTCGATGCCCATCAGCTTCGCTGGCTTCAGGTTGGCGACGATGGCGACGGTGCGGCCGACGAGGGCGTCGGCCTCGTAACTTTCCGCAATACCGGCCACGAGTGTGCGCTGCTCCGAGCCGAGATCGATCGTCAGCTTCACCAGCTTCTTGGAGTTCGGCACACGCTCGGCCGTCAGGATCTTGGCCACGCGCAGATCGACCTTCATGAAGTCTTCGATCGAGATGCGCGATTCGAGCGGCCACTGCGACGCGGGCGGCTGTGACTCGGCGGGCACCGCCACCTCGGGTTTAATCTCTTCTGACACGGGCGTCTCCTTTGGTTCCAAACGCGGCCATAACGCGGCACCGGACACGACGAACCGCTCGCCGCTCTCCCGCCACTGGCCATCTTGTGCCCACAGCAACTGGGCTCCTGTCGGCGCATCACCCACGCGCCGCCGAATTTCGTCGCAGGCTGCGGGCATCACCGGCGACAACATCACGGCGGCCACCCGAAGGGCCTCCGTGGCGTTCCACAACACGGCGTCCAGCGCGGCATTGTCGCCGGCCCCCCCGGCGGCGGCCTTCGCCAGTTTCCACGGCGCTTCAGTTGCGATGTACTCGTTGATGCGATCCACGAACTGGAACACCACGGCGCACGCGACATCGATCGACAGATCGTCAAACGCCTGTTTCCATCGTGTCGCGGCCTCAAGGCCGGCAGCCGCAAGGTGCGGCGCCGCTGGCGTCGCGCGCAGATGCCCCTGCCGGTACCGATCGGCCATGGCCGTCACTCGGCTCACCAGGTTGCCGAGGTTGTTGGCCAGGTCCGCGTTGTATTTTTCTTCGAACCGGTCCCACGAAAAGTCGCCGTCGTTGCCGAAGACAATCTCCTTCGAGAGGAACAGCCGCAACGGGTCGGGACCGAACTTCTCCACCGCGTCGAGTGGGTCCACGACCGTGCCGAGGGACTTGCTCATCTTCTCGCCCTTGAACAGCACCCAGCCGTGGCCGAAGATCTGGGTCGGCAGCGGCAGGCCCGCGCTCATCAACATGGCCGGCCAGACCACGCAGTGAAACCGCGTGATGTCTTTGCCCACCAGGTGCACCAC
The DNA here is from genome assembly GCA_009694745.1 of Acidobacteriota bacterium. Lineage (GTDB taxonomy): Bacteria > Acidobacteriota > Vicinamibacteria > Vicinamibacterales > SCN-69-37 > SYFT01. Next base: position 13,123 of record SHUF01000040.1, read on the forward strand.
CTGGCGGCGGGGTTCACCCGTCTGTGCCCACCACTGGTCGAACAGCGCTGGGTCAGTGCCGTATCCCACGGCTGCCGCGTAGTTGATCAGCGCGTCGTACCAGACGTACACGACGTTTTCTGGCGCAAACGGCAGCGGAATGCCCCAGGCTTGCCCCGCCCGGCTGACGGAAATGTCTTCCAGGCCGCCCTCGAGCAGCCGCAACATTTCGTTGCGGCGTGGTTCGGGCGCCACAAAGTCCTGGTGCGTCGCGTAGTGCTCGAGCAGCGCATCGCGGTACTTGGACAGGCGGAAGAAGTAGTTTTTTTCCTTGATCCAGTCGGGCGTGGTGCGATGCACGGGGCACTGCCCGTCTATCAGTCCCTTGTCGGGCTTGAATTCTTCGCAGGAGACGCAATACCAGCCCTCATAGAGGCCCTCGTAGATGTCGCCGCTCGCGAAGGCGTGCTGCACCATCGCCTGCACCGCGGCCTTGTGCCGGGGCTGGGTCGTGCGGATGAAATCGTCGAACGAAATATTGAGCCCCGCCCACACGGTTCGGAACTCCCCTTCCATCCGGTCGCAGTAGGCCAGGGGGTCGAGTCCGGCCTCGGTGGACCGGCGAAACACGTTCTGGGAGTGTTCGTCGTTGCCCATCACGAACCGTACGTCATCGCCGGCCAGCCGATGGTACCGGGCGATCACGTCGGCGGCGATCTTTTCGTACGCCGTGCCCAGGTGGGGCCGGTTGTTGACGTAGTCGATGGCGGTGGTGAGATAGAAACGGGACATGGTCGAGTACCGGAAACGTCCATTGTAGCCGGTGCGCGTCAAATCATCCCATGCTCTCGAAACGACCAGTACCCCCATCCGCCAATATCAGGTGGTCCACCAGCGGGACGCCAATCAGCGTACCCACCTTCGCCAGCCGCTGGGTGAGCGAATAATCGTCGGGGCTCGGAAACGGGTCGCCCGAGGGGTGGTTGTGAAACACGATGACGCAGGCAGCACCGCTGCCGACGGCTGCCCGAAACACCTCCCGCGGATGGGCCAGTGAGGTGTCGAGCGACCCTTGCGAAATGATGTGGTCGCGCAGCAGGCGTTGCTTGGTGTCGAGCAGCAACACACCGAAACGTTCGACGTGATGTGCCCCATACCGCGGCAACAGGTGCTCGGCCGTTTCTCTGGCCGTGAGGAACTGAGGCCGTGAGGCGGGGCGCCTGGTCAGCGTCCGCCTGCCCACTTCAATACCTGCCAGCACGCGGGCGGCCTGCGCCGCGCCGATGCCGGGCAGCCGGCACAACTCATCGCGCGACATCCGGATCAGTCCGTGGAGCCCCGGCGCCTGCTCCAGCAGCGACACCGCCAGCCGATGCGCCGAATGCCCTGAGGTCCCGTGCCCAAGCACAATCGCCAGCAGTTCGGCATCCGACATCACGGCCATCCCCAGCCGTTCCAGTTTCTCGCGTGGGCCTTCAGGGACTGGGAGCGGCGTGAGGTCGGCGTGGGTCACGGGGATTGCGCCCTGCAAGATCCGGGCGCAACTGGTACGCGCCGAATTCGGGACGTTCCGCTGCTGCGGTTTGCAAAATTTGCCAGCCGGCGTCGCCTGGGGATTGCGTTATGTGACGGTCCAGCCGAACCCGAGCACGGCCGCGACGATCACCACGAACCCCACGATGTCGAGCACGATGCCGTAGCGCATCATGGTGCCGATCGGAATGTAGCCGCTGCTGTACACAATCGCGTTGGGAGGCGTGGAGACGGGCATCATGAATCCCATGCTTGCGCCCAGTGTGGCCCCCAGCGCGGGCTCGAGCGGCGACACACCCGCCGCCAACGCCACCGCGATTGCCGTCGGCACCACCACTGTGGCAGCGGCGGTGTTGGAGGCCGCTTCCGACATCAGAATCGCCACGAGGGTAAAGACCACCGTCAGTCCTGCGGTGCCGGCTCCCGGAACATAGCTGACCACCCACCGGCCAAAACTGTCGGCGAGCCCCGTTGAGTCGGCCAGTCCGCCCATCGCGAGGCCGCCGCCAAACAGAAGAATGATGCCCCAATCAATATTCGACGCTTCTTCCCACGTCATCGTGAACCGCCGGGCGCGCCAACTGATCGGCAGGACAAACAGCAACAGCGCGCCGATGATGGCGGCGATGGACTCGGGGAACAGCGTGGTGGTCCGCAGCGTGAGCCAGTGCGTCTGGCCCAGCACCAACGCCAGCAGGCCGGGCAGCGTCCAGAGCAACACGGTGACCGCAAACGCCAGCACCACATTCCGTTCGCCGGTCTGCATCGTGCCCAGCTTGCGCAGTTCCTCGCGAACCGACGCCGTGGCTTCCGTACTCAGGCGCACATGTCGCGCCGCCGGATACAGCATCCACGCGATCAGCGTGCCCATCATCACAATGACAAGCGGCACACCGAGCGCCATCCATCCGGCAAAGGAGATATCAATACCGGCGTTCTTGAGCAGCAGTCCCTTACCGATGAGGTTCGGGGGCGTGCCAACCGGCGTGGCCATGCCGCCAATGGACGCCGCAAACGACGTCACCAGCATCATCGTCATCGCAAAGCGTTGGAATGCCGCGTCGTTCGATCGACCCCGCCCCAACTCTGACAACACAGCCATGCCCAGCGGGAAAAGCATGGCTGTGGTTGCCGTATTGCTCATCCACGCCGAGAGCACAGCGGCGACCGTGGCGTAGACCACAACCAGTCGCAAGGCGCTGCTCCCGATCCACGGAGACGCCAGCGCGGAATACGCCATGCGCCGATCGAGCCGGTGCACAAACATCCCTTCGGCCAGAATGAAGCTGCCGATGAACAGGAAAATAATCGGGTCGGCGAATGAAGCGAACGCCGTTCTCGCGTTGGCGATGCCGAGCAGCACCGCCAGCGTCGGGCCCAACAGTGCTGTTGCGGCCAGCGGAATAGCCTCGGTCATCCACAGCGTCACCATCAACGCCAGGATCGCGCTCAGTTTATGCGCGTTGTCTGAGAGCCCTGGCGTGGGCAGGAGCAATATCCCCAGGCACAATGCCGGTCCGGCAAACAAGCCGAAGGTGCGACGACTCCGGTTGAATTGCTCCTCTACCGGAGAAAATGACTCGCCGATCTCCGACGCCTTGTGAGATTGCCTCACCTCGCCCCCCACCATTGAACGGCGCCCGTCAGTTCGGCCCACCCGGTCAGGAACACTCCGTCACTAGTCCACTCCACACGCTGCGTGCCTCCTGGCGAGACGACGTTGGAGACGCGGGCGGCGCCGCCGAACATCGCGGTAGCCACGGCCGCCGCGCACGCACCGGTGCCTGACGCCTCAGTTGGCCCCACTCCGCGCTCCCAGATCAGGATCTTCACCCGCCCGGGTTCCTCAACGGTCGCAAGCTCAACGTTTGTACCCTCAGGAAAGAACGGGTGCACGGCCAACCCCGCGCCAATGGTGTGAAGGCGATTGGTTGTCATGTCTTCGGGCGGCCCGATGACCACACACTGCGGGTTGCCGACGCGAAGCACGACCGCGGTGACGGTCTGTCCGGCCACTTCGATCGGGACTTGACACAACCCCTCGGGCTGACCCATTTCCGCACGACAGGAGTAACGCGTGCCATCCACAGACAGCACGTCGATCGTCCGCAGCCCCGCTTCGGTGTCGAGCACGACTTGCGCGCCCGCCGCGAGGCCTCTTGTGCGAGCGAGCCAAGCCGCGACGCATCGGATCCCGTTCCCCGAAATCTCGGACCGGCTCCCGTCGGCGTTCAGCAGGCGCGTGCGCGCACCCCGTTCGGTCGCGACGACGACCATGAGCCCGTCGGCACCAATGCCCGCGTGGCGGTCGCACACTCGCCGGGCGAGCGACACCATGTCGCCCCACGGCTCGGTGCTTTCCGACGGCAGCAGTAGAAAGTCGTTCCCGTAAGCGTGAGCTTTGACGAGTTCCATAGGACTACGCAGTGCCCTTGCGACAAAACGCCAGCAGGTGCCAGCCGTAACGCCGGACCCACGCGCGAGGCAGGGCGTTAAACGTGCCGACGAAGAATGTGTTGAACGCGAGCCCCTTCCAGCCCTTGTGGAGTCGCGACTTCACGGGAAACCGCTCGAAGACCAGTTCCACTTTGGAAAACGGCTGCAACAATTCGCTGAACTCGGCCGCCGAGTAGCGCTTAAGCACCGGCGCGTCCTCATGCTCGAGCGGCGTCTTCATCACTTTCGACAGCGCGTTGAGCCACGAAAGCCGGTTATAGCCCTGGAAGATCGCCAGTCCTCCCGGCCGAAGGACCCGGTGGATTTCTGCAACCATTCGTCGATCGTCACCGGTGTACTGGACGACTCCGTGGGCGAACACCAGATCAAACGAGCCATCGGCGTAGGGCAGGTGTTCACCATCGATTGCTTCCAGTCGGGCCGACAATCCCTGCTGTTCGAGATTCTGGCGGGCCAGGGTGATGGCACTTTCCGCGATGTCCACTCCTGTGACGCGCGCGCCGGCACGGGCAAAGCGCACCACCTCGACGCCCGCGCCGCAGCCGACATCAAGTACGTCCCGGTCTTTCCACTCGTCAAAGTGGACGAGGTCCAGAAGATGATGCAGTTTCTCGAAGTGATACTGGCCGAGATCAGCGAAAAATCCCAGACTCCCGGGAGCATGGGTGGAAATCTCCAGATCGTGGATATGCGTATTCCAGTACTCGCGGACGCGTTCGTTCATGCGCGACTTACTATATGGCAGGTATGACACGCGATCTTCCCCGGCTGCACACCGAAACCTTTGACCTGCTCGTGGTCGGCGGTGGGATCCACGGCCTGTTCACGGCCTACGACGCTGCAGCCCGCGGTCTGCAGGTGGCGCTCGTCGAGTGCGGAGACGTCGGCAGCGGCATTTCCTTCAATCACCAGCGGACCATCCATGGCGGGCTACGCGCGCTGCAATCTGGCCAGTTGATGAAATGCCGGCAACAGATCGCGGAACGGCGGGCCTGGGCACGGATTGCGCCGCACCTGCTGCGGCCCCTGCCCTTCCTGATCGGCACCTACCGCGGTACCCGGCGGTCGCGATTGATGGTCCGGACCGGGTTCAAGCTCTACGACTTCGTCGGGAAGTCTCGGAACCAGCACGTGTCCCCCGAGCTGCACCTGCCCAATACGCGGTTGGAGTCGCCGGCGGCGACGCAGCGCTTCTTTCCGGGCATTGCTCCGGAGGGGCTCTCGGGCGGCGCCATCTGGTACGACTACCAGACCGTGCATCCGGATCGGCTGACATGGACGGTGGCGCTGGCCGCGCACCAGTCCGGGGCAGTCGTGGCCACGTATGTGGAGGCCCAGTCGCCCCTTCACGAGGGTTCGCGCATCACGGGAGTCTCGTGCCGTGACGTGCTCACCGGCGACGTGTTCGATGTCCGCGCCGGCGCCGTGGTGTTGGCGGCCGGCACCGGCCTGGCCGCGCTGCACGAAACTTTCGGCGCGACCGGCGCGCCGCCGTTGGTACGCGCGATGAACCTGCTGATCGATCGACCGGCCAAGGACATTGCGCTGGCTGCACCGTCTGCGCAGGGCCGCATGTTGACGGCCGTTCCCTGGGCCGGCGGTATGCTGGTCGGGACGTATCAGCCGGAAGACGCGCCTAACCCAGATGACGCGACATCGCTTGAGCCGTTTGTCGAAGCATTCCTCGCTGAGATCCAGACGGCGTTCCCCGCCCTCGGCGCCACGCGCAAGGATGTGCGGTTCGTGCATCACGGACTTGTGCCGGCACAGGTGACGGGCAAAGGACTCGATCTGCTGGCCGAGCCTCAGTTGCTGGTGCACAACGAATCGCCAGGCCTGTTCAGTCTTGTGGGGGTGAAGTACACGACAGGGCGGTTGGCAGCCGAACGCGCGGTGGACGCCGTAGCGCGACTCGCCGGACGTGCGGTCCGCCCCTGCCGGACGGGCAGCACCGTACTCCCCCATGCCGACATCGCCGACAGCGACGGCATTCTGCAGGAAACGTCGCGCGCGCTCGGCGTCACGCTTGAGAAGACCATCCACGCGCATCTGGTCGGATGGTACGGGACCGAGGGACCGGCCGTACTGCGCTGTGCCCACGCCGAAGGCGCGCTGGCGCGGCTCAGTCCGTCCGGGCCGGTCATCGAAGGCGAAGTGATCTATGCGGCCCGCGAGGCTGCCGCCGTGCGCCTTGAAGACGTCGTCTTTCGCCGTACACCGCTCGGTTCCGCCGGCCATCCCGGCGAGCCCGCGCTCCAGCGTGCAGCCGATCTCCTGACGCGCGAATGGGGTTGGTCGAGCGAACGGCGCGAGGACGAACTGTCGCGCGTCCACAAGCGGTTCGTAGTCTGACGGCTGCGTGCGCGGCCGGTTGGCCCGGCGTGCCTACTTCTTTGCGGGTCCGTACAGCACCCGGCCGGGTCGCGCAGCGGTCATGGTTCTGTTCTCAAACGCGATCTGTCCGTTGACGATGACGAGGCTGACGCCCTCGGCGTAGGCATGCGGTTTCTCGAAGGTGGCGGTATCGCGGATGCGGGCCGCGTCGAACACGGCGATGTCGGCCTTTAACCCGGGACGCAGCACACCCCGATCGGTCATCCCGAGGCGCTGCGCCGGAAACGACGTCATCTTCTGTACCGCAACCTCCAAGGGCAAGAGCTTCTTGTCGCGCGAATACAGGCCGAGCACGCGCGCGAACGTGCCATAACTGCGCGGGTGCGGATGGTCGCGGCCGAAGATGGCCACTTCCCCGTCAGACGCCACCATCGTCGCCGGATGCACGAGGATGCGTTGCAGGTCTTCTTCGTTGATGGCGTGGAAGATGCCCTGGGCGCCGCCCTTCTCGACGATCCACAGCGTGGTCTCCGCCGCGTTCTCGAGTGTCACAGGCAGATTACGACCGGCCGTGATCTCCGCCAGATTCTTGCCGGCCATCGCCGGATCCCAACTGTTGCTGGCCACCACCACGTTCCTCGGGTCGCCGCCGCCACGCTCATCGCGGAGAATCGCGACGGTCTCGGCCTTAATCTTCGCGCGCGTGGCTGGATCGAGCAACCGCTCCAGCGTGGCCGACCGTCCGCCTTCCAACGCCCAGGCCGGAAACAAGGCTGATGAGATGCTGGTGCTGGACGCGGTGTATGGATACTGATCGATCGTCGCGTCCACTCCGCGCGCGCGGGCCTCATCGATCAGCCGCAGCGTCTGCACCGACTGGCCCCAGTATTTCTTGCCCACCACTTTGTGATGGGTCACCTGCGTCGGCAAGCCACCCTGTTCGCCAATCGCGATCGTCTCGCGCACGCTGTCGAGCACGCCTTTGGCTTCGTCGCGCATGTGCGAAATGTAAATGCCGCCCAGGCCCCCGGCAACCTTCGCAAGTTCCACCACCTCGGCGGTTGGCGTGAACGTGCCAGGCACATAAAACAGTCCGGAACTGAGACCGAACGCGCCGTCCACCATGCCCTGACGCACGAGGCCGCGCATCCGTTCGACTTCCGCGGCGGTCGCGGGACGATTCACCGAGCCCATCACCTCGCTGCGGATCGATCCCTGCCCGATGAAACTCGCAATGTTCGGTGTGATCGCCGTGGCTGCCAACGTCGCGAGGAATGGTGCTAGAGGCACATCCGAACTCCCGTCGGGCCCCTCAACGAGCGTGGTCACGCCTTGCCGCACGTAACTGTCGGCGGTTGGCAACTCGAAGATGCCCCGTCGCGCATGGGTGTGTATATCAATGAAGCCGGGAGCGACGACCAGACCGGAGACGTCGATGACGCGCGCCGTTGCATCACTGATGGACGGGGCGATGCGGACGATGGTGTCGCCCTTGATCGCGATATCGGCCCGGTACCACGGGCTGCCGGTGCCGTCGATGATGCGGCCGCCGCGCAGGATGAGGTCCACGGCCGGGGATTGGCCCGATATCAGGACCGGTGCGAGCAAAAGGAGCGGCAACAGTCTGCGCATGCTGCGCAGTATACCTAGGGCGCGTGCGATCCTCCGGTGCCGCCTCCTCCGCCCCGGCCCGGTGTGGCGCCATTGCCGTACTTCAGGATCTTCCGGGCCTTCATGTCGTAGACGTCACCGGGATTCAGCACATCGTACGGCTTGTCCCACGGCTGGTACGCCTGCGTGTTGTCATGCACCGTGGCTTTCCAGCGGCCGATGACTTCGAACGTATCGCCGGTCACCACAATCGCGGTGTCTTCGGACAGTCCAATGCCGAGGTATTGCGGAAATTTCTTGATGACTGGAATGAGGTCGTCCCATCGATTACGCGTGTTGATGTGCTGGTCGATGGCGGAACGCTTGAGGAACGCGAAACCGTGCTGGTGGGTCGGCTCCTCCGTCATCATGATGTCGGGGCCCTTCGTGTCACCTCGCACCAGGTAGTCACCTTGAATCGTCGCGCCGGCGGAGCTGCCCGCGATCACGCCGCCCCGGTTCAGGACGTTCCAGAATTCCTGCAGGGCGCGCGTGTTCATGTAGGAGTCCACGCCGTTCCACTGACGCCCGCCGTCGAACCACACGGCATCGGCGTCAAGCAGAGGCGCCACGAATTCTGCCGTGTCGGCCACCGTCGAATCCCAGGTATGCAGCATCACGACGTTGGTCAGCCCGCGCTTCTTCCAGGGCGCGAGCACGGTCTCGGCGTTGTAGACCCGCGGCGTGCCGTCGGCCGTTCTGTTGCCGCCATTGGTAGGCACGATCACAAACTTTTTGCTGGGACCGCCGGCGAGTTGGATGAACTTCTGCGACACGCCGAAGTTGTCGCTCATCGCTCCGCCGATGATGACCAGTGTCCCTTTCGCCGGACCGTATTCGGGAGCCGCTTGGGCCGGCACCGGTTGCGCACGGACAGACAGCGCAAAGGCCAGCGCCAGGGTCAGGAGGGAGAGGGGCCACCGACGTCGGGTCATGACGGGGATAGTAAAGCAGTCCGCTTCCGCCGACCCTGCGCCCCTAACACGCGCCCGGCAATCGCGTTGGCGGTGGCGCTGTAGGTGATGCGACCGTCGGCGGCGGCCGGCAGGATCTCTTTCATCCGCGCCCTGATAGGCGCCATCTGCTCTGGCGTCATGGCAGCCAATATCCGAGCCACACTCGCGCTCCCAAGAATCGTCGTCCAGTAGTCGTCGAAGCTGGCGAAGGTCCGTTGCACCGTGATCACGCGCGTCTCGAGTGCCTCCAGGCCCGCGCCGGTCCACAGGGCGCGCATGGCGTCCATGCTGGACGCGTCGGGGCCTGGCGCTGACGGGACGACGACGCCCTGATTGCGCAGCACTTCGAAGAGCGCCCGGTACGGAAAGCCGCCGCCCGGCATGTCCCACGCGTATGCCGTCACGAGGCCTCCGGGGGCAACCACGCGGGCCATTTCAGAAATACCTTTGGCAGGATCTGGAACAAAGAAGATCACTAGCGGCATGATGGCCGCGTCGAAGTTGTGGATGGGAAACGGCAACGCCATTGCGTCGCCCCGGTGAAGCCGCGCCAGCCGCAATGCGGGCCGAGTGCGGGCGAAGGCGAGTTGCTCTTCTGATGGGTCGATTCCGTCAACCGAGGCTGGAGCACAGCGGTGGACGAGCATCTCGGTGAAGGCCCCGCTGCCACACCCGACATCCAGCCAGCGCAGACCGTGTTCGGGCGCCAGCCACTCGAGAAACGCCTCCCCGACGAACCGGCTCCACACGCCCATGTAGCGTTCGTAGGCCGCCCCGTCGGTAAACCGAATCTGTTCCTCGGTCACTTCCCCAGTTCCCCAGTTACTTAACCGTGAACGCGTTAAACACCCACGTGAGTCCGGTGGTGACGCCCCAGGTGGGATCGCGCTCGGTGATGCCGAACATCACTGCGGCATCCAAACGCACCGGTCCGCGCGTGAAGCGCGACCCGACGCGCATCGCCGCGCGGCTTTCGGTGCCGACGATGGCCGTGCCGGTCCGCGTGTTCGCGCGGCCATTGAGCTCGGCCACCACTTCGGCCCCGTTGGCGATGGCGCGCGCAATGGAGAGACCGTAGATAAAGACGTCGTTCTGCCTGTCGCCACGGGTCGGGTCACCGAGGATGGCGAATCCCCCGTTGGCCACCACCCGAACCTGCTGGATGGTCTTGCCCATGGCCAGAGCGAACGCAAAGTCGGTGGTGTCGACACCCAAGCCGCTTTCGTTGCCGGTATTGGGTAGCCTCGTCGCAAATCGGACGGCCAATGACGGGCGACCTGTGCCTTCAGACACAACCCGCACTTTCGCGCCGACCACCACATCTTCCACGTCGGCCGTCGAATCCCCGGTAATGTCCAACATGCCAGACAAGGGCCCCGCCAGTCGGTTGGTGATGGCCAGCCGATTGCGGAGGCCGCCGTCAATCTGGATCTCGGCGATCGAACTCACACCAAAGCTCAAGCCAAGGGTGCCGAGCCGCCACAGGTTGCCTTTCAGGCCGGACACCGGGAAAAATGCCTCGCGGCTGTAATCGATACCGGCCTCCAGCAGGATCTGGCCCGGCCCAACCGTCTCGGGGTCTTCGGTGACCAGCGGTCGCGACTGCGCCCACGCAGGCCCCGCCAGCCCCATCATCACCACACCCAGCACCAACGTCTGCATCAGTCTCGTCATGTCTCACTCCGTCGATCAATCTCACGTGAATCGATCCAAATGGTGACAGGGCCGTCGTTGATCGACGCCACCTGCATATCGGCCTGGAATACGCCTGTCCTGACCACCAATCCCGCGTCTCGAAGCCGTGACACCACGCCTTCATACGCGTCGTTGGCCACGTCTGGCGCAGCCGCCCCGATAAACGACGGGCGCCGGCCCCGCCGGACATCGGCGAGCAGGGTGAACTGTGAGACCGCCAGGACGGCCCCACCCACGTCCATCACGCTCAGGTTCATCTTGTTCGCCGCGTCGCTGAAGATCCGCAAATCCCGGATCTTGGCCGCGACATAGGCGGTATCGGCCGTTCCGTCGCCGTTCGCCACCCCAAGCAGCACAAGAAGGCCGTGGCCGATTTCAGACACGACCCGCCCGTCGATGGAAACCGAAGCCGACGAGGCGCGGGTAATCACCGCGCGCATGGGTTACCCAAGGGCGGCCGCGGTCTGGACCACGGGGTACAGGCGCGTGTCGAGCAGGTGGCGCGGCGCCACGTTCCCGATCGCCTTGATCATCGAGTTCTTGATCTCCGGGTGTTCCAGCTCCAGGTCCGCAATCATCCGCTTCAGCCGCTGGCGCTTCAGGCTCAAATCCCCGCAGGCGGGACAACAGCAGCCGATGACCGGCAGATTGTTTTCCTGAGTGTACGCGCGGGCCTCGGCCTCGGTGACGTACACCAGGGGACGGATCACCGTGTGTTTGCCGTTGTCCGAGGTCAGGCGAGCGGGCATGGCTTTGAGCGAGCCCTGGAAGAACACGTTAAGCAGGAGCGTCTCGACGAAGTCGTCCATGTGGTGCCCAAGCGCGATCTTGGTGGCGCCCACCGAATCCGCCAGCCGATACAACACCCCACGACGCAGCCGCGCGCAGAGGGAACACGGTGTCTCGCCATCTTCGAGGATGTCATCCATCACCGCGCCGATGGTGGTGTGCTCAATGTGCACTTCCCATCCGCGCTCGGCGCACGCCTCGGTGACGGCGCTGTGTTTGAAATCCTTGTAGCCGGAATTGACGTTGATCGCGCAGATGGAGAATGAGATCGGCGCGCGCTTGCGCAGCACGTCCAGAATCTGGATCAGGGCCCAGCTGTCCTTGCCGCCCGAGAGGCCGACCATCACGCGGTCGCCGTCCTCGATCAGGTTGTGCTCGAGGATCGCCTGCGTGGTCTTCTTGGCGATGCGGTGTTCCAGAGGAGTTCGGTAGGACATGGGTGTTATGGCTGAAGGTGTTGTGTGACGAGAGTATCAACGACACCCGTCCAAGTGAAACGCCCGGCGGTGATCAAGGCCTGGGCTCCCAAACGTTGCGCGATCAGAGGGTCGGTGTAGAGATCGGCCAGTGCCTGTCCCAGGGCGGCAGGCTCCGGGGTGGTGACGCGGCCGTTCACCCCGTCCACCACCAGCTCAGCCGGCCCTCCGCTGTCGGTCACCGTGACGACAGCTTTCCCCGCCGAGAAGGCTTCCACCGTGACAAAGCCGTAGTCTTCGCGCTTTGGCACAAAACACACGGCGCGACACGTCGCTAGGTAGTCAACCAACTGCGCGTCGGACCCGCGGCCAGCGAACGTCACGCGATCGGCAAGACCCAGCCGGGTGGCCTCAGCGCGAAGGGCGCCCTCCGCCTCCCCTTCGCCGGCAATGACACACCGCACCCCCTGGGCTGCCGGGGTTGCCAGTGCCTGCAGGATCAAATCGATGCGCTTGAGCGGCGCCAACCGTGACACCACAAAAATGAAGTCGCCGTAGCCCTCGCAGCGGTAGGGCCGCTGGGGCGCGGGCGGATACAGCACCGTGGACGCCACCGCATTCCAGCGCTTGAGACGCGCCTGCACGGTCGTCGACTGCGCGTACATGGCCTTCAGGTGGTGCCGGAAACACCAATTGTCGGCCGCGTGCATCAGCCGGCGTCGCACACCTTCCTTCAGCCGTCCCTGTGGCGACAACGGACCCGAGAACTCGTCCCACAGGTCGTAGTACTCGCGCATGGTGTGGTTGAGCCAGCACACGTGCGAAGGGTGGCGCACCGCATACGAGGGATAGCGAAGCGAGACGACATGATCGACCGGCCGGCCACCGATTTCCCTGACGTTGGTCCGCCACGTCGCCAGGTACTCGGACGCCTGTTGCCCAAAGGGATTGGAAGGCGTGGTGACGAGTTCCGCGTCGTGTCCCGCGGCCTTCACGGCCTCCACCAAAGCGCGCGCGATCACCATGTGACCGCCCTCCACGGACGGCGGTGACGACGTCACGACCGCGACCAGAGCCATGACTCAGGCGTCCGGACCCGGATTCAGTACGCGCGCCGGCACACCCACCGCTTTTGCACCGGCCGGAACCGGACCCAGCACCACGGCTCCCGCACCGATAATCGCGCGATCACCAATCGA
>SHUF01000041.1 GCA_009694745.1 Acidobacteriota bacterium
AATTCGTTTCACCGATGCTCGTACCTTCATCGCCTGTTCCTATCTGCCTTTCGGCAACCGCCTAATGACCCGGCCCCGCGTGTGATCCTTCGGCGCCAGCGCCACCATCACGCGATCCCCGACAATCAAGCGGATGAAGTTGACGCGTGGTCCAGACAACGCATGCGCCTGCACCTCACGTCCGCCTTCAATCGCCACCAGGTACAACGCCCGCGGCAACACCGCCAGCACCGTACCTTCCACCTCAACCGGGGACCCGCTCATGCTGTCCCTGGCCTCGCGACTCACCGCGCGGCCGCCACCACTCCCGCAGACACCGTCCGTGCGGTCAGGATGAGCGGCCCGTCCTCGCCCACGGCCACCGTGTGCTCGAAGTGCGCGGCCAGGCTGCCATCCTTGGTGACGGCCGTCCAACCGTCGCCCAGCACCTTCACCTCGGGCCGCCCCATCGCCACCATCGGCTCAATCGCCAACACCATCCCGGCGGCCAACTTCGGTCCGCGTCCGGGTTGGCCGAAGTTCGGAATGGTCGGCTCTTCGTGCAACTGCTCGCCAATCCCGTGCCCCACGAACTCGCGCACCACCGAAAACCCGCGCGCTTCCACCCACTTCTGCACCGCGTGACTCACGTCCGACAACCGCCCGCCGACCTTGACCTCTGCGATGCCACGCTCGAGCGACTCGCGCGTGACCTTCAGCAACTCCTGCGTGCGCGCCGGCACCACACCCACCGGCACCGTCACGGCCGAATCGCCGTAAAACCCGTCGAGCTTGACCCCGATGTCAATCGACACGATGTCGCCGTCGGCCAGCACCACTTTCGGTGACGGAATACCGTGCACCACCTGCGCGTTCACCGACGTGCACAGGGTGGCGGGAAACCCGCGGTACCCCTTGAACGCCGGCACTGCGCCACCGTCACGCACCATCCGCTCGGCCGCCGCGTCCAGGTCCGCGGTCGTCACTCCCGGCGCCACCGCCGATTCGAGCGCTTCCAGCACCTGAGCCACCAGCCGATTGGCGGCTCGCATCCGGGCAATCTCAGCCGCAGAACGGCAGTTGATCACCGGACGCCCCCGGACATTACCGCAAGCCCCCCAACACCGATGCGACCGCGGCCGACAGATCCGCCGCCACGCCGCCTTCGGTCTGATCCCCGTCCACCGACCGGAACGTGTTCCGCCGATGGTAGAAGTCGAGAATCGACTGCGTGCTGCGCGCGTACACCGACAGCCGCTCCCGCACCACCGCCTCGTTGTCGTCGGTGCGCTGTACCAGCGAGCCGCCACACTTAGCACACACCTTCGTCCCCGGGGGCGCCGTCCAGCCGCACGCGCCGCAAATGCGGCGAATCTGCAGCCGTTTGACCAGCACGTCCTCAGGCACTTCGATGTCCACCACCACCAGCGGCGCCCCATCGTCGAGCATCGCGTCGAGCGCCTCGGCCTGGGCCACCGTCCGAGGGAAACCTTCCAGCACGAATCCGGCGCGCGTGTCGGGGCGGCTCAGCCGCTCGGTCACGATACCGATCATGATGTCGTCGCCCACCAGCCGGCCGGCGTCCATCACTTCGCGCGCCGCCTGCCCCATCTCGGTGCCGGCCTGCACGGCTTCGCGCAGGATGTCGCCCGTGGAGACACGCGGGATTCCGCGCGCCTTCGCGAACCGCTCCGCCTGCGTGCCTTTGCCCGCTCCCGGCGGCCCCAGCATCACCAGCCGCACGACGCCGTTGGTCTCGGCGCTCAACCGCGACGCCCGCGAATCCGAGTCTTCTTCATGAAGCCATCGTAATGCCTCATGATCAGCTGGGATTCCACCTGCTGCACTGTATCCATTGCGACACCAACGATAATCAGCAGTGATGTGCCACCAAAATAGAACTGCACGTTCATGCCGTTCGTGATCCAACCCGGCACGATGGCGTCAAGCCGTTCGCCGATGAATGGTATCGGCTCGACCTTGAAACCGGTCAGCAGGAACTCGGGCAGCAACGCGACAATGGCCAGGTAAATTGCGCCGGCCAGCGTAATGCGCGCCAGGATGCCATCGATGTACTCAGCCGTGCGTTTGCCCGGACGAATGCCCGGCACAAACCCGCCGTACTTCCGCATGTTCTCGGCCACGTCATCCGGATTGAAGATGATGGCCGTGTAGAAGTAGGCGAAGAAAATGATCATCCCGACATACAACAGGATGTAGAGCGGGTAGCCCTGCCCCAGCTGCGCCACGATGCCCCGCGCCACCGCGTTGTTGGCCAGGAACGGCATCGATGCGATCGTTGCCGGGAAGGCCAGAATCGACGAGGCGAAGATCACCGGCATGACGCCGCTCGTGTTGACCTTCAGCGGAATGTGGGTGCTGGCGCCGCCATACATCCGGCGGCCGACCATGCGCCGGGCGTATTGCACGGTCACCTTGCGGTGCGCGCGCTCCACAAACACGATGACCGCCACCACAATCACCATGACGCCGACGAGGGCAATCAACCGGAACAGCCCCATTTCGTTCGTCTGCAACTGCACGATGGTCGCCGCAACCGCGGTGGGCAACCCGACGACAATGCCGGCGAAGATGAGCAGCGACATGCCGTTGCCGATGCCACGCTCGGTGATTTGCTCACCGAGCCACATGACAAACACCGACCCGGTGGTCAGCGTGAGCACCGTCATGAGACGGAAGCCCCAGCCCGGATTAAACACGAGCGGCAGGCCGCCGGTCATGTTGGTGTTGCCCTCAAGGAAAAACGCGATGCCCAGGCCCTGCACGATGCTCAGCGCGATCGTGCCGTAGCGTGTGTATTGCGTGATCTTGCGGCGGCCCAAATCGCCTTCCTTCGAAAGGCGTTCCAGATACGGCCACACCACCGTCAGCAGCTGCAGGATGATCGACGCGCTGATGTAGGGCATGATGCCGAGCGCGAAGATCGTCATCTGCGACAGGTTGTTCCCCGAGAACATGTCGTAGAGGCCGAACATCGTGCCCTGCGCCCTATCCGCCAGCTCCTGCAGCGCCGCCGTGTTGATGCCGGGAGTCGGGATCTTGCTGCCGAGCCGGTACACCGCGAGCAAGCCAAAGGTGAACAACACCCGCTTGCGCAGTTCCGGAACGGCGAAGATGTTTTTGAGGCTGTCCATAGGTTACCCGGCGATGACTTCCGCTACGCCTCCGGCCGCCGCAATCTTCTGCGCCGCCGTGTCGCTGAACTTGTGCGCCCGCACCGTCAGCTTCTTGGTCACGTCGCCGCGACCGAGCACCTTGATGAGCGCCCGCTTCTCACGCACCAGGCCGCGCTCGCGCAGCAGCTCGGGCGTGACGTCGGATCCGGCGTCAAACACCTCCACCAGCGTGTCGAGGTTGACGATGGCGTATTCCACACGGAAGGGATTCGTGAATCCGCGCTTGGGCACCCGGCGATGCAGCGGCATCTGGCCGCCTTCGAATCCGCGCTTGAAGCTGAAACCCGACCGTGACTGCGCGCCCTTGTGGCCGCGCCCGGCCGTCTTGCCGTAGCCCGAACCATGACCGCGCCCGACGCGCCGTTTGCTGTGTTTGGCGCCCTTGGGAGGACGCAGATTATTGAGTGACATCGTTACTCCTGAACTTCAACCAGATGCCGTACGGTTCGCAACATCCCACGAATCGACGGCGTGTCCTGCACCGTGACCGAGTGCCGGATGCGCCGCAGTCCGAGCGATCGCAGCACCACGCCCTGCGACTTGTTGAACCCAATCGGGCTCTTTAACTGCATGACTGTCACGTAGGCCACTTTCGCAGCGGCGGTTTTCGCGCGTGCCATCGCTTACGCTCCCACCAGATCTTCAAGTTCCTTGCCGCGGAGCCGGGCAATCGCGCTCGGATCCTTCAGCCTCGACAACGCATCAAACGTCGCACGCACCACGTTGTGGTGGTTGGCAGAGCCCAGCGACTTGGTCAACACGTTATGAATGCCCGCCGATTCCACCACCGCGCGCACCGCGCCACCGGCAATAATGCCCGTGCCGTCTGGAGCGGGCTTGAGCAACACGGCGCCCGCGCCGAACTTGCCGAGCACCGGATGGGGAATGGACGATCCCGTCATCGGCACGCGAATCAGGGCCTTCTTGGCGGCCTCAATGGCCTTCTTGATGGCCGAAGGCACTTCCTTCGCCTTGCCAATCCCGAAGCCCACCACGCCGGCGCCATCACCCACCACCACTAGGGCGCTGAAGCTCATGTTCTTGCCGCCCTTGACGACCTTCGTCACTCGGCCGATGTTGACGACGGTGTCCTTCAGTTCGATCTGGGACGCGTCAATTTTGTCGCGAAATTCCATAATCTGATCTCCGGCCTAAAACTCGAGTCCCGCTGCGCGCGCCGCTTCCGCCACGGCACGCACGCGGCCGTGATACAGACGTCCGCCGCGATCAAACACCACGCGCGTGATGCCCTTTTCCTTCAGGCGCTCCGCGATAATCCGCCCGATGGCTTCGGCACCGGCCTTGTTGCCGCCGCGCACCTCGCCCGTGAACTGTGCCTTCAACCCCGGCTCGGCCGTGGACGCCGCCGCCACGGTCGCGCTCGACTGGTCGTCGATCACCTGCGCATAGATATGCGACACGGACCGGAACACAGCCAGACGGGGCCGCGCGGCGGTGCCGGTAATGCGCTTGCGCTGACGTACGCGAATTCGTTCTCGACGGTCGCTCTTTGTCTTGATCTTCATGATTACGCTCCCGTCTTTCCAACCTTCTTCTTCAGCACTTCGCCCATGTAGCGAACGCCCTTCTGCTTATACGGATCGGGCTTGCGCAGCCGGCGGATGTTGGCCGCCACCTGCCCGACGAGCTGGCAGTCCACACCCGTCACCGTGATGTGCGTCTGCTTGTCCACCACCAGGTCAATGCCCTTGGGCACATCAAACACCACCGGGTGCGAGTACCCCAGCGCAAAAATCACCTGCGACCCCTTCAACTCGGCGCGATACCCGACGCCGACGATGTCGAGTTCGCGCTTGAAGCCGTCGGTCACGCCGGCGACGGCGTTGGCCACAAGACTGCGGGCGAGGCCATGGAACTTGCCCCACTCCTTGCCTTCCTGCTCCTGCGTGGCCACCAGCTCCGCGCCCTTGAGCTCGAACTTGATGCCCGGGGGCAGCGGCTGCTTCAACGAACCCTTCGGCCCCTTGACCTCAACGGCCCCGGCGCTCACGTTGACCGTGACACCCTTGGGGACTGGAATAGGTTTCTTGCCAATTCGTGACATATGCGTTCTCACCAAATATTGCAGAGCACTTCGCCGCCGACGCCGGCCTTCACTGCGTCACGGCCGGTCATCACGCCGTGCGACGTCGTGAGGATGCTGGTGCCCAGGCCACCCATCACCCTCGGCACGTCGTCGCGCCCAAAGTACACCCGGCGGCCGGGCCGGCTGACGCGGCTGATGCCCGCAATCACCTGCTCGCCACGCGGGCCGTACTTCAGAAAAATCCGGATGACCGGACCGTCGCTCTCGGCGACCGGCTCAATCATCTTGTATCCCTGGATGTAGCCCTCGCGCTCGAGAATGCGCGCGATCTCGGCCTTCAGGCGCGAGGTCGGCACGTCAACACGCGCGTGGCGCGCGTTGACGGCATTCCGGAGCCTGGTCAGCATGTCTGCAATCGGATCGGTCATGTCAGTCGTCCTTCAGTCTGTTGCAAATACCCAGGCAGCCCTACGCCTACCAGCTGCTCTTGATGACCCCGGCCACTTCGCCCCGCAGCGCATGTTCGCGGAAGCAGAGGCGGCACAAGGCAAACTTGCGCATATAGGCGCGCGGACGGCCGCATCGCCGGCAGCGATTACGTCGCCGCACTTCGAACTTGAGCCCCTGGGCATCCTTGACGCGTTTTGCAGTCGTGGCCATCGATATCGTCCTTTTCCCGTCCGGAACTAGTTCTGGCGGAACGGCATGCCCAGCAACTGGAGCAACCGCCGCGCTTCTTCGTTGGTCTTGGCCGTCGTCACGACCGAAATGTTCATCCCGCGATTCTTGTCGACCTTCATGTAGTCGATTTCCGGGAAGATCAGCTGGTCACGCAGGCCAAGCGTGTAGTTGCCCCGGCCGTCAAACCCCTTCGGCGAGATGCCGCGGAAGTCGCGCACGCGCGGCAGCGCCACGGCAATCAGGCGGTCCAGGAACTCATACATCCGCTGGCCGCGCAGCGTCACCATGGCGCCGATGGGCATGTTCTCGCGCAGCTTGAACTGCGCGATGGACTTCTTCGAGCGGGTAATCGCGGCCTTCTGGCCCGTGATCTTGCCCAGTTCCTCGGCGCCCGTTTCCACAATCTTGCCGTTCTGCGTACCTTCGCCCAATCCCATGTTTACGACCACCTTCGTGACTTTGGGTACGGCCATCAGGTTCGTGTACCCAAACTCCTGGGTCAACGCCGGCACGACGTCCTTGGCGTAACGTTCTTTCAGGCGGCTCATTTGTCCACCACTCCCTTGCACTTGCGACAGGTCCGCACTTTGCGGCCGTCTTCCAACAACTGATGCCCGATGCGCGTGGCCGCACCGCACTGGGGGCACACAAGCTGGACTTTGGCGGCCGACATCGACGTCTCGCGCTCGACAATGCCGCCCTTCACGTTCTTCTGCGGATTCGGCTTCGTGTGGCGCTTGATCATGTTCACGCCCTCAACGATGACCCCGTTCTTCACGCGGTTCACCACCAGCACGCGCCCACGCTTGCCCCGATCACGGCCGGCAATCACCAGCACGTTATCGTTCTTCTTGAGAGAGGACTGTCCGGCGGCCATCACAGCACCTCCGGCGCCAGGGAAATGATCTTCATGAACCGGCGCTCGCGCAGTTCGCGCGCCACGGGTCCGAACACGCGGGTGCCCACTGGCTCACCTTCGTCGTTCACGATGACCGCCGCATTCCGGTCGAACCGGATGTACGAGCCGTCACGCCGGCGCACTTCCTTGCGGGTGCGCACAATCACGGCCTTCACCACCTGCCCCTTTTTGACAGTGGCATCGGGTGTCGCTTCCTTCACCGACGCCGTGACGATGTCCCCGATGCGCGCGTAGCGCCCCGTGGATCCGCCGATCGGATTGATGACGGCGATCTTGCGCGCGCCTGAATTGTCGGCGACGTCGAGGACCGATTGCATTTGAATCATGGTCGTATCTCCTGGTTCCCTGCTGCTGCTCGCGAAACGGCTACCGCCGCGCCCGCTCCACGATCCGCGTCACGACCCAGCGCTTCAGCCGGCTCAACGGACGCGTCGGCACGATCGCCACCAAATCGCCGATCTTGGCGTCTTCCTTTTCGTCATGCGCCATGAACCGCGTTGTGCGCTTCATCTGCTTGCCGTACCGCTCGTCCCGGACCTGGCGCTGCGTGGTGACCACCACCGTCTTGATCATCTTGTTGCTGACAACCCTGCCCGTAATCTCTGCGTTCGCCATTGTTAGCTCCTGACACCCTTCTCGCGCAGAAGCGTCTGAATCCGCGCCATCTCCCTGCGGAGCGGCCGCATCTTGTTGGCCGATTCGGTCTGGCCCATCGACTTCTGGATGCGCATCCGGAATGTCAGATCTTCCAGATCCTTCGCGCGCTGCTGCAGCTCTTCAGCCGACAGGCCGCGAAGCTCGGTGCGCTGCTCGCTTACCTTCATGACACTTTCTCCTCGGCAAAGCGCGTCGCAAACCGGGTCTTGATCGGCAACTTCGCCTGCGCCAGACGCATGGCGGCGCGTGCGTCCACTTCCGACACGCCTTCCATCTCAAACAGAATGCGGCCCGGCTTGACGACCACCACCCAGCCCTCGGGTGCGCCCTTGCCCTTGCCCATTCGCGTTTCCTGCGGCTTCTTGGTGATCGGCTTGTCCGGGAACACCCGGATCCAGATCTTGCCGCCACGCTTGATTCCGCGCGCCATCGCGACTCGCGCCGCTTCAATCTGTCGGTCGGTCATCCAGCACGGTTCCATCGCCATCAGCCCGAAGTCGCCAAACGCCACCGTGCACCCACGGTAGGCTTTGCCGCGCATCCGGCCGCGCTGCTGTTTCCTGTACTTGACCTTCTTCGGCATCAACATGACGATGTCTCCGAACCTTCTCTGTTACGCCCGCGCCGCGCGACGCGGCTGCCGGTACTCTTCTTCGCGTCCGACACGCGGCGTCAGCCGCTCGCCCTTGTACAACCACACCTTTACGCCAATCGTGCCGTAGGTTGTAAACGCCTGCGCAAACCCATAGTCAATATCCGCACGCAAGGTCTGCAGCGGCAGTTGCCCGTGCAGATACCACTCCGACCGAGCGATCTCCGCGCCGTTGAGGCGTCCCGACACGCGCACCTTGATGCCCTTCGCGCCAAACCGCAGCGCGGATTCCACAGCCTTGCGCATCGCCCGGCGGAACGCCACGCGCTTTTCCAGCTGCATCGCCACGGATTCGCCGATGAGCTGCGCATCGAGTTCCGGCTTCTGGATCTCGAGAATGTTGATGAACACTTCGCGGCCGGTCACCTTGGTGAGCTCCTGGCGGAGCTTGTCCACTTCGGCGCCCTTGCGGCCGATGATGATGCCGGGGCGCGACGTGTGAATGTCGATCTTCAGCTTGTTGGCCGCGCGTTCGATGTCGATGCGCGCCACACCCGCGTGCGCGAACCGCGTCTTTAGCTCGGCACGCAGCTTCAAGTCCTCGTGAAGCAACTTGCTGTAGTCGCGGTCGGCGAACCAGCGCGACTGCCAGGTCTTGTTGAACCCAAGCCGGAATCCGTAGGGATGAACTTTCTGACCCATATTGCGTTACTCCGCTTTCGCCGCAGCCGCGCCCTGCGCGCCGGCCGTCTTCTTCTTCGCGCCAGCCGACCCTGCAACACGCGCCGCACGCGCCTTCGAGGTCGCCGATCCGCCCACGCCCAGTGCCTTCGCCGGCCGTTCTCCCACCGCCACCGTCAGGTGCGTCGTGCGCTTGACCACACGGAACGCCCGGCCCATCGGGGCAGGCCGCACGCGCTTCATGCCCGGGCCCTGGTCGGCGAAGCAACTCGACACAAACAGCCGGTCGTCGTCGCCGCCAAACCCTTCGGTCTGCCGCGCGTTCGCCATGGCCGACCGCAGCACCTTCGCGATGTCCTTGGCCACCTTCTTGCGCGAGAACATTAGGATCGCCAATGCCTTGTTCGCGTCACAGCCGCGAATCTGATCCAGCACGAGCCCGGCCTTCTGCGCCGAGGTCCGCACGAACTTTGCGGTTGCCTGAGCCTGCACCATTAGGCGCCTCCCTTGGCGGGCGCGGCAGTCGCCGCCTTGTCGGCCCGCGTCGTGTGGCCCTTGAAGGCCCGGCTCGGCGCAAACTCACCCAGCTTGTGGCCGACCATGTTCTCGGTCAGGTACACGGGGATGAACTTCCGGCCGTTGTGCACGGCCACGGTATGCCCGATCATTTCGGGAACCACCGTGGACCGGCGTGACCAGGTCTTGATGACCTTTTTCTCGTTCGCCCGGTTCATGGCCTCCACCTTTTCGAGCAGGTGCAAGTCGATGAACGGGCCCTTTTTGAGTGATCTGCCCATAACTACTTCTTCCGCCGTTCGACGATGAACGAATCCGTGCGCTTGTTACGGCGCGTCTTGTAGCCCTTGGT
Organism: Acidobacteriota bacterium; assembly: GCA_009694745.1. Taxonomy (GTDB): domain Bacteria; phylum Acidobacteriota; class Vicinamibacteria; order Vicinamibacterales; family SCN-69-37; genus SYFT01. Next base: position 9,622 of record SHUF01000041.1, read on the forward strand.
CGGAATGCCCCAAGGCGTCACCGGGTGACGTCCACCCGAGGTCTTGCCTTCGCCGCCGCCAAGCGGGTGGTCCACCGGGTTCATGGCCACGCCGCGCACGTGCGGACGCTTGCCCAACCACCGGCTGCGACCGGCTTTGCCGATCGAGATGTTTTCGTGGTCGAGGTTACCCACCTGCCCGATGGTGGCCAGGCACTCGCTGTTGATGTGGCGGATTTCGCTCGAGGGCATCTTCACCGATGCGTACTCGCCGTCCTTCGCCACCAGCTGCACGGCCGACCCGGCCGACCGCGCGATCTGGCCGCCCTTGCCGGGCTTGAGTTCCACGTTGTGCACCATGGTGCCCAGCGGAATCAGCTTCAGCTTGAGGCAGTTGCCCGGCAGGATGTCCACGCCGTCGCCCGACATCACCGGATCGCCCACCTTCATCCCAAGCGGATGGAGGATGTAGCGTTTCTCACCGTCGGCGTAGGTCACGAGCGCAATACGCGCGCTGCGGTTCGGGTCGTACTCGACCGTCGTGATCTTGCCGGGGATGTTGAACTTGTCGCGCTTGAAATCGATGACGCGATAGTTGCGCTTGTGGCCGCCACCGCGCCACCACGACGTGATCTCGCCCTTGTTGTTGCGGCCCCCTGAACGGTGCAGCGGTTCAAGCAGCGGCTTGTGCGGCGTCGTCGAGGTGATCTCGTCGAACGTCTGCACGCTGTAGAACCGGCGCGCCGGTGAGGTGGGCTTGTAGTTACGAATCCCCATGATCCTTTAGGCCCCTTCCAGGAACTCAGGCACTTTCTCGCCAGCCTTCAACCGGACCCATGCCTTCTTCCAGTCCGGTCGCTGTCCCGAGAAACGTCCCTGGCGCTTGATCTTGCCGTGCTGCAACTGTGTGCGCACCGCAGCCACCTTCGAGCCAAACAGGGTCTCGACGGCCCTTCGAATATCCACCTTGGTCGCCTCGCGGGCCACTTCGAACACCATCACGTTGCCGGTTTCCTTGGCAACCGTGGTCTTCTCGGTGATCAACGGACGACGAATGACGCGTGTCGTTTTCATCCCAACACCTCCTGCAGGCGCTCCACCGCGGCGCGCGTGGCCACGATCCGCCCAGTATTCATCACGTCACGCGCGGTCAGCCGGCCGCTACGCACCATCCGGACGCCGGCGATGTTGCGCGCCGACAGCACGAAGTTCTCATTGAGCTGCACGTCCACCACCAGCGTCTTGCCGGTTGCGCCAAGCCGCTTGAGGAATTCCACGGCGCCCTTGGTCTTGACCTCGCCAACTGAAATTTCGTCGACGATGGTCACCACGCCGTCCTTGAGCCGCGTCTGGAGGGCGGCGCGAAGCGCACCCTTCTCAACCTTTTTCGGCAACTCGTAGGCATAGCTGCGGGGCTGGGGGCCAAACACCGTGCCGCCCTTGCGCCACAGCGGCGACCGCGACGAACCCGCCTGCGCGCGTCCGGTGCCCTTCTGCTTGTAGGGCTTCTTGCCGCCACCACTGACCAGGGCCCGGTTCTTCGTCGCGTGCGTGCCGCGACGTGCCGACGCGTTCTCGCGCACCACGGATTCCCAGACGAGATCCTTCTTGATGGTGCCGCCGAATACCGCATCGCTCAGATCGACGGCGCCGACCTTCTGATTCTGCGAATTCACTACATCTAAAGTCATAACTTTTGCTCCGGCCTACTTCTTTCCCTTTTTGGCCTTCTCGACCTGGGGCTGCGGGTCCTTCTTCTTGGCCGCCGCGCGACGCACCAGCACCACGCCATCGGGCGCGCCAGGCACCGCACCGCGCAGCACCAGCAGGTTCTGCTCCGTGTCGATGCTCACGACCTTGAGGTTCAGCGTGGTGATGCGCTTGCCGCCCATGCGGCCACCCATGCGCATGCCCTTGATGACGCGCGAGGGATACGACGACGCGCCGATGGAACCGGGAGCGCGATGGAACATCGAACCGTGGGTCGCGGCGCCGCCGGCAAACCCGTGCCGTTTCATGACGCCCTGGAATCCCTTGCCGCGGCCGTTCGCGATCACGTCCACGCGCTCGCCGGCCTTGAACATGTCCACGAGTATTTGATCACCGGGCTTCGGGGCGTCGTCGCCCTTGGCCACACCCACTTCGCGGCGAATGCGGGTGGCAGGCACGCCGGCCTTCTTGAAGTGCCCCACGGTCGCCTTGTTGGCAGGCGCGGGGGTGGCATCCACCAGACCCAGCTGCACCGCTTCGTAGCCGTCTTTTCCGGCCGTCTTGGACTGCACCACCACGCACGGACCAGCCTTGATGACCGTGGCCGGCACCGCCGTGCCGTCGGGCAGGAAGATCTGGGTCATGCCCAGCTTGCGACCGATGATTGCCGTGACCATTATTTGTGTTCCTTCCCGAACGCCTTGATTTCGACGTCGACGCCGGCCGGCAGATCGAGCTTCATCAGCGCGTCCACGGTCTGGGGTGTCGGTTCAAAGATGTCGATCAGCCGCCGATGGGTCCGAATCTCGAACTGCTCGCGCGACTTTTTGTCCACGTGCGGCGAACGCAGCACCGTCCACTTGTTCTTCTCAGTGGGGAGCGGCACGGGGCCGGCCAGACGGGCGCCGGTGCGCTTGGCGGTCTCGACGATCTCGGTCGTGGACTGGTCAAGCACCCGGTAGTCGTACGCCTTCAACCTGATGCGGATTTTTTCGCTGAATGTAGTGGCCATGGTCTACTTTCCCTGCACGCGCGCAATGACTTCCTGGCTGATTGCCGCCGGCGCCTGCTCATACCGATCAAAGTGCATCGAGTAGGCACCGCGCCCCTGGGTCCGTGACCGCAGGTCGGTCGAATATCCGAACATCTCGGACAGCGGCACACGTGAATTGATAATCTGCGTGCCGCCACGCGAGTCCATCGACTGGATGTGCCCACGCCGGCTGGTCAGGTCGCCGATGACATCGCCCATGTGATCTTCGGGCACGGTCACTTCCACGCGCATCACCGGCTCGAGCAACGCCGGATGCGCCCGACCGGCGGCGTCCTTGAACGCCATCGACCCGGCGATCTTGAACGCCATTTCGTTCGAGTCCACGTCGTGATACGAGCCGTCGTACAGCTCAATCAACACGTCGTCGATCGGGTAGCCGGCCAGCACGCCCGTGGTGAGCGCTTCCTGGATGCCCTGGTCGATCGGCTTGATGAATTCCTTCGGAATCGTGCCGCCGACAATCTTGTTTTCGAAGAGATACCCCTCACCCGGCTTGCGGGGAATGAGGCGAATCTTCGCGTGACCGTACTGGCCGCGGCCACCGGTCTGCTTGATGTAGCGGCCTTCGCCCTGCGCGGCCTTCGTGATGGTCTCTTTGTAGGCCACCTGAGGTTTGCCGACGGTCGCTTCCACGCTGAACTCGCGCTTAAGGCGGTCCACGATGATTTCCAGGTGCAGTTCGCCCATGCCGGCGATGACCACCTGACCGGTGTCCTGGTCGGTCTTCACGCGGAAGGTCGGGTCTTCGGCCATCAGTTTCGACAGGCCCAGACCCAGCTTTTCCTGGTCGGCCTTGGTCTTCGGCTCAATGGCGAGCGAAATGACGGGCTCGGGGAAGTCCATCGCTTCGAGGATGACCGGGTACTTCTCGTCGCAAATCGTGTCGCCGGTGGACACGGACTTCAGACCGACGGCCGCCGCGATGTCGCCGGCCAGCACTTCCTTGATTTCCTCGCGCTTGTTCGCGTGCATCTTGAGCAGGCGGCCAATGCGTTCCGACTTCTGTTTCGTCGAGTTGTAGACCCCCTGGCCGGACACCAACTGGCCCGAGTAGAGGCGGATGAACGTGAGCTGACCGACAAACGGGTCGGTCATGATCTTAAACGCCAGGCCCGACATGGGGGCCTCGTCCTCGGGACGACGCTCGGTGGTGGCCCCTTCGGCGCCGTTCGGATCGATGCCGGTCACAAACGGGATGTCGAGCGGCGACGGCAGGAAGTCCACGACGGCGTCGAGGAGCGGCTGCACACCCTTGTTCTTGAAGGCCGAGCCGCAGATGACCGGCACAAAGGCCGCCTTCTCGTTGTGGACGGACGCGATGGTGCGCTTGCGAATAGCGGCCTTGATCTGCTCGGCCGGAATCTCTTCGCCGTGCAGGTACTTCTCGAGAATCGAATCATCGACTTCGCTGACCTTTTCGATCAGCTTCTCGCGGAACTCTTTGGCGAGCTCCATCATGTCGGCGGGAATCTCCTTGACGGTGGCTTCCGAACCCATCTCCGCGTCGGCTTCCCACACGAGGGCCTTCATCTGAACGAGATCCACCACGCCCAGGTACTTGTCCTCGGAGCCGATCGGCAGGTGGATGGCCACCGGATTGCCCTGGAGCTTCGTGGTGATCTGCTCGTAGGTGCGCAGGAAGTCCGCGCCGATGCGGTCCATCTTGTTCACGAAGCAGATGCGGGGCACACGATACTTGTCGGCCTGACGCCACACGGTCTCCGACTGGGGCTCGACGCCGGCCACCGAGTCGAACACGGCCACGGCGCCATCGAGCACACGCAGCGACCGCTCGACTTCAGCCGTGAAGTCCACGTGGCCAGGCGTATCAATGATGTTGATCCGGATGTCGCGCCACGTGCAGGTCGTCGCGGCCGACGTGATCGTGATGCCGCGCTCCTGTTCCTGCTCCATCCAGTCCATCACGGCGGTGCCTTCGTGCACCTCACCTATTTTATAGGTGATGCCCGTGTAGAAGAGGATGCGCTCGGTGGTGGTCGTCTTGCCGGCATCAATGTGGGCCATGATGCCGATGTTGCGACAACGCACGAGGGGAACTTGTCTCGCCATGATCGTTAGAACCGGTAGTGGGCGAACGCCTTGTTGGCTTCGGCCATGCGGTGCACGTCTTCGCGCTTCTTCACCGCGCCGCCACGGAGATTAGCCGCATCCATGAACTCATTGGCCAGCTTTTCCTGCATCGTCTTGCCGTCGCCGCGGTCGGCGGCAAAGCCCGACAGCCAGCGGAGCGACAGGGACAAACGACGGGTGGGGTTGACCTCGATCGGCACCTGATAGTTGGAGCCGCCCACGCGGCGCGACTTCACTTCGAGCGCCGGCTTGACGTTATCAACGGCCTTTTTGAAGACCTTGAGCGGATCGTCGGCCGTCTTTTCCTTCACGATGTCGAGCGCGCCATACATGATGCGCTCGGCCGTGCTGCGCTTGCCATCTTCCATGATGGTGCGGATGAACTTGGTGACCAGCGGACTGCTGTAAATCGGGTCCGCCGGAACTTCACGTTTGGCAATTTCTCGTCTACGCGGCATGGACTTTTCCCCTTAGCCAGCTTTATTAGGCTTTTTTAGGGCGCTTGGCCCCGTACTTCGAACGTCCCTGCATACGGCCCGCGACACCCACGGTATCGAGCGTGCCGCGCACCACGTGGTACCGCACACCGGGCAGGTCCTTGACGCGGCCGCCACGGATGAGCACCAGCGAGTGCTCCTGCAGGTTGTGCCCCACGCCCGGGATGTAGGTGGTCACTTCAATGCCGTTGGTCAGGCGCACGCGGGCGACCTTGCGCAGCGCGGAATTCGGCTTCTTGGGAGTCTGGGTGAACACACGCACACACACGCCACGCTTTTGCGGGCTGCCCTGCAGTGCGGGGCTCTTGGTCTTCCAGAGCACCCGGTCTCGACCCTTGCGAACCAGTTGGCTAATTGTCGGCATAGCTGAAACCTTCTCGTCCCACTCACAAATACGTCGGTCACGCGAGTCGCCCGACGGCAACGCCAATGGCGTCGCCAGCATCGGGCGATGCATGTCGCCTCAAGCCTGGGAACCCTGCGGGTTCGGTACCTGAGACATTCCCCCTATTGCTGGTGTCAGCGTGGCGATTGCAGTGACCGCGCATGACGCGGCGGGCAAATCGCTCGGTTACAAACAAGCCCGATTCGTTCGTTCGGCTTGTTGCGGGCTTTAGATAGGGTGTCCTAGAGCCCGAAGAACCTGTCGAGTCTAGCAGAACAGTCTCGCAACAGCAACGTACCGTTGGAAAAAAGGGGGCTGGGTGTCGATTTGTGGAAAACTCCCGAGCAAAAACGACCTCTGAGGTCGTTTTCCTGGGGAGTTTTCCACAGATCGACACCCGGCCCCCTTTACTGCAAGAATCCGCCCATGGTCATGCGCTTCGCCCTCGCCGCCCTGCTCGCGTTAACAGCCGCGCCCGCCCTCAACCTGGCGGCCGACCAGGCGGTTCAGCCCGTGTTTACGGTGTCTATTGCCACCGCCGCCAGGTCCGAGGCGGTCACTGGCAGGGTCTACGTCGCCATCAGCCGGGTCAATGAACGGCAAACACCGGTGCGACAAGCTGGTCCGGTCGGGGCCCCTCTGTTCTCGGTCGCGGTGACCGACCTCGCCCCGGGCGCCGAGGTTCGGTTCAGCCCGGCCGTCGAGGGCCACCCGGTGGCAACCCTGGGACAGTTGCCCCCGGGCGAATACTGGGTGCAGCCCTTCGTCAACGTCTACACCAGGTTCCCGAGAGCCGACGGCCACACCGTCTGGCTTCACATGGACCAGTGGGAAGGCCAGGACTGGAAGACATCGCCCGGCAACATCTACGGTGACCCGGTCAAGGTCACCGTCAATCCGGCGGCGGGCAGCCCCATCCGACTCGTGGCCGACAAGGTCATCCCACCCATCACGCCACCGGCCGACACCGAATACGTCAAGCGCTTCAAGATTCAGAGCGATGTCCTGACCAAGTGGTGGGGGCACCCGATTTTTCTGGGCGCCACGGTGCTGCTGCCCCGCGACTACGACACGCACCCGAATGTGAAGTACCCGATCGTGTTTCAGCACGGGCACTTCTCCACCGCCGCGCCGGCCGGGTTCGACCGCGACGAGGCCTTTCGAAAATACTGGCTGGCCGATGGCACACCCCGTGTGATCTACGTCACGCTGCAACACCCGTCGCCGTACTACGACGACTCGTATGCCGTTGACTCGGAAAACAACGGACCGTTCGGCACCGCGATTCTGAATGAACTGGTGCCGGCGATTGAAACTCGTTTCCGGGTGATTCGCGAACCCTGGGCGCGCGTCCTCACGGGCGGCTCCACCGGCGGCTGGATTGCCCTCGCACTCCAGGTGCTGTATCCCGATTTCTACGGCGGCACCTTTTCGATCTGCCCGGACGGCGTGGACTTCCGTTATCACCAGATCGTCAACATCTACGAAGACGCCAACGCCTACTGGCTCGATCGCGACTGGACTCGCATCGAACGACCGAACCAGCGGCGTCCCGACGGCAACATCGTGTCCATGATGAAAGACGAAAACTGGTACGAACTCATCGTCGGCGACAAGTCGCGATCGGGAGGCCAGTGGGATATCTGGGAAGCGACATATTCGCCAGTCGGCACCGACGGCTACCCGCAACGCCTGTGGGACAAAAAGACCGGCGTCATCAACAAGACCGTGGCAGCGTCGTGGAAGAAGTACGACCTGCGACACATGCTCGAGACGAATTGGACGACGCTGGGGCCGAAGGTGGCGCACAAAACACATGTCTACATCGGCGACATGGACTCGTACTACCTGAACATGGGTGTGCGACAACTCGACGATTTCTTCCGCGAGCGCGCCAAGGACCCGCCCTTCACCGGCGAAGTGGTCTTTCAGCCGATGGCGCCTCACTGCTGGGGTCCGCGGGGAGCCGACCTGCATCAACGCATGGTCAATCACATCGTGAAACACGCGCCGAAGGGCGCCGACGTCACGAGCTGGCGCTACTAAGGGCCCGTAAGGAAATAACTGGTTAGTGCGTTTTTCATTTGCGTGTAGCGGTCACTCGGGCTTGAGAACCAGCCCGAGCTACGTTCCGGCTCGATATCCGCTCGTGCGTAGCCCGACCCTTCCGAACGTAGCTCGGCCTGGGTTTCAAGGCCGAGACCTGCACGCAAACAAAAAAGGCTCCTAGAGCGGCTTGCAGACGGAGTGAAACGACTGGAACTTCGTGCGCGCGGTCAGCGCAGGCGAGCGCCTGCATGAACTGAACGTCACGTTCCTCAGTGAGCCGTCACCGGCGCCCGGCAACCGGATCGTCTTCTTCGAAGACCCGGACGGCAACATCCTGCACCTGATTTACCGGCAGCATCCGATGCCATAGAGCAACGGTCCGGAGGTCCCGGGCTTCAGCCCGGGACGCGCGGCACGGGCTGAAGCCCCTGCCCTCCGAGCTCATTTTCAGTGGACGCGCGAGGTGACGTCGAAGTACGACGTGATGCGGCCCGCGCGGAAGTCGCGCACGAGCGCGGCCATGGGATCGAGGACGTTGGCGCGGCCATCGGGGCCCTGCGGCACGCCGAGATATCCGTCGCGCGGCGACACCGACCTGATAATCACGCTCGACTCGTCCACGGGCAGGCCGGTCAGGTTGGTGTAGAACGCACGCCACACACCGTTCCTGAACAAATACTGCTCGACGTTCGAAGTATAAAAAGCGCCGATGGTGGCTCCATGGTCGCGCACGTACCGTCCAACCGCGCGCAACGCCTTCTCGCTCGCGAAATCGCCAACCACCGGCACGATGAGATTGCGCTCCTGCATCACCTTCAGAGCGCGAAACTGCTCTTCAGTGGCGAGGTAGCTCCGCGGCATTCCCGTGCCGTCGTGCCGTCGCATCAAGTCTGCGTACGTCGGAAAGTTGCTGCGTCCGCGGCCGGACCGCCCAAAGCCCTGCCGGCCTGCCGACAGGTTGGAGGAACTGGACGAATACGTGATGGACGGCCCGAACCTCACGAACTGATCGTAGATGTCTTCAATGCCGGTGATGTCCTCGGGCGCAAGGCGGAAGCCGCGCGTCACCGTCAGGTGTTCAATCATCTCGGCCAGTGTTGCCGTCCGGATATCGCCCTGGGATACCGTCCGGGCATACGACAGGAAGATGTCGTCCACCGTCGAAAACGTCGTGAGGCCTTCGGACCTCGACCGGGCAAAGAGCCGACCCACGAAGTCTACGCGGTCGAGCGACAGTTCGACGAGCGCCTTGTGCATCAACTGCGTCTGCAGGTTGCCGCGCTGGATATCCACGATGAACGCGATCTGCGGCTTCAGCGCCAACAGATAGGTGAAGTTCTGGTCCGGCGCCACGCCCAGATAGACACGCCCGGGACGCGCCGCCTTCTCGAGCGTCGGCACGACGTACTGGAAGGTGTGCTCATTCGAAACGAGGTTGTCTGACTGGAAGTAGCCGCCCGGCTCCGAGAACCCTTCAACGAGGGCCCAGAACTCGGCATTCCCCAGTCGTTCGGGCAGTGGCCCCGTGTCCACCCGAAATCCGGGCGCGCTTGCCAGAGACACCAGGCCAAACGCCAGCGCCAGGATGCCGGCCGACACGCCGCGACGCAAAGGCAACACCGCCATCACCTGCGTGAGAGGACGTCGTAGTACGACTGGATTCGACCGGCGGCGACGTCGCGTATGAGCAATGCGACCGGGTCGAGCAGTTGCGCGGATCGCGAACGGGCGGTCGTGGCGCACGCGTTGAAACACGACCGCACGAACATGCTGCCGTCATCGATCGGCATCATCGCAACGTTGGCGTAGTAGGTCTGCCACGTGTTGTATTGAAACAGGTACTGCTCGACGTTCGACGTGTAGATGGTACCGACAATCGCCTGATGCGCCTTCAGGTAGTCGGCCACCTGCCGAAGCGCCTTTGTGCCCGCGAAGTCACCCACCACAGGCACCACCAGATTCCTGAGCTGCAGCGAGCGCAGCCGGCTGTACTGCATTTCGCTGGCCAGATACCCGTGCGCCCCACCAGCCTGATCGGTGGCCTCCATCAGGTCCTGATAGGTCGGGTAGCGGCTCATGCGGCCGGTGTTGGCGTACGCCAGCGCCGGTCCACCGTATTGAAACGCCGACAGGACGTACTCGATGCCCGCGAAGTCCTCCGGCGTCAGCGCAAAGCCGTGTTGCACACCGAGATGCTGCCGGATGAGCTTCAGCGTTTCCTGAAATCGTTCTGGCGACTGCGGCACGCCGGTGAACGCAGCCATCAATTGCCCAATGGGCGCTTCGTCGGCCAATCCAGCCGGTCGTTCACGGGAAAAGAGGCGCGAGAGGAACTCGGCTCTCGTCGGCGACAATTCGAGCAGCGCCTTGTACATGAACTGCAGCCGCAGATTGTCGCGACGAATGTCCACGATGAACGCGATACTGGGTTGGAGCGAGGCGATGTAAGTGAAGTTCTGATCGGGTCCCACACCGAGGTACGCACGCCCCGTGACCCAGCGGCGCTGCAACTCTGGAATGACCCACTGAAAGGTCAGCTCGTTGCTGACGAGGTTGTCAGACTGGAAGTAGCCACCGGCCTCGGACATGCCGGTGACGAGACCCCAGAATTGCTGGTCGGAGAGTCGATCGGGAACGGTGTGGTCGGGCGCACCCGCCCGCGGCGCTGCCACCAACAGCAGCAGGCCGACCGTAGCGAGCGCTAGCGGCCTGGCGAGGACGGTCCACCAGCGTCGCACTTGTTGGCCTTGACGTCGGCGAGGATCGGGCGATACCAGGAGAGCAGGTTGCCGCCGCCCCCGCCTCCATTGCCCCCGCTCTGGGAGTAGATGAACGTGCTCGATTCGTCGAGCGGGAGCGCTGCGAAATTCCCGCAGAAGGCGTACCACAGTCCCTGCTGGTCCAGGTACTGCTCAACGTTCGACAGGTAAAACGCCGACACCAGACCGTCCCGGTCACGCACGTATTTGCCGACGCTACGGATGGCTTTCGGTCCGCCAAAATTTCCCACCACCGGCACGAGCAGGTTCTTCGTCTCGAGATCCTTCATGAACATGAAGTTCTCGTCATTGGCCAGGAAACTGCGCGACACGCCGGCACCGTCATCGGCCACCATCAACGCCTGGTAGTTGACGAAGTTGCCGCGGCCGCCGGTGCCCCCGCTGCTGGACGAATAGGTCAGGCTCGGCCCGAACCAGTAGAAGTTGTAGTACACGTACGCGATGCCCTCCAGGTCGTCCTTGGAGAGGGGAAATTCATGTGCGCGCGTCAGGTGCTCCTGAATGGCCGCGAGGTTCTCCTTATAAAGCGCCTCGCTGGATTCGACGCCGCTAAACGCCGCAAACAGCTCTTGCGCGGTGGTCTTGGAGGTCAATCCATCGGGCCGCTTTTTAGAGAACAGCTTCGAGACAAAGTCGGCGCGGTCCTTCGAGAGTTCGAAGAGCGCCTTGTACATCAACTGTGTGTGCAGGTTGCCGCGCCTGATGTCGATGATGAACACCATGCGCGGTTTCAGCGCCACGATGTACGTGAAGTTCTGCTCGGGCCCCACGCCCAGATAGACGCGGCCAGGCCTGGTCACGGTCTGCAGTTCGGGAATGATCGACTGCATGTAGATCTCGTTTGAGACCAGGTTGTCCGAGCGGAAGGTGCCCCCGGGTTCTGACAAGCTCTCGATGAGCGCCCAATACTCGGCGTCTGACAGCTTGTCGGGCAGCGCCCTCGCCACCTGCGTGGCCGTCACAGCCGGCGGCGGCGGCGCCTGCTGAGCCGATGGCACAGCCATCAGCCACAGGCCGAGCCCCAAGCCCACGACTGTCAGTCGGTGACGCATTGGCATGACGGGTGTTGGCCGGGATGGTACCACGAAGACGCAGCCGGTTTACCGGCCGTGCGCCCTCGCGATGCCGGCCCTGAGGGCCTCGATCGTCTCGGGCGATCCCGTGAACAGACCTTCCGGATACCGGCTCTCGGCCGACATGTTGCGGTAAATCGACGCCGCCTCATACAGGTTGAGCCCCAGCCCAGCCAGATACTGAAGCCGGAGGTTCCGGTCGCGGTTGATCTGAGCGCCCGCGAGCCATCCGTCCATGTCGTCCCTGCGGCCGCCGTAGGTGCTGAAGAGGTCCACAGCAGAGAGCACTCCGATTTCGGACAGCGACTTCGCCACCGCCGCGTTGGCCGGGTCGCTCAGACGCGCCTGCACGCGATCAACATCGATCGGCTTAGGGTCGAGCTGGCCCACCAGGACCAGGTCGTAGCCCTGTCCGTTGATCGTGTTGGCGAACACCACGCCCTGAGGGAACGCCTCAAGGAACGTTGCGATCTCACTCTTGACGGCCGCATCGCTGCTTTCATAGAGCTGCACGAACAACGTCACCACGCCGCCCGGATTGAGATGCTCCTTGACCACGTCAAAGAACTCGCGCGTGTAGAGCGTGGCCGCGCCCTTGACCCACGGGTCAAGCGGATCCGACGTCACGGCGTCAAACTTCTCTTTGGTCGTCAACAGGAAATGGCGCGCGTCGTCGAGGTGCACGCGCACCTTCGGGTTCTGCACCACCGCAAAGTTGTGTTCTGAGAAGTACTTCGAGACCACCTCGGGCACGAGCGGTTCGATTTCCGCAATCGTGACCGCCGAGAGCACGGGGTCAATTGAGACGGCACCCGCGGTGACGCCCGCGCCGCATCCGATGACCAGCACCGACTTCGGGTTTTCGGGAATGAGTGTGGTCATGTGGCCGAGCAGGCGCTGCAGACGCATGTCCTGCGGCTCACTCGACGCCTGGACCTTGCCGGCGTTGTGATAGTTCAACACGCCGTTGGGCGTGCGCGACACGGCCACCGACGCGGTCATGCCCTCGCCCATGTAAATGATCTCGTTCTGTCCCACCCAGGTCGCCGCGTAGCGGCCGTAGGCCACGAGCAGCCAGGGCATCGGCGGCACTGAACGCGCGAGCAGGCCCGCACCGCCGGTGACCACGATCAAAAGGAACATGGTAGCCAACTGGGTGCGGCCCCTGCCGGCATCATCAGCAGCCGACGCCAGCATCATGAGCCCGGCAATCGCCGAAATGCCGATAAGCGCCATCTGGGTCTGCTGCGAACCGATCCAGGCCACAGCCAGCAGGCTCGCAAACAGCGCGCCGACGATGGCGCCAACCGTATTGGCGGCATACACGCCGCCAACCAGCCGCGCGGGATCCTGATCTTTACTGGCCACAGACGCCAGCGCCAGCGGGAAGCTCATGCCCCAGAGGATTGCGCCAGGCAGAATGACGAACGCTGCCCGCATGAGATCAAGCTGAAAATTCATGAACGGCTGGCCGGACGTAATCTGCGGATTGATCGGCCAGAACGGCATGGAGGCGTTGGTCATGTAGGCCGCGTAGGCCAACGCGACGCAGAGCAACATCTGTGTCCAGCCCAGGGCCGCGCGCGGGTTCTTCAGGCTACGCGCCATCGACGCGCCCAGGCTGCTGCCGATGCCCAGCCCGACCAGGAACACCGCCAGGATCAACGAGAAGGTATAAACCGTGGCGCCGAAGAGCAGCGACAGCACCCGCGTCCAGGTCACCTGCGCCGCCAGGGCCGTGAGGCCCGACAACGCAATGGTGACGTACACCACGCCGGAGCCTGGCGCGGGGCCAACCTGGGCGCGGTTCGGGTCCGGCGCATCGTAGGGTGCCCGGTTCGCGATGGCCAGGGCCAGCAGGCCCACGATCACGTTCAGGGCGACGGCCACAAACGTCGCCGTGGCCATGTCAAACACGCGCAGCAGATAAAAGCCGGCCAGGAGGCAGCCGACGACCGCGCCCGCGATGTTGCCGCCGTAAAAGAAGCCGAGCCAGCCGACGCCGCGCGGTGTGGCTTCCACCCAGCGGGATATCGCCGGCAAGGTGGCGCCCATCATCAACGTGGGTGGCAACAAGACCACGGCCGCCACGAGGCCGCGCATGAAGACGCTGAACTGGCCGGTACCGGCAATGGCCGTATAGACGCCACCCAGCAGCGGCACCACCAGCAGCACCAGGATGCCGCACACACCAATCCCGAGTTCTAGATACGCGTACATCCGCAGCGGATGGTTCTGTGCACCAACATATTTTGGAAACAGCCAGCTGCCCAGACACATGCCGCCCATGAACGTGCCCAGGAGCACCCCCAACGAGACCGCCGACGAGCCCAGCGACAATTGAAGCATCTGAAACCAGACGACTTCGTAAATCAGAGCGGCGCAGCCGCTCCCGACAAACAACGCCAGCATGGCTGGCAACACACGTTCAGCGACAGGAATCTGGGAAACACGCTCGGTCATGGTCCGGGCATACTACCAGAGAGGCTCCGGCGTTTACCCCGGCCTCGGGGAGGGCCGGTTTTCCGGCGAGCCTGTCGCGCGATGAGCGGGCTAACGCGGTTACTATCGCGGCATGATCGGACCCAACCTTTCTCGCACCACGGCTCGACCCACGGGGTTGATCGCGGCTTTGGCGTGCGCAGTGCTTCTGTTGCAGCCCGTCGCAGCCCAGGATCCGCCGCCACGCGCGCCCGGTGCGCCTGCGGCGGTCACCGATAAGGTGTTTGACAGCGGCGCCACGACGATTCCGTTTTTCCCGCTGGGAGAGTCGCCGCTGGCCCTGAGCAGCCCGGCACGTCCGGGGATGTTCCTGTCGGCCGTCGGGCGCCGCGCCATTGCGATGGGCACCGAAGACGGGCCGCTCGAATTCTGGTCGTGGCCGATCAAGTGGCTGCACGACTTCGAACTCAATTTCCGTATTCCGAAGTACACCGCCGCGATTCCCGGCCGTTCGGTCGCCACCTCCGTCGTCACGCGCCCAGAAGGCATCACCATCGAATACACGCACGAGCAGTTCACCGTGCGGCAGCACATCTTCGTGCCATTGGATGAGCCGGCGGTGGTCATGCTCCTTGAGGTGGACGCCATTCGGCCGCTCGACATCGTGGCGAAGTTCACGCCGGACATTCATTACGCGTGGCCGGCCGGACTTGGCGGGCAGTACCTGGTCTGGGAGCAGAACGCACGCGCCTTCCTCTTCTCCGAAGGCAAGAGCCAGATCAACGCGTTCCTGGGCTCACCGGCCGTGACCCAGGCGTCCGACGTGCCGGCCCATATGCTCGCGGCTGAGCGGCCGCAACTCGTGCTGGGTGTGGGCGGCACGACCGAGCGGTACACCGCTCCCCGGCTGGGCGAACCGTCAGGACGCAACGTCAACCTGCACGCGGCCTACATCCCGATTGTCATGGCAGGCGGCCAGATGCCGCGCGATGCGGCGCTAGCGTTGTACCGGCGGCTCATTGCGCCCGGGGCGGCTGAAGCGGAGTGGAAGAAACGCGTCGCGCATGCGGATGGCCTGCGGGAGCGCATGTTCTCGCTGCGTTCGCCCGACGCGTTGCTCAACCGCGCGGTGGAATACGCCAAGGTGAACCTGGACGAATCCATGGTCTGCAATCCCGACCTGGGCTGCGGTCTGGTGGCCGGCTATGGGTTGTCTGGCGGCGCGAGTGACCGTCCCGGCTTCGGATGGTTCTTTGGCGGCGATGCGTCCATCAACTCGTTCGCGATGAATGCCGTCGGGCAGTCTCCCCTGGTACGCGAGGGTGTGTTGCAGTTCTTCGCGAAGTACCAGCGCGCCGACGGCAAGATCACCCACGAGATCTCGCAGGGCGCCGGGCACGTGGACTGGTTCATCTATCCGTATCCCTTCTATCACGGTGATACAACGCCCTACTGGATCCTGGCGGCCGGCGAGTATTGGCGCCAGACGGGTGACAACGATGTCGTGCGCAGCCTGTGGCCCAACCTCAAACGGGCATTCGAGTGGTCGCGCGCGACCGACGTGAATGGTGACGGACTCATGGAGAATCCGTCTGCCGGTGCCGGAGCCCTCGAGGTCGGCGACCTGCAGATCGGCATTCTCTCTGACGTCTACCTCAGCGGCGTGTGGGTGGCGTCGCTCGATCGCTTCGCGCGCATAGCCGTGGCGATGGGTGAACCGGCGTTGTCCGAACAGGCGCTCGGCATTCGCCGGCGTGCGCTCGCGACCATGGAGGCGAAGCTGTGGAACCCGGCCCTCAAACAGTACGCCTTCGCGCTGCTGCAGGACGGGACGGTCAACCCTGCCCTCACCTCCTGGCCCGCGACCGCCATGTCGTTTGACGTCCTGGACCCCGCCCGGGGCGCGGAAATGGCGACCCGGCTGGCGTCATCCACGATCATGACGGACTGGGGCGCCCGCCCACTCGCCGCCGACAATGCACTCTTCG
Organism: Acidobacteriota bacterium; assembly: GCA_009694745.1. Classification (GTDB taxonomy): domain Bacteria; phylum Acidobacteriota; class Vicinamibacteria; order Vicinamibacterales; family SCN-69-37; genus SYFT01. The sequence goes on from SHUF01000041.1 coordinate 25,670, forward strand.
ATCCGCTCCACTACAACAATGGAGCGGTCTGGCCGTTTGTCACCGGATTCGTCGCGCTCGCCGAGTACAAGTACCACAACGCGCCCGCGGGATGGTTCGCGCTCCAGAGCATTGCACGCACCGCCTTCGACCAGTCGCTCGGGCGCAATCCGGAACTCTTCTCCGGCCGGTTGTATAAACCGCTCGACACAGCCGTGCCGCAGCAGTTCTTCGCCACCTCGATGGTGATCACACCGCTCATCCGCGGCTTGCTGGGCATC
>SHUF01000042.1 GCA_009694745.1 Acidobacteriota bacterium
AGCTGGGGCAGGCTACGTCCCAACTGTACCCATGCCCACACCGCAGTGATCAGGGCAAGGAGGACAACCAAAAGTAACAGCCAGCGGACCACGCGCAAGAGACGTCGCATTGGCGTATTCTACGCGGTGCATGAGTGCAAATCGATCTCGTACCTTTCTCATAGCCCTGACGTGTGTTGGCTTTGCTGCCGCCTATGCGGCCACAACGCGGCCAGATGTGGGGGCGCAGACGCCTCGTCCAGGGTCTGCAAATTCAATCACCGAGCGCAGCCTTCGGGCGCATCTGGAGTTCCTCGCGAGCGACGCCATGAACGGCCGTGCCAGCAACAGTCGTGATGAGTGGATTGCCGCCACGTACATCGCATCGCAGTTCCAGATGTGGAATCTTGAGCCGATGGGCGACAACGGCGGCTACGTGCAGGCGGCCGAGATCCTGCGCGAACAGATGTCGGCGCCGGCCGTGCTTTCAGCGGGCACGGGCCAGTTCACGCACGGCAAGGAAATGCTCGTGACTGCGCTGACCGGTGCCAAAGTCAGCGGTCCTCTGGTGAAGCTGGCGCCCGGCGTTACCTCGGTACCCGCTGGGTCCGTTGTTCTAATGCCTGAAGCGCCGGCTGGCCCGCCCGCAGCGGCCGGACGCGGTCGCGGTGGTGCGCCCCAGCCCACGGTCGGCGCGGCTCTTGTCATTTCACTTGCCACGCAAACGCCCGAGCAGTGGACGACGGCGGCCGCGAAGCCTGTCAGTGCGGGGTCCCGCTTCGCGAAAGTGACGCCGCCGGCTGGCGGGCTTGTACGCACCGCCCGAGTGGCGCTCAATCGCGACGCCTACAACGCGGTTGCCGCGCTTGCCGAAGGCACTGCCGTTTCCCTTCAGGCCGAACTGAGCGCAACCAAGGCCTTCACATGGAACGCCGTCGGCCGGCTGACCGGCAGCGACCCAACCGCCCGCGAGCAGTTCGTTGTGCTGGGCGCCCACCTCGACCATATTGGAATGCGTGAGAACGCGCCCGGGCCAGACAAGATCTTTAACGGCGCGGACGACGACGCCTCGGGCACGGTGGCGGTGATGGCGCTGGCGCAGGCACTGGCGGCAGGGCCGAGACCGAAACGGACGCTGGTGTTTGCCCTGTTTGGCAGCGAAGAAGGCGGTGGCACCGTGTCGGGGTCGTCGTACTTCGTCGAACTGCCGGTGGTAGCGATCGAGAAGATGGTGGCGCAGCTTCAGTTCGAGATGCTGGCGCGTCCTGACCCGATGGTGCCGGCACGCAGTCTGTGGCTCACTGGTTATGAGCGCTCCAACCTGGGCTCCCAGTTGGCGAAGCAGGGGGCCAGGCTCGTGCAGGACCCGCGCCCGGACCAGAGCTTCTTCACGCGTTCCGACAACATCAAGTTCGCGCGCAAGGGCGTGATTTCGCACACGGTGTCGAGTTTCAACCTGCACACCGACTATCACCAGGCGGGTGACGAAGTCAGCAAAGTGGACTTCGCGCATATGCTTGATGCGGTACGATCGATGCTCGAGCCGGTTCGGTGGCTCGCCAATTCCACATTTACGCCCGTGTGGGCACCCGAGGGCCGGCCACGCTAATGATCAACGTCATCGATTTCATCAACACCAATCGCGACCGCTACGTCCGCGAACTCAAGGACTACCTCGCCATCCCGTCTATCAGCGCGCTGCCCGAGCATCAGGCGGATATGAAGCGCTGCGCCGAATGGACAGGCGCCGAAATGACGCGTGTCGGCCTAGAGAATGTGCGGCTCGTGGAGACTCCCGGCAACCCGGTGGTGTATGGCGATTGGCTGCATGCTGAGGGCGCGCCGACCATCCTGTTCTACGGCCACTACGATGTGCAGCCGGTTGACCCGCTCGACTTGTGGGAGTCACCCCCGTTCGAAGCCACCGTGCGCGATGGCGAGATCTTCGCGCGCGGCGCGGCCGACGACAAAGGCCAGGTGTTCATGCACTTCAAGGCGATTGAAGCGCACATGAAACAGAACGGCCGTCTGCCGGTGAACTTGAAGGTGATCATCGAAGGCGAAGAAGAAGTCGGGTCGAACAACCTCGACGACTTCATTCGCGCAAACAAGACGCTACTGGGCGCCGACGTCGTGGTGATCTCTGACTCCGCGATGTTCGAGCGCGGCATTCCGTCGATCTGCTACGGCCTGCGCGGGCTGACATACTTCCAGATCGATCTCCGTGGCTCGAACAGCGACCTGCACTCAGGCGTGTTCGGCGGATCGGTGGCCAACCCCGCGATGGTGCTGGCCCAGATGCTGGCGCAGATGCGCGACAAGGGTGGCCGCATCAAGATTCCCGGGTTTTATGACGACGTTCGGGAGTTGACGGAGGCAGAGCGCGCGGAGTGGCGCAAGTTGCCGTGGAACGACACGCGCTATCGCAAGGAACTTGGTGCGCCGAAGCTGTTTGGCGAGTCGAGTTACACGACGCTGGAGCGCCGTTGGGGCCGCCCGACCTTCGAGGTCAATGGGTTGCTCAGCGGGTTCACCGGTGAAGGCGCGAAGACCGTGTTGCCGGCCACGGCAATGGCCAAGGTCAGCATGCGACTAGTGCCCGACCAGCATCCGGACAAGATCGCCGCGCTGTTCGAGGAGTACGTGCGCAAGGTGGCGCCAAAGACAGTGGAATTGAAGGTTACCCGCATGCACGGCGGCAAGCCGTGGATGGCCGACTTCGACAATGCCTACGTGCGCGCCGCCGGCCGTGCAATCGAGCAGGGCTTCGGCATGGCACCGGTGTTCTGCCGCGAGGGTGGGTCAATCCCCGTGGTCTCGACGTTCCAGGAGGAGCTGGGGATTCCGTCAGTCCTCTTCGGTGTCGGTCTGCCCGACGAAAACGCCCACGCGCCGAACGAGAAGCTCGACCTGGCGAACTTCCACGGAGGCATAGTGTCGGCGGCGATCTTGTATCAAGAGATCGCCAGACGGTAGTAATGGCGAAGCGCCGCTATTCCCAGTGAAGCGCGCGCATGGGGTCTACCCGTGAAGCGCGTCGCGCTGGAATGTAGCCCGCGCCGAGCGCAACAAGACTGAGCACCACGAACGCGGCGGTGAAGACCACGGGGTCGTGTCCCTTCATGCCGAAGAGTTGTTCCTCGGACTCCGCGATTCCGCCGATGGCCCAGGCCATGCCGAGTCCAATCGTGCCTCCAACCAGAGCAAGAATGGCAACTTGCTTGAGTACCAGCCCTTTGACGTTCGAACCCTGCGCTCCGAGGGCCATCCGAAGGCCGAACTCGCGCGTGCGTTGTGACACGGTGCACGCAAGGACGCCGTAAAGGCCGATGGCGGCCAGAAGCGTGGCGAGTGTCGCGAACGCCGCCGACATGGTGCTGATCAGTCGATCGAGAAACACATTCTCCCGCACCTGCTGCGGCATCGTCTTAAGCTCCTCCACGGGGAGGTTCGGATCCACCTTCAAGACTATGGTGTTCACGGATCTGAGGAACTGGCCCGGCTCGATGGCGGTGCGAATATAGAACGACATCGAACCAATGCGTTCGTCCTGTCGATAGGGTGTGAAGAACAGCGCCGGCACGGCGTCCTTCACCTCGCTGTACTTGGCGTTCTGCACGAGTTCGACGATCTCGATGTCGAGCGGCCCGTCACCGCCCTGCTTCATCAAGGTGCCGACGGCCTTGTCTTCGATGCCGAACTTCTTGGCGAAGGCCTGGTTGACCACCGCCACCTTGGGGCCGCCCAGGCGATCGGATGCGGTGAACTCGCGACCGTCCATCAGTGGGACGCCAAGTGTGCTGAAGTACTCGGGCCCCACCTCGCTGTAGTTGGAGTGGTTGTCGATGTCGGGACCAGTCTTGAATCCCTGCACACTCACGCTCGTGCCCCAGTTGCTGCCGGCCAGCAGCGGAACCATTGAGGCCGAGACACTTGTCACGCCGGGGAGCGCCGACAGTTCCTCCTCAATCCGCTCGAAGATCGCTTTCGACTTTTCAGACGGGTATCCGTTCAACTCAGGCGAGACCGAGAACGTGACGAGTGTGTCGAGCTTCACACCCAGATCAACGCGGCTCACGTTGAACAGGCTCTTGGTGAACAAGCCGGCTGATGCGAGCAGGGCTATCGAAAGCGCCATTTGTACGGTGACCAGCCCCATGCGGAAGCGTGCGGCCGCCCGCGCGCCGGAGGGCTGGCCGGCAGTGCCCTTGAGGGTGCTCGCCAGATCAGGGCCCGTGCTGTGAAACGCGGGGAAGAGCCCGAAGAGAACACCGGTGGCCAGCGAGAGGGCCGCGGCGAATGCCATGACCGGCCAGTCGAGTTGAAAGGCCAATGTCGCGGCCGCATCCGCCGGCAGGATGGTGGCGATGGCACCGAGCGTCCATCGGGCCACAAGCAGGCCGCCGAGGCCGCCCAGGATGGCGAGCAGACATGATTCGAGCAGGAGTTGGCCGATCAACCTGCGCCGGCTCGCGCCAATTGAGAGCCGCACCGGCATCTCATTCGCTCGTGCCGCCGATCGCGTGAGCAGCAGGTTCGCGATGTTCGCGCAGGCGATCAAGAGGACAACGCCTGTCACGGCGAAAAGCAGGTTGAGCGGCGTGGTGGCCTCTTCATGCACGGAGCTTTGACCGCGCTGACCCTCGGTCAGGATGATGGGTTTGTTGCGGAAGCGCTCCATGGTGGCGGCGCTCATGCCGGTCTGCAACGGCGCCTCGACCTCGTTGATGATGGTGCGATAGTGCGTGGAAGTCTCCGTCTGCGCGGCTTCCATGCTCACGCCCGGTGCAAGGCGGCCGAAGACGTAGGCCCAGTAACTGCGCCGATTGTCGAAGGCCTTGAAGTTGCTCTCCATGTGAGAGCGCATCGTAATGGGAACGAAGATCTCGGGATTCGATCCCAGCGTGGTGCTTGAGAAGCCCTTGGGCGCCACGCCGATAATGGTCAGTGGGCGACCGTTGGCGATGATCGTCCTGTTGAGCACCGACGCATCGGCGCCAAATCGCGCCATCCAGTAGGCGTGGCTGAGGACGACGACCGCTGATTCCCCAACCGCGCGATCGTCGCCGGAACCGAGGAGTCGTCCCAGGGCGGGCGCAAGGCCCAGCGTGGGGAAGTACTGCCGGACACGAGCATGCCCTCGCCACTGAGCGTCTGGCCCTCGTACGACAGGTTGGTGCCGAAACTACGATGCGCGTCGAGGCCTGAGAAGACCTTGGCCTCACGCTCGAGGTCGCGGAACATCGCGTAGCTGAAGACCTCGTCGCACCCGCCCGCCTGGCTGCACGACTGCGAGCCGGGTTTTGGACCGGGGGCCTCGAGGTTCACGAGTCTTTCGGGCGACTGCACGGGCAGCGGCCGCAGAAGCATCTGATTGAAGAGTGAGAAGATAGCGGTGTTCGCGCCAATCCCCAGAGCCAGCGACACCACGGCAATGGTGGTGACAAAGGGGGCCTTGAACAGGGTGCGCAGGGCGAATCTGAGGCTGGTCATCCCTCCATGAGACGAGAAAGCACTGACCGGAGTTGTGAATGACCGCCCGAAATCGAAACCTCTCTGCGTTGCTCGCCTTCGGATTCGTGCTGGCGATCGCCGGGTGGTCCTACATGTCGGGAGGCACCGTTCGGGTCCTGATGGACGGCGCCGCCGGTTTGGGCGATTCCGGACAGGCCCTGGATGCGTTGCGCGCCGCGCTGGACCGCTGGGGGCGCCTTGCGCCGGTCGTCTATGTGGCGGCAGTGGTGATCGAGGTGCTGGTGGCGCCTATTCCCGGAACGCTGTTGTATGCGCCCGCCGGTGCGCTATTCGGCGGCCTGATGGGCGGCACGTTGTCGCTCATCGGCAACACCATTGGCGCGGCGATTGCCTGCGGGGTTGGCAGCGCGCTTGGTGAGGACGCGCTTGCGCGGCGGGTGGAAGGAACGAAGGCCGCACAGTATCAAGATGCCATTCGTGCGCGCGGCCTGTGGGTGGTCATTCTCCTGCGCATTAACCCCCTCACGTCGTCCGACATCGTGTCGTATGTGGCCGGCGCGGTGGGCGTGCCCGTTTGGCGCGTGGCGCTGGGTACGTTTATCGGGATGGCGCCTCTGTGTTACGCGCAGGCCTACCTGGCCGAGCAGATCTTCGAGGTGTTGCCCGGCGCTGTGTACGTGCTGGTAGTGGCCGGCTTGGTATACGTCGCCGCCCTCGTCGTCTGGCTGACCCGAAAATAAAGATGTACACAAAACGACCTCTGAGGTCGTTTTGTGTACCCACATCCGTTCAGGTGTACCTTTCTTGGCATGACGGTTGCGGATATCGCCTTCCTCTTCGCCTATACCGAATCGGCCAACGAGCAGATCTTCGACGCCGCAGCGGCGCTCTCGCACGAGCAAACCATTCGGGCGGTCGGGGGTAGTTTCCCGTCGATTCGCGAGACCCTGTCGCACATGGCTGCCGCCGACTGGATCTGGCTCTGCCGCTGGACCGGCGAAAGCCCCAAAGGCTGGCCCACGTGGGCTAGCGGCTCGGTTAGCGAGATTCATGAGGAATGGCGGCGCATCCACGCTGCGCGCAAAGAGTTCATCCTCGGCCTGGCCGACGCCGACCTTGACCGCGAGATTTCATTCACACGAATCAACGGCGATGCCGATCGCGCCAAGTTGGGCTTTCTGCTCCACCACGTGGCCAACCACGCCACCTACCATCGCGGCCAGGTGGCCGGCCAGATCCGCATGGTCGGCGGCGTGCCGCCTTCAACAGACCTGCTGCGCTTCCGGCCGTGAACCTGACGAGCGAAAACGACCTCAGAGGTCGTTTTCACGGCCGAATGAACGTGCCTTGACGTAGGTCTGAGAGCGCCTCGCGAATTTCGTCCTGAGTGTTCATGACGATGGGGCCGTGCCAGGCGACGGGTTCGCCGAGCGGTTTGCCAGAGACGAGCAGGAAGCGAATACCCTCCGGCCCCGCCTGCACCGTGATTTCGTCACCGCGATCGAACAGCACCAGCGATCGGTTGCCCGTCAGGTCGAGTACCGGAGCCTCGTCGATCTCTCCGGTAGTGTCTGTGAGCATGCCTTGTGGCGCAGACGCATCGCGAAACGACCCGGCTCCAGCGAAGACGTACGCAAACGCATGGCGCGTGGTCTCCACCGGAAGGGTCTTTCGCACGCCGGGTGGAACCGAGATATCCAGGTAGACCGGGTCCGCCGCGATTCCATCTACAGGGCCGCGCTTCCCCCAGAACCCGCCACACACAATCTTCACCCGCGTCCCATCGTCATCCACCACCACCGGGATGTCTGTGGCGTGCACTTCCTGATAACGAGGCGCTGTCATCTTGAGCGCCGATGGCAGGTTGGCCCAGAGCTGGAAGCCGTGCATGCGACCTTCCGCGTCACCTGTGGGCATCTCCTGGTGGATGATGCCGCTTCCCGATGTCATCCACTGCACATCGCCCGCGGTCAGCGCGCCCCCGTTCCCGAGACTATCGCTGTGCTGGACCGTGCCGGCCAGTACGTACGTGATCGTCTCAATGCCTCGATGCGGGTGCCAGGGAAACCCCGCCAGATAGTCCGATGGCCGGTCGCCCCTGAAATCATCGAACAGCAGGAACGGATCGAACTCCGACGTGGTGCCGAAGCCAAAGCCGCGGTGGAGTTTGACGCCGGCGCCTTCCATGGTTGGCTGCGCGGAAACGATACGTGACACAGGGCGAATCGACATAAGAGTCCAGAGTCTATTTCACAGACGGTTCAGCCAGCGACACGGCGAGCAGGACCAGCTGCTGGGCGCCCGTCTTGGCAGAGTCGATGTGCGCCCACTCCTGGAGCGTGTGTCCGCCGCCGCCGCGGGATCGACCGATCGAGATCGCGGGAATCTTGAGAACGACGCCGACGTTCGCGTCGGTAGAGCCGGTGGGGATGGCTTCACGTCCGGCGGGCATGGGCACGTCCAGGAATCGCAACACATCGATCGCCGTCTGTACCAGCGGATGCGCGCGCTGGGCCGTGAGCTGATCGGGTCGGCCACCGGCTTCCGACTTCTGAATCCATTCGCGCACAAACTTCACGCGGTGCGCTTTGCCGGCAGCCTCGCACTTGCTCACGATGGCCGCGTCGAGCTTCTGGAGCATTTCGGCATCAACCGTACGGAGATCCACGGTGAACGTCACCTCCTGGGGGATGGCGTTCACGACGTTGCCGCCCGAGAGCATGCCGCCGACGTTGTAGATCGCGGGGATCGGGTCGTTGGCCGGGGGCAGGGGAACGGTGTAGATGTCCGTGATGCACTCCGCTGCCGCGCGCACGGTGTTGGGTTGGTCGCGTGACTGCAGCGTGTGCGCGCCGTCGCCGGAAAACTTCATGCGCGACCAGTAGATGCCGAGGGCGCCGTAGTTGACCGGGCCCAGCGCACCGTCCACGCCCACCAGCATGTCGATGAGGCCCGGGTGTTTCTCGGCCCAGTGATACATCCCTTTCAGGCCCACCTCCTCCTGGACGGTGAAGAGGAAAATGATGTCGCCCTTGGTTTCGATTTTCGCCTCGCGCAACGCCCGCATGGTCTGCAACTGGCTGGCGATCGAAGCCGTGTTGTCGAAGATGCCGGGTGCATGCAGAGTCCCATTGTCTTCGCGGCGCACCTTGAGCGGTGTATCCAGCGGATGCACGGTGTCCATGTGCGCGGCAAACACCACCGTCGGCCCGCCGCCTGTGCCCTTGCGCACAGCCCAGACGTTGCCGACCTCGTCGGTCTCGGGTGCGAGATCGAGTTTGCGGAGTTCGGCTTTCACATAGTCGGCGCGCTTCTGCTCGTGGCCCGATGTGCCGGGAATCTCAGTCAGTCGAATCCACTCTTCCACCTGGGCGTCGAAGCGCCGGTCGATGTACGTCAGCGCCAGTTTGACGTCGGCCCGGGCCGCAATGGCCGGCGAGAACTTCGTGGGGAATGGCGCCTGGGCGGCCCTGATGTGGCCGGAGGAGGTCAAAAGCACGGCAACGAGGACAAGAGGGAACATTCGGGACATCGCCACGCATTATAGAATCAGGCGCGTAAAGGACGCCTGCCGTGCCCAAGAAAATTTGCGACAACATCCTCGAGGCGATCGGTCACACGCCGATGGTTCGCCTCAATGCCCTCACAAAGGGTGTGATTGCTGCCACAGTGCTGGCCAAGGTCGAGACGTTCAACCCTGGCAACTCGATCAAGGACCGCATGGCCCTGAAGATGATTGAGGACGCCGAACGCGACGGCCGACTCAAGCCCGGGGGCACCATCATTGAAGGTACGTCGGGCAACACCGGGATGGGGTTGGCGATCGCAGCCGTGGTGAAGGGCTACAAGTGCATCTTCACCACCACCGACAAACAGTCGAAGGAAAAGGTCGACGCCCTGCAGGCGCTTGGCGCCGAGGTCATCGTCTGCCCGACCAACGTCGAACCCGAAGACCCGCGCTCGTACTACTCAGTGTCATCCCGCCTCGAACGGGATACTCCAAATTCGTGGAAGGCCAACCAGTACGACAATTTGTCGAACTCGCAAGCCCACTACGAGCAGACCGGTCCCGAAATCTGGGATCAGACGGACGGTCGCATCACCCACCTGGTTTCTGGCGTGGGCACGGGCGGCACCATCTGCGGCGCCGGCCGGTTCCTCAAGGAAAAAAATCCGAAGATCCAGGTGCTGGGCATCGACACCTACGGCTCGGTATTCAAGAAGTACAAAGAGACCGGCATTTTCGACAAAAACGAAATCTATCCGTACGTGACCGAAGGCATCGGCGAAGACTTCCTGCCGCAGAACGTGGACTTCTCGATCATCGATCACTTTGAAAAGGTCACAGACAAGGACGCGGCGGTGATGACCCGCAGGATCTCTCGCGAGGAGGGCATCTTCGCCGGCAACTCTGCCGGCTCAGCCATGGCGGGCCTGTTGCAAATGAAGGCCCGATTCAAGGCCGGTGATGTGGTGGTGGTGATCTTCCACGACCACGGCACACGGTATCTCGGCAAGATGTTCAACAACGACTGGATGCGCAAGATGGGCTACCTCGACAAGTCGGGCCTGACCGCGCGCGACCTAGTGACCGCCAAGAAAACAGTTCCGATGTTGTCCATTGAAACCACCGACACCGTGGCCCAGGCGGTGCATGTGATGACCGAACACGACTTTTCGCAGATCCCCGTCATGCAGGCCGGCCGCCTGGTTGGTTCCATCAATGAAGGCTGCTTGTACGGCGCGTTGGTGAAAAACCCCGCCATTCGCACCCAACCGGTGTCGTCGATCATGCAGTCGGCGTTCCCGTTTGCCGACATTTCCACCGGCATTGACGCCCTGGCGTCAATGCTCACTGCGGATAACCCAGCCGTGCTCGTCCGCGACTTTAAAAGCGACGAAACCTACGTGATCACCCGTTCGGATATCGTCCGGGCGCTGGGATAGTCATGTTCCACATGAAGGCGTGAAGGTCTGAAGGATCGAAGGTAGCGCGACGTGCGAAGGGAATGCAGCGTGACGATGATGAGAGTGGTCGTGAGATTGATGGTTGTAGCCGCAGTGGGCGTCTCGATGGCTGCGTGTGGCTCGCCGCCGCCGGGCTCGCCCGCGCAGCCGATGTACGACCAGTTCGATCGTGACTGGCAATACTGGATGGCCCAACACCCCGAGGTGGCCGTGAGCCTCGGCGTCCCTGGTGGCGAGGGGCGCTGGACCGATTACTCCGCAGACGCCATCGCCACGCGCGCCACCTACGTGCGCGAGAGCCTCGAGCGTCTCAAGTTCGTGGACCGCGCCACGCTCGGCGAGGCTGACCAGTTCAACTACGACTTGTACCGGCAGATGCTCGAGACTGCGGTCGAGGGCCTCGACTTTCAGAACGACGCGATTCCCATCAGGGGCGTGACCGCGCGCAACCTGATGATGCCCATGAACCAGATGGAGGGCATGCAGCAGGACATTCCGCGCACCATCGCGCTGATGCCCACGCAATCGGCTGCGGACCTCTCGAATATCGTCGCGCGCCTGCGCAGGATCCCGGTCGTGGTGGACCAGACCATAGCGCTCATGCGCCAGGGCATCATCGAGAAAATGACGCCTCCTGGGATTACCCTGCGCGACCTGCCGGGCCAGGTCCTGGCGCAGGTGGTGGACGAGCCTTTGTCGAGCCCGATGCTCGCCGCGTTCGTCGCGCGGCCGTCCGGTGTGCCGGAGTCTGAGTGGCCAGGCCTCGTGGTGCAGGCCACCGCCGCGTATCGACAACAGGTGGCGGTCGCGTTTCGCCGGATGCACGCGTTCCTTGTGGACGAGTACCTGCCTGCCTGCCGCGACTCGATTGGCGCCAGCGCCTTGCCGAAGGGCGACGCGCTGTATCAATACAACGCCAGGTGGCATACCACGACCGCGACGACGCCGAAGGAGATTCACGAGATTGACCTCGCCGAGGTCGCGCGTATCCGCGCGGAGATGGAGAAGGTCATCGCGCAGGCCGGCTACGCGAAGCGCTTTGACGACTTCGTCCGCTTCCTTCGCACAGATCGGCGTTTCTACTACACGGATGCCAACGCGTTGGTCAGCGGGTACCGCGACGTGGCCAAACGCGCCGACCCCGAACTGGCGAAGCTGTTCGGACGACTTCCCGCAACGCCGTACGGCGTGATCCGCGTGCCGGATGCCGTGGCGCCGTCGCAGACGACGGCCTATTACGAACCCGGCTCTCTGGTCGCAGGCCGTCCGGGTTACATGTTCGCAAACACGTACAAACTCGACGCGCGGCCGAAATACGAGCTGGAGGCCCTGACGCTGCACGAAGCGGTACCCGGCCATCATCTGCAGATTTCCATCGCGCAGGAACTGACCGGCTTGCCGGAGTTCCGCAAACACTCGAGCTACACCGCGTACGTAGAAGGTTGGGCGCTATACGCCGAGCGGCTCGGCGAACAAATGGGCTTCTACAAAGATCCCTATTCCCGGTTCGGCCAGTTCACCTATGAAATGTGGCGCGCCGGTCGGTTGGTAGTGGATACGGGACTCCATTCGATGAACTGGACGCGGCAACAGGCCATCGACTTCTTCCTCAAGAACACGGCCAAGACGCTGCAGGACATCACCCTCGAGGTCGATCGCTACATCGTGTGGCCCGGCCAGGCGCTGGGTTACAAGATGGGAGAGATCAAGCTCCGCGAACTCCGCACGGCGGCAGAGGTGCAGCTCGGAGCGGCCTTCGACATCCGTGGCTTCCACGATGAGATTCTGGCCTCGGGAGCGGTGCCCCTCGATGTGGTCGAGGCTCGGGTCAACGCCTGGGTCGCCCGCGCAAAGGTCCGTTGAGTCACGCCACGACGGATTACAGGACACGCAGAGGATCTTCTTTGAAAGCCTGCCTCCAAGTCTCGGTGCCTCCTGTGATCCGTACGTTAATCTGTATGTCATGGGTGACTTGAAGATGTTGAGATCGCGTCGAACGAGTGGCTGGCTGTGCGGAGTGTTGTTGATGCTAGGCGCGTGCAGCCCGCCACCTGAACCTGAAGTGGTCGGGAATCCACGGGTGCCCGCCGGCGCCAAAAGTACCGGCGGCAAACACGCCATTATCGAGACTGGCTCAGGCGCGATCGAGATTGAGTTCTTCGAAACAGACGCCCCGAAAGCGGTGGAGAATTTTCGCCTGCTGGCCGAGCACGGTTACTACGACGGCTTGACGTTTCACCGCGTCGTGAAGGGCTTCATGCTTCAGGGTGGCGACCCCGCCGGCGACGGCACAGGCGGCCAGAGCGCGTGGGGTGGGGCCTTCCCCGACGAGATCGCGCCCGACTCTGAGCTCTATAGGAACGGTTACCGCCGGGGAATTGTCGCCATGGCGAACAGTGGCCGCAACACCAATGGCAGTCAGTTCTTCATCATGCACGACAATTATCCGCTGCAGGCGGACTACGTCATCTTCGGCAAAGTCACTGCGGGCCTCGACGTTATTGATGCGATCGCCAACACGCCAACGACCATGGGTGGGGACGGCAGCATGAGCCAGCCCGTGACGCGACAGGTGATCAAGAAAGTCTCGATCCGGCCGTAAGCGTTAGTTGTGAACTGCACCATCCGTGATCGCCAGGCCGCGATCGATGATCGCGAACCCCTCTCGCAGTTCGTCCTCAGTGATCGTCAGCGGCGGGTTCGCAAAGAACGAGTTCCACCGCACAAACGTGTAAAGGCCTTCGTCTCTGAAGAAGCGGCCGAGGGCCGCCATCTCCGGCGACGACCCGGCGAACGGTGCCAACGGCACCCTCTTTGCCCTGTCGCGCACGAGTTCGACGATCCCGAAGAGGCCTATGGATCGGACGGCTCCGACCGAGGGGTGCCTGGCGGCGAGGTCCTCGAGCAGCGACCGCATCAGGACACCGCGTTCTTTCGCGCGTGCGATGAGCCCGTCCTCTTCGTACACCGCCAGTGTGGCCAGCGCCGCCGCGCATCCCAGAGGGTGGCTGTTGTAAGTCAGACCGCTCGGAAACACCTTGTCGGCAAAGTGGTCCGCGATGTGTCTCCGCAAGCCGACGGCGCCCAGTGGCACATACGCACTCGTCAACCCCTTCGCCATCGTCATCAAATCGGGCACGACTTTCCAGTGGTCTACGGCGAACCAGGCACCGGTGCGGCCGAACCCCGACATCACCTCGTCGCAAATCATGAGGATCCCGTACTTGTCGCAGATGGCGCGGACGCCTTCAAGGTAGCCGTCCGGTGGAATCAGGATGCCGTTTGTGCCGGTGATGGGTTCGAGGATGAAGGCGGCGATCTGTTTCGGTCCTTCAAGCTGGATGACCTCCTCGAGGTAGGCAAGCGCCTCAACCGCCGAGTCCCAGCCCCTCTCAATACCGTGGTACGGGTGCAATACGTGGACGATGCCCGGCAGGGGAGGCTCGGTCCAGCGTCGGGGATCGCCGGTGACCGCGATGGCCCCGGCTGTGCCGCCGTGGTACGAGCGGTAGCGGGCCAAGATTTTCTGGCGGCCGGTGAAGGCGCGCGCGATCTTAATCGCGTTTTCGTTGGCTTCAGCGCCGCCGTTGGTGAAGAAGAAGCAGTCGATGTCTCCGGGCGTCACACTCGCGAGTTTCGCGCCGAGCTTCGCACGCGATTCGGTGGCCATGAACGGGTTGGCGTATGGCAGCACGGCGAGCTGAGCCTCGATTGCCTTGACTACTCGAGCGTCGCCGTGGCCGATGTTTACGCACATCAACTGGCTGTTGAAGTCGATGAAGCGCTTGCCGTCCGGGGTGTAGAAATAGACGCCGCTGGCCCGCGCGACGGGAATCGGGTCCATGGCCCCTTGAGCCGACCATTCGAAGATGGTGTGGCGCTTGGAAAGCTCGATCATTTCTTTGCTTGTCATAAATGAGCTCGCAGCTGATTCATTTGCGCTCGGAGCGTGTGATGAAGGAACCGGCGCCGGCGCGGCCGACGAATGTGCCGCCCTCGATGATGATCCGGCCGCGTGACAGGACGGTCTCGGTCACGCCTGTCACCTCGCGCCCTTCATACGGGTTGTAGTCCACGTTCATGTGCAGGGTCTTGGCCCTGAGCGTCATCTTCTTTTCGGGATCGAAGATGACGAGGTCCGCGTCGGATCCCGGCGCTATGGTGCCTTTGCGTGGAAACAGGCCGAAGATCTTTGCCGGCGACGTAGACGTCAGCTCAACGAAGCGGTTCAGCGAGATCTTCCCGGTGCGCACGCCCCCGTCGTAGACCAGGCTCATTCGTGTTTCGATCCCAGGCGCGCCATTGGGAATCTTTGAAAAGTCTCCATCACCAAGATGCTTCTCCTTCATGCAGAACGGGCAGTGGTCGGTGGCGATGGCCTGAAGGTCGTTGCCAGCCAGCCCCCGCCAGAGCCTGTTCTGCGTCTCCCTCTGCCGGAGCGGCGGGCTCATCACATACTTGGCGCCCTCGAAGCCGGGCTCCTCGTAGTTGTCGTAGGAGAGGAAGAGGTATTGCGGGCACGTCTCGGCAAATGCCGGCAGTCCGCGATCGCGGGCCTCGGTCACCATTTCAAGGGCTTCGGCAGAGGACAGATGCACGATGTAGACAGGCACGTCGGCCATCTCCGCCAGCGCGATGGCCCGGTGGGTAGCTTCGCCTTCGGCCCGGGCTGGGCGCGTCAGCGCGTGATACTTCGGCGCCGTCTTGCCTTCGGCCAGGGCCCTCTGCACGAGCACATCAATCACGCCGCCGTTCTCGGCGTGCATGCAAATCGTTCCGCCGTTCTTTCCCGTGCGCAGCATCGCCTTGAAAATGCTCGCATCGTCGAGCATGAAGACGCCGGGGTACGCCATGAAGAGCTTGAACGACGTCACACCCTGGCGCACCAGCGCGTCCATCTCGAGTTCCACCTGATCGTTGAGCTCGGTCATGATCATGTGGAAGCCGTAGTCGATAGCCGCCGTGCCCTCGGCCTTCTTCATCCACGTTTCCCACGCGTGGTGCAAGGTCTGACCGCGGTACTGGATGGCGAAGTCCACAATCGACGTCGTGCCGCCAAAGGCCGCGGCGATGGTTCCGGTCTCAAAGTCGTCGGCCGACGTGGATCCGCCAAACGGCATGTCAAGGTGTGTGTGGACGTCGATGCCACCCGGGAAGACGAGTTTGCCGCGCGCGTCGATCGTGCGGTCGGCCGTCATTGGTAGTGCGGTGCCGATGGCCGTGATCCGATCGTCTTCAATGAAGATGTCGCCGACGTAGTCGTCGGTGGCCGTGATGATGCGACCGCCCGTGATGAGAATGCTCATGACTTCAGCTCCGCCAGGGGCGCGTAGGTCTCGGGCCGCCGGTCGCGGAAAAACTGCCAGGTGCGGCGCACCTCTTCGATCATGTCGAGGTCCATCTCGGCCGTGACCAGTTCGTTCTTGTCTTCCGACCCCATGGCCAAGAATTGTCCGCGCGGGTCCACGAAGTACGACGACCCGTAGAACTGTCCGATGTTCCACGGGCCTTCTGTGCCCACGCGGTTGGACGCCGCCACGAAGTATCCGTTAGCCACGGCATGAGCCGGCTGTTCGAGCTTCCAGAGGTACTGCGAAAGACCGGCGACGGTGGCCGAAGGGTTAAAGACAATCTCGGCGCCATTGAGGCCCAGCAACCGGGCGCCCTCGGGAAAATGCCGGTCGTAGCAGATGTAGACCCCGACCTTCGCGTGCCGCGTCTGGAAAACCGGATAGCCCAGATTGCCCGGCTTGAAGAAGTACTTCTCCCAGAAGCCCGACGTGTGCGGGATATGGTTCTTGCGGTACTTGCCGAGGTAGGTGCCGTCGTTGTCGTAGACTGCCGCGGTGTTGTAGTAGACGCCGGCCTGTTCCCGTTCGTAGACAGGCACCACCATCGCCATGCCGTACTGCTTCGCGAAGCGCCCCATCAACTCGGTGGTTGGCCCGGGCACCGACTCGGCAATGTCGTACCAGTGCGCGTCCTGCGACGGGCAGAAATACGGGCCGTTGAAGATCTCCTGCAGCCCGAGAATCTGGACGCCCAGTTTGCCGGCTTCTTCGATGAACGGTACGTGCGCGTCGATCGACGCCTGCCGAATGCGGTCAATCGGCAACGACGGGTCGGTCAGTGGTGAGGCCGCCTGAATCAGGCCGCCAAGAACCTTGCGTGGCATTCCTACCTCCGTCTAGAACCAGCGGCTGATCGTCACTTTCTTGTCTGTATAAAACTCGAATGCGTCACGCCCGTGCACCTTGAGATCCCCAAAGAAGCTGTCGCGCGCACCGCCGAACGGGAAATAGGCCATGGGCGCAGCCACGCCGATATTGACTCCGACCATCGACGCCGTGGCCCGATGCGCGAACTCGCGCGCGGCTTTGCCGCTCGACGTAAAAATGGACGTGGCGTTGGCATTCGGATGCGCCTGCATCAACCTGAACACATCTTCCAGCCGTTCCACCGGGCAGATGGCGGCGACGGGTCCGAAGATCTCCTCGTGCCCGATCGTCATGGCCGGCGTGACCGCGTCGAACACCGACGGTGCCACAAAGTAGCCGTCCTTCGGCAACGTCCGCGTGCGTCCATCAAGCGCCAACCGTGCGCCCTCTGCTGCGCCGCGTTCCACATACCCCAGCACGCGATCGCGATGAGCGGCGCTGATGACCGGACCCATATCCACGCCGGACTCCATGCCGTCACCCACCTTCATGGTGCGGGCCGATTCCACCAACCGGTCGCGCGCCTCGGCATGCACCGGACCCACCGGCACTAGAATGCTGCCCGCGAGGCAGCGCTCGCCCGCGCAGCCATAGAACGACTCGCTGATGATCGGAATGGCCCGATCCAGATCGGCATCGGGCATGACGACGATGAAGTTTTTGGCGCCGCCGAGCGCCTGAACGCGCTTGCCGGCGTGAGAGGCGCGCTGGTAGACAGCCCGCGCCACAGCCGTCGATCCAACAAACGACACCGCGCGAATTCCCGGATGGTCGCAGATGGCTTCCGAGACCTCGCGTCCACCATGAACAAGGTTCACCACGCCCGGCGGTAGATCGCACTGTTCCAGCAACTCGAACATCTTCTTTTGGGAGAGCGGCACCTGCTCCGAGGGTTTCAACACAAACGTGTTGCCAGACACCACGGCAAACGGCAGGAACCACAGTGGTACCATCGCCGGGAAATTGAAGGGCGCGATGGCCGCGCAGACGCCAATCGGCTGTCGCATCGACGTGCAGTCGATGCCCGAGCCGACGTTTTCGAGTGCATCGCCCATCAGCATCGACGGCGCGCCGCAGGCGACCTCGACGCATTCGATGGCGCGCCGTACGCTGCCGCGCGATTCATCCAGCGTCTTGCCGTGTTCGGTGGTCACGATGCGCGCGATCTCTTCAGCGTGAGCCTCGAGCAGCGCCTTGAAGGTGAACATGGTGCGCGCGCGCACCACCGGCGGCGTTTCGCTCCATCCCGGGAACGCAGCGGTCGCGGCCGCCACGGCGGCGTCCACATCGGCGCCTCCCGACAACGGCGTCCGCGCGATGGTCTGTCCGGTGGCCGGGTTGTGGACGTCGATCGAACGGCTGCCGGTGGAGGGAACCCAACGGCCGCCGATGAAATTCGAGAGCGCTGGAGCCTGCATGCGCCGAGTCTATGCCGTATACTGGCCCTCGCCAACAGTGAAGAAGCGGACACTTCTCACATTTGCCCAGTGCGTCGCCATCGCGGCCGCAATGTCCTGCGCCGGGCCAGCAGCGCCATCCACTTCACCACCCACGCCGCAACCACCGGTGCCGCCTCTACCTGCGCCGGTCGCCTGCAGTACGCCCGGCGTCTCGTGTTTCGGCAGGAACAACTACATCGAGTACATCCCGGGTGACCTGCCCATTGTGATCAGTGTGCCGCACGGGGGCGCACTGACACCGGCATCCATTCCCGACAGGACGCTCGGCACCACCACGACCGACTTGAACACGATTGACCTCGGTCGCGCCATTTCAGCGGCGCTGACAAGCCGCTCGGCTCGCGCTCCGCACCTCGTGATCGTGCACCTTCGTCGAACGAAGCTCGACGCGAACAGGGAGATCATTGAAGCTGCGGCCGGGAACGCGGACGCCATCCAGGCCTGGAATGAGTACCACGCATTCATCGAACAGGCGATGGCGGCGGTCCAACTACGGTCGGGCACAGGCGTCTACATCGACCTGCACGGGCACAGCCACGCGAAGCAGCGGCTTGAACTTGGGTACCTGCTGTCGGCGTCCACCCTCGACGGCACCAACGCGCAACTTGATGCGCCGGCTGTCGCGTCGGCCAGCAGCCTTCGGCTGATCGCGCGAGAATCGCCGTTGCTCTTCTCAGACCTGCTGCGTGGACCAACAAGCCTCGGAGGGTTTCTCCAGCCCGACGTCGCGTCGGTGCCGAGTCCGTCGATTCCCACGCCGGGCGGAGATGATTATTTCAGCGGCGGCTACAGCACGAGCCGTCACACGGCGACAATTCCCGGCTTGCAGATTGAGTGCAACTTCTCCGGTGTGCGCGACTCGGCGAACAATCGCGCGTCGTTCGCGGGCAGGTTTGTCCAGGCCTTGGCGTTGTTCGCGCAGACGCACCTCGGCCTGAAGTTGTAGAGCATTCACCATGAAGTTCCATGAAGATCCATGAAGGGTCAGGTGACGCTGACTTATGGTGACAAGAAGGTCGAAGTTGTCGGTTCGTCTGTAAACAGCGCGGGGTTGGCAGCCCGGCTCTGCCGGGCTGCCAACCCCGCGATCGTCTTGCTGCTTCATGGACCTTTATGGAGCTTCATGGTTAGAAGCCCTGTAGATCACGACGCGCAGTCACTTCTTGCCTGCCGCGCGTTCCAGGTTCTTCCTGACCCTGAACTTCACGATCTTGGTGATCAGCCCGAGCGGCATCGGTTGGTCGACGGGGAACCGCACCGAGCCTTTTGCGCCCGCGTTTCCGTTGTGCCCCTGCTGGTAGCTGCCGCGCTGTTCTGGCGCCTCCTCCGCCGCGACCTCGACGAAATGCTGCAACGGCTTGTTCTCGAGGGCCTGGCCTTCGCGCTGGTGGTCTACATCCCGCTTGCGGCGCTGTATGTCAACCTGCGCACGGCCGGTGTGTGGACCCTGCGCCTGGATCCGCCCGATCTCCTGATGGCGCCCGCGCTGCTTGTGGCGATTGGCATCGCGCTCGAGCGGGTCAAATACGACCCTAGCCTGCCGCTGGCTTTCAAGATCGCGAAGCTGTTCGGCTGCCGCATCGAGGACGTCTTCGATCCGCTATAGTGGTTTCTTCCCGGCGGAGAGGAAAGACCCATGGCTGCCACGCTCGGCGTCACGTTTTCAGGCCTGCGGTTCGAGAACCCGTTCCTGTTGTCTTCGGCGCCGCCCACCGAATCCGAGAGCAACATCCTGCGCGCGTTTGACGCGGGATGGGGCGGGGTGGTGACTAAGACCATCGGGCTGCACCCTGTGGTCAACGTGGACGGGCCCAAGACCAAGTTCCTGCGCGCGATGCCCGAGTCGCCACATCTGTCGATGAAGCGGCGGCCGGGCATGGCGCTGCACTCGTCGTGGAACTGGGAGCTGATCTCCGACAAGCCGCTCGACTGGTGGGCGCCGCGCATCGCACGCATCAAGCGGGCACATCCGACGCGAATTCTGGTGGCGTCAATCATGGCCGGCTCGGGCTCAGACGAGGAACTGCGTCACTGGCAGACGTTGGCCAGGACGTGTCAGGACGAAGGCGCCGACGCGCTCGAACTCAACTTGTCGTGCCCGCACATGGACCGCCTAGACATGGGCTCGAACATCGGCAAGGACCAGGCGCAGATTTCCATCGTCACCAAAATCGTCAAGGACGTGGCGACGGTACCCGTGTGGGCGAAACTCACGCCCTCCACCACCGACATCGTGGTGGAAGCGCGCGGCGCATTCCTTGGTGGCGCCGATGCGGTGGTCTCCTCGAACACGTTTCCCTCGATCACGCTGATCGATCCAGAGACTCTCGAGTTCGAGATGAATGTGGACGGTTATACCTCGAGCGGCGGCCTCGGCGGGCCTGCGATCCTTCCGCAGTCGCTGGCCAAGATGGCGCAGTTGACGCAGGCGTTTCCCGACGGGTCGTTTTCAGGAATTGGGGGCATCGCCGAGTTCGCGCACGCACTGAACTACTTCCTGCTCGGGTGCGGCACCGTTCAGGTGTGCACGGCCGCGATGCTCGACCACGCGATCGGGCCCAACGTGATTGCATCGCTCACCAGCGACATGCTCGCATTCATGGAGAAACGCGGATATGCGGGCCTCGATGACTTCCGTGGCTTGCGTCGCGATCGTGTGGTGACGCAATCACTGATCCGGCGGCCCGACGCCAAGGCCTATCACGGCGGCCATGAAGCCGAAGGTTATGCCGTGTCGCCCGCAGACAAACACTGATGGCCACTGACGATCTGTCCGGCAGCCCGCTCTGGAACCCCGACCTGGCGCCGACGCCCCTGTCGGCGCGCACCTGGACCACCTACAACATCGCCGCGTTGTGGATCGGCATGAGCGTGGTGATCACCACCTACACACTGGCCTCCGGCCTGATGCAGCAAGGCATGACGTGGGCGCAGGCACTGTTCACGATCCTGCTGGGTAACGTCATCGTGCTCATTCCCATGGTGCTCAATGCGCATGCCGGCACCAAGTACGGTGTGTCGTTCCCGGTACTGTGTCGCGCGAGTTTCGGCACGACCGGGGCGAATCTGCCGGCGATGCTCCGCGCACTGGTGGCGTGCGGCTGGTTCGGCATCCAGACGTGGATTGGCGGCCTCGCTCTTGACGCGTTGCTCACGGCGGCCTGGCCCTCGTGGCGGAACCTCGCCGGCAGTGAGTGGATTGCGTTTGCCGCCTTCTGGCTCGTGCAGGTGTGGTTCATCCTGCGGGGCCTTGAAGGCATCCGCCGGCTCGAGAGTTGGTCCGCCCCTCTGCTGCTCGGTGGCGGCGTGTTGCTTTTGTGGTGGGCGGTCGATCAAACCGGCGGCGTGCGAGCAGCGCTCGACGGGTCGGCCCGGCTCCAGCAAGGCCAGACGTCATTCTGGGTGTTGTTTCCCGCCGCGCTCACGGCCAACGTGGGCTACTGGGCCACCCTGAGCCTCAACATCCCCGACTTCACACGGTACGCAAAGAGCCAACGATCACAGGTGCTCGGCCAGGCACTGGGATTGCCCACCACCATGACCCTGTTCGCGTTCATTGGCGTCTCGGTGACTAGTGCCACTGTGGTGGTGTTTGGCGAGGCCATCTGGGACCCCGTGGTCCTGCTCACGCGCATCGGCAACCCAGGCGTCATCATCTTCGGCGCCCTGGTTGTGCTCGTCGCGCAGTTGACCACGAACATGGCCGCCAACGTCGTGTCGCCCGCCAATGACTTCTCGAGCCTGTCCCCCAAACGCATCACCTATGTCACAGGCGGTCTAATCACGGCGTGCATCGGCATCGCCATAATGCCGTGGAAGTTGTATGCAGACGCGTCGGCGTACATCTTCACCTGGCTGATTGGGTACTCGTCGCTGATGGGCGCCATCGGCGGCGTCCTGATCGCCGACTACTGGGTGCTGCGGCGCCAGCAACTGTCGGTGTCCGACCTATTCAAGGTCGGCGGCAGATACCACTATGCGAATGGCACCAACTGGAAGGCAGTGGCTGCGCTGGTGCTGGCGATCCTGCCGGTGGCCCCCGGGTTCATTCGGGCGGCCATGACCCCAGGAGGACAGGTGCCCAGCCCCGGGTTTCTGGACAGCCTCTATACCTATGCGTGGTTTGTCACATTTGCGCTGAGCTTCGTATTGTATCTCGCGTTCATGCGCTCCGAACGCACCCCAGTGAAGTGAAGCGGTCGCGGTCAGCGATATGCTGTATGGCTGTAGATGACCCTGCCATACCTTCTCATGCTCGCGTTGGCTCAGGCGGCCATTACGCCCCAATCCCCGGCTGCCGTTGATGGCGCCGGGTCTCCCACGTTCTTCATTCCGCGTGTGGAAGACACCGTGGTCATCGATGGACGGCTTGATGAGCCGGCCTGGGCGAAAGCCACCAGGCTCACCGGATTTTCCGAATACCGTCCGGTAGACAGCCAACGCGCCAGTGAACGCACCGAAGTCCTCGTGTGGTATTCGCCCGAGGCCCTGCATTTCGGCATCATCGCCCACGACTCGGAACCGTCATCGGTCCGCGCGACGCAGGCGGACCGCGACAACCTCGATCGCGAAGACACCGTCCGCATCTACCTCGATACGTTCAACGACCGGCGACGGGCATTCGTCTTCGGCGTGAACCCCCTGGGCGCGCAGGAAGATGGTGTGCAGACCGAAGGCGCATTCAGCGCTGGACGAACTTTCGGCGGCGTTGTGGACCTGAGCCCCGATTATCAGTTCGACTCACGCGGCCAGTTGACGCCTGACGGATACGTGGTGGAGGTGCGCATTCCATTCAAGAGCCTCAGGTACCCGTCCGCCGACCAGGTGAAGTGGGGCATCAACGTGCTGCGCAAGACCCAGCGCACGGGCCGTGAAGACACATGGACTGACGCGAAACGCGTGGCCAGCTTCCTGGGCCAGACCGGCACGATGACCGGGCTCTACGAGATGAAGCGTGGTGTGGTGACTGAAGTGCAGCCCTTCGTCACCGGTGCCACCAACGGCACGCAACAGGCCGACGGGCGCTTTTCGCGCAGCGGTGTGGATGTGGAACCCGGCGTCAACGTCCGCCTGGGTTTCACGAACCTCTCTCTGGACGCCACCGTGAATCCAGACTTCAGCCAGGTGGAGTCGGATGCGGCCCAGGTGACGGTCAACGAACGCTTCGCTTTGTTCTTCGCCGAGAAGCGTCCCTTCTTCCTCGAAGGGATTGAACTGTTCGCCACGCCAGGGCAGTTGGTCTACACGCGGCGCATCGCGGACCCGATTGCCGGCGCAAAATTCACCGGCAAGGTTGGCCGCACAGGGCTCGCGTTTCTCTCGGCCATGGACGAAGCCGGACCCGACTGGACATGGGTGAACCTGGCGCGCATTCGTCGCGACGTGGGCCGTGATTCGCTCGCGGGCGTGACCTATACGGATCGCACCGCCGATGGCGGGTCGAATCACGTGCTCGCCGCCGACGCGCGCATCGTCTTCAAGCGGCTCTACTACGTGCTCGGTCAGGTGGGTGGATCGTGGACTGACAACGGCAACGGCGCCGTGTCGGCGCCGATGTGGAACATTGAGGCCGACCGCACCGCCAAGACCTGGGGATTCCACTACAAGTTGGGCGGCATCGGCGAAGGGTTCGAAGCCGCCTCCGGTTTTGTGCCGCGCAACAACGTCGTTGAGTTTCAGGCGTTCAACCGGCTGAGCTACTACGGCAAGCGCGATTCGCTCGTGGAGGGTATTACGGCGTTCGCCGGTCCCACGCGCATCTGGCGATACGCGGATTTCGGCAAGGAGCACGCCATCGAAGGCGGCGAGTCTGCGAGCGTGACAGCGACGATGCGCGGCGGGTGGTCGGTGAGCGCACGGCCTGCGCGCGACTTCGTGGTCTTTGATCAGAGTGGGGATCAGAGCGGGCAGGGCGAGGCCGTGAGCAATTTCAGC
The DNA here is from genome assembly GCA_009694745.1 of Acidobacteriota bacterium. Lineage (GTDB taxonomy): Bacteria > Acidobacteriota > Vicinamibacteria > Vicinamibacterales > SCN-69-37 > SYFT01. The sequence goes on from SHUF01000042.1 coordinate 24,035, forward strand.
GGCACGTTCTCGGTCACCACACCGGTCTTCGAAAAATTCAACGCCAAGGTGGAAGTGCGGACAGGCGGTACTGCACTTTTCGCGGAAAGCGCCGATGGTCGCGAAACCCGGGTGACCACCACGCTGGGACTGCGGCCCACGCAGTCGGCCCGAATCGAGGCGAGCTTCGTGACGTCGCGCATTCGCCGGGAGCTCGACGACACGGAATTTGCCAGGTCCACCATTCCGCGGCTCAAGGCCGAGTATCAGCCGCGTCGGTCGCTCTTCTTCCGCGTGATCGCGGAGTATCGGTCGGAGGTGCGCGCCGGGCAGGCGTTCAAGGGACTACGCACCGACTGGCTGTTGTCGTTTGAACCGACGCCGGGCACGGTCGTCTTCCTTGGTTATGGTGCGAGTCAGGAGCGCGATCCCAATCGATTTGGGACCGAGGCCCTGCGGCGCACCTCCGATGGGTTCTTTGTGAAACTGGCGTACCAGTTCCGGCGGTAGGCGCGGAGGGAGTTTCCGAGCGTGTACGAAGCACGAAGTGAACCGCCGATTTCAGGCCCGCACTTTCTCCAGCGGATGATGTGGCACGTTGCCGCGTCGTTGGCCGCCGTGGCCGGCTCGCTCCTGCTGGGCATGGCGGGCTACGTGTGGTTTGAAGAGCTGAGCTGGATCGACGGGTTCCTGAACTCTGCGATGCTGCTCGGCGGCATGGGCTCCGTCACCATCCCTCTGACGCAAAGCGGGAAACTATTTGCAGGCTTCTACGCGCTGTACGCGGGCCTGGTCTTCAGGACTCATCATCGCACCCGTGTTCCACCGCGTCCTGCACAAGTTCCACATCGACGAAGAGTGACAGATGAGCAAAGTTGAAGACGCCATTGACGCGGCGCTGCTTGCGCAACTGCGGTCAACGGTCGAGACCCTGGAGTCGATTGCCGCCGACCGCCGCCTTCTGGCGGCACTCACGCCCGACGAACGCAAGCGGCTGCTGATCGCGGTTGGCGCCGTCTACATTCCCGATCAGGCGGCACGCCGCCGGATGGTGAAGGCGGTGGTTCGCCTGCGAAAGGTCGAACGCACGCAGCGCGACGAACACGTGCGCGAGGAAACGGGTATCCGTGAACTCCGGCGCAAACCGGTGTTCACAACGCCGAACGTCTTTCCGCCGCCAGCCACCGAACAGGGTGAGCCGCTTGGCGAGCCTGGGCCGGAAGCCAGGACGCACCTGGCAGACGAGCGTCACTGTTACGCCTGCAAGACCCACTTCACCGAAGTCCACCACTTCTACGATCAGCTTTGCCCGTCGTGCGCCGAGTTCAATTTCCGGAAGCGCACGGAGCTGGCCGACCTGACCGGCCGCGTGGCGCTCCTGACCGGCGGCCGCGTCAAGATCGGCTACCAGGCCGGCCTCAAGTTGCTGCGCGCCGGTGCGCACCTGATTGTCACCACCAGGTTTCCACGCGACTCCGCCATGCGCTACGCCAGCGAGCCCGACTTCGACCAGTGGGGCCACCGGCTCGAAGTCTTCGGCCTGGATCTCAGACACACGCCGTCGGTGGAGGCGTTTTGCCGCGAGATGCTCTCCACCCGCACCCGCCTCGACTTCATCGTCAACAACGCGTGCCAGACCGTGCGCCGGCCGCCCGAGTTTTACGCGCACATGATGGAAGGCGAAAACGCTGCGCTGCACACGATGCCCGAGCATGTTCGCCGGCTTGTGGGCGCGTATGAAGGGCTGCGCGGATATCACCTGCTGCCAGGGGTGCCACAGGGCGCGTTGGCGACGAGCCTGTCGGAGGTTGCGGGCCTCACACACGCGGCGGCGCTGTCGCAGGTCGCGCTGTTGCCAGAGGAATTGCAGGCCCAGAAGAGTCTCT
>SHUF01000043.1 GCA_009694745.1 Acidobacteriota bacterium
CATGAAGAGAAGATCAGCGAGACCCTGAATCGCGTCAGCCATGTGATGTGCGCCTCAAATATTCGAACGTGACTGGCATCCGTCCACGGTGACGCAGGCCCCCGACACCCAACTGGCGCGTGGCGACGCAAGAAACGCCACAAGCGCTCCCACTTCTTCGGCGCGGCCAAACCGCCCGAACGGCAACTCGCTCTTGATGAACGCCGCGATCGTCTCTGGCTCGTCGCGTTGACGCTTCCACCATGTCCCACCCTCAAAGGCAATGGACCCCGGCGCCACGCTGTTCACGCGAATGTTGTCTTTGGCCAGTTGCTGCGCCATCGCCTTGGCCAGACTGATCTGCGCAGCTTTGACGGCGTTGTAGGTCATCCGTCCACCCGACTCGCGTCCCCAGATCGAGGCGATCATCAGAATGACGCCCGCGCCGGTGCGCCGCATGTGCGGCACCGCTTCGCGCGACAGCCGAATCGCAGGAAATAGCGTCTGGTCGAGCGCACTCGTCCAGTCATCGTCTGTCGTCGAGACGATGTCGGTGCCACCGGCCTTGCCGACGTTGTTGACCAGGATGTCGAGCCGGCCGAACGTCTCGACGGTCTGCGCGACGACGATCGCGGCGCCCTCTGCGGTCGATACATCCGCGTTCACTGCCAACACCGCGTCGGGGCGACCTGCCAGCGCGCACAACTGGACGGCTGCGGCCTGCAACGCGGCATCGCCGCGAGCGCAAATTGTCACCCGCGCGCCTTCTTCGATCAGGGCGGTAGCCGACGCCAGACCCAGCCCCTTGCTCGAGCCGGTAACGATCGCGACCTTGTCGCGCAACTGCAGGTCCATAGGCGCCCTATGATATCCGGCCGAGGAATCGGTGGAGGCTTTCTGTAAACTTCATCGGCGATTCAAGATTCGACAGATGCCCGGCGCCAGGAATCACCACCAGTTCGGCGCCCGGAATGCCGGCCGCCAGCGCCTCGCTGTCTGCGGGTGGCGTCAGCACGTCCTCGGCCCCGCAGACCACCAGGGTCGGGCAGGTGATCGCCGCCAGCCAGGCTTTCGCATCCTCCCGCAGTTTCATCGCTCGCACCGCCGACGCGATGGCCTGAGTGGTGTTCCGCAGGATCAGCATCTTGAGGGCGTCGCCAAGCTCAGGCTGTTCGCGGCGCGTGGTCTCCCCGACTAACTTGGGCAACATGGCATCCGCCACGGCTTCGGGGCCCTTCTCGGTGACGAGCGCGATCATCGCGTCACGCGCAGCCCGGCCGGCCTCAGTGTCGGCCGGCGCCTTGGTGTCGGCCAGCACGAGTCCATCCAGCCGCCGGCCTGCGACCTTCGCCACCGCCAGCGTGATGTAGCCGCCCATCGACAACCCGCCGACCACCGCGCGGTCGAGATCCAGATGGTTCATCAAGCCGAGGACGTCAGCCGCATGGGTCGCCATCGTGGCGGTGTCGAGGCCCACGTCCTGATAGGCCTGTCCGATCCCTCTGAAGCCGCGCACGTCGGGTGCAATCAGGCGCCACCCCGGCAGCACTCGATGCAATTGCGGCAGCCACTGGTCGGCGCTCATGGGGAACGCGTGTATCAGGATCACCGCGCGCCCACTTCCGGCCTCGTGATACCGAACCGTGCGATCGAGCAGATGGGCGTACTTGGGGGTCATTTCCATAGGGGGTTTCGAGTCAGGCTAAGATGGTACACATGATGCGCAGAATGTGTGCTGTTCTGATCCTGACCGCCGCACTTGTTGGCTGTGGCGGTGGTAGTGCTGAATTCGCGATTCCCGGTGATGCACAGAAAACTGCGTCGGGCATTTCCTGGAAATTGATCAAGGCCGGCACCGGCACGGATCGCCCCCACGCCAAGTCACTTGTCCTCGTCCACTACACGGGATGGACCATGGACGGGGAGAAGTTCGACAGTTCTGTGGACCGCGGCGAGCCCGTGGAGTACCCGTTAAACGGGTTCATTCCTGGCTGGGTCGAAGGCATGCAATTGATGGTCAAGGGCGAGAAGCGGCGCTTCTGGATTCCCGCCAAACTCGCGTACGAAGGCTTTCCCGAAAAGCCCCGGGGCATGCTCGTATTCGACGTCGAACTGCTCGACTTCAAGTAGCCATTGCGTGTTCGAAGTCGTCCGCGTGTTGCGCGCGCAACGCGGCGTCTGCCCGATCGACGGTGCCGGCTTTGACAAGGCCCGCCAGGCATTCTTCCAGGGTGAACGACCCTGCTTTCCGGGTAATCGTGATCTCCTGATGCAGGTGCTGCAGCGTGTTGCGACGCACATGCTGACGCGCGCCGTAGCTCATCATCAGCGCCTGCGCGGCCGGCACGCGGCCGCCGGGACTGGACCGAAACACCATCGCGTCGGCCAGGTTGAAGATCACGGTGGTCGCGGCAAGACCCAGCGCGAGCGACACCACGGACGTCACCGCAAACAACGGACTTCGGGCAAGGAGCCGCAGCGCGTACCAAATGTCGGGCAACAAGGAGAGGCGAAAGCGGTTCGACGGCATGGGTGCTCCTGCGGGCGCGGCAGGGGCGCGCCGATCAGCCGCGCCGAACCACATGGCCTGCGCGATGGTGACGATCCAAAACGAAAAAAGCGACCACCGACTGTGTTCGCGAACGCGGGCGTGGTCATGCGCAAATGTCTCGAGCATCGCGCCGGCAAACCGTTCGCGGTACTTCGGCGGATAGGCGCGCAACAACACGCGGTAGCACCGTTCCGTGCTCACAGCGTGCCCTTCCTGAGGGCATTCATCGAAGTAACCAGCAACGACAGGTGCTGTCGCTCCAGTTCCAGAGCCTTCCGGCCGCGTGGAGTCAGGCGGTAGTGGGTGCCGCGGCGCGGGTCTTCAACCTGACGCGGTGCCGGCGCTTCGGCAACCAGTCCCAGGTCAATCAGCCGGCTCAGGTGACGATAAAAGGACCCGGTCTGCTGCGGCACGCGTCCCCCTGATTGGTCACGCACGGCCTGCATGATGACGTAGCCGTGACTGTCCCCGGACGCGAGGGCGAGCAGGATATGGAAGATGGCAGGCTTCAGCGGTTCGGTGGCCATAATTTCGGACATGTCCATTATGGACATATGCTCTGACAGGCTAGACGAGGACCAGGCTGGGAAGGTCCCCGCCGCTACCAGCCGTTACAGTCCCACTTGAAGCCGCAACTCAGGCAGCGAAGGCATCCCTTGACCAGCGCAAGGTTCGTGGATTCGCTGCATACGGGACACACGTCAACCGGCGCGTGGACGGGAGGCTTCTGATCGGGCGGATTGGGCGGACGAGGCGGTGCTGGTGGGACCGGCACGGGTGTTAACGCTGGAAGGTGTCGCAGGCGTCCATCCGGCCGCCCTCAAGCCCGCGGCGGAACCACTCCACGCGCTGCGCGGATGATCCGTGCGTGAACGACTCGAGTGACACGCGGCCTTGTGCCTCACGTTGCAGCCGGTCATCACCGATCGCCGCGGCCGCCCGCAGCCTCTCCTCAACGTCATTGGTTTCCACCAGGCCCCGGCGCGCGGCGCAGTGCCCCCACACTCCGGAGTAACAGTCGGCCTGTAATTCCTGACGCACTGAAAGCGCGTTCGCTTCCGCTTTACTTGCGCGCTGCTGCGCTGCCGAGACGCGCTCTGACACGCCGGTCAGCGTCTGGATGTGGTGGCCCACTTCGTGCGCCACGACATAGGCCTGCGCGAAATCGCCAGGTGCGCCGAAGCGCTGATCCAGTTCCTGGAAAAACAATGTGTCGAAGTACACCTGACGGTCGGCGGGACAATAGAACGGGCCCATCGCCGCTTGTCCGACGCCGCAGGCGCTTTGCGTGGCCCCGTTAAACAACACGAGCGTTGGCGGCTCGTATCTCTGCTCCTGCTCCTGAAACACGGTCGCCCAGACTTCTTCGGTGTCGGCGAGCACGACCTTCAAGAACTTCGATGCCTCGTCGTCAATCGGCGGCCCCGCCGGCTGTTCCCCACCGGTCGAGATGCCTGACTGGTCAAGCCCAGACAGCAGATCCGCGGGGTTCTGCCCGGTGAAGTACGACACCGCCAACAACAGCACCAGCCCCCCGATACCGAGGCCTCCGGCGCGCATGCCGCCCGAAACGCCCCGCCTATCCTCAACGTTGCTGCTCTCGCGGCGTCCCTGCCATTTCATGGTGGTCGAATTCTACTACCGGGCGACGATCGCCTGGTTCGCTCGAATGCCAACAATCGACGACCGCGCCCCATCCTGAAACGAACACGCGACCGGCGCACTCTCGGTCACGCTCTTCAGGAAGTCCATGAGCGCGTAGTACAGCGAGGGGTGTGGCAGTCCAACTCCCGCCTGTAACTGCCCCTGTTCAGCCAACTGCGTGGCATTGGCAATGAGCACGATTCCTTCGTGGTCCATGACCTGCTGACGGGTGGCATACACCTCCCAGCCCTGGGTGGGCGCGTCGGCCTCCTTAAACAACCAGGCATGAGTCCACGCGAATCGGATGGATCCGTTGATGCCATGCACGAGCTCAAAGGCGCCGCCGTGTGAATTCGCCAGCGTCGCCTGATACCGCATGGCGACTCCGTCGTCCCAGGTCAGATCGACCTCAATGGTGTCGGCCACCGTGCGCCCGTCCTTGTGAAGGCGCACACCCCCTCGGCCGGTGATGCGCGTGGGGTGCGAACCGCGACACCACGCGGCCACGTCCATCTGCTGCGCACCAACTTCGCCGGCCAGACCAGTGGACACTGCAGGGTCCAGGCGCCAGTTCGCGACCTGATCGGTCTCGCCCTCGCCGGCAGGAAAACGCCACGTGGTCTTTCGATGCGACTGCGCGAACCACGAGACAAGATCGCGAAGTTCGGATCGCACGAGCGGCTGCGCGCGGCGGTAGGTCGGATTAGACCGGCCCTGGAACCCGGCGTGGCACACGGTCTTCGCTGCCGCCGCGGCGGCCACCATCGCGTCGCAGTCTTCAACCGTCGACGCCAGCGGAGACTCGCAGAACACGTGACGGCCCGCCGCAATCGCGTCTTCGACAATGGCGCGATGCAGATGGGTGGGGGTGGCCACGATGATGGCCGTGATGTCCGAAGACGTCTCAAGAAGCGCGCGGTAATCCTGAAACACTGCGGCCTTTGGCGCGCGTGACCGCGCACTCTCGAGCCGCGCGGCTGAACGATCACACAATGCGGCCACTTCCACCTGGGGAATCTTCTGAAGTTCAGTGAGGATCGCGCGACCCTGGCGACCTGCGCCAATGACCGCGACACGGACAGATTTGGCCTGCGCCAGCAAGAGGGGCAGCAGCAGCGACGGCGACGGTAGCAGCGCTATGCCGCTGAGGGCGCCGACGGTGCGTGTGATGAATGTCCGCCGGTCGTGAGGAGTTCGAGCCATCAACGTTCCTGCCCAACAAAGCGAGCAGCGTATCCGGAGGGAAACGCCGGCGGCACTTCACCCAGCACGACAAGCGCAGTGGACCAGGCGTCGGTCAGCCGCGCGGCCGGCCCTATGACAACCACGCGCCGCGACGGCTGCAGCGCCCGCACGCCTCTTGCCTGCCTGTGGTCCATGATGTGCCTGCCACCCGGCGCGTCGGGCTGGCTTCCGTCATCAGACACCGAGAAGGACAAATCAGCAAGATCGATCACCTCGGCGACCTCACCTGAGTCGGAGCCGGACGACACGCCGATGTGCCATGAGGTGCCGTCGGGCGGCGCCCCCATCGCAATCCCACTGCTGGTGCCACCCTGCATGAGTGCGCGCGTCACACCGTGCGCACGCAAACACCGCACGGCGCAATCCAGAGCGTGACCTTTTCCGATAGCGCCCAAATCCAGAGACACGCGGTCATCCAGGAAACGCAGCGTCCGTGTGCCCGGGTCCAGCGACAAGGCGGCGCCATGACCTCGCGCGATGTCGAACGCGCCCTGGGAATCGCGCCACACGGCGATTGCGTCTTCAAACAAGGAATACACCTCGTCATCGAGCGGCACCGGCTCGTCAGCGGCGGTGCGATTGACGTGCGAAAGCCAACTATCGGGCTCAAATCGCGTGAGGCGCTGATGCCAGTCCTCGACTTCGCGCAGGGCCAGTTCCCCGACCGCTTCCGCATCCACGGCACGGGCTGACTGCCTTCGCCAAGGCTTCGGCGGTCGGCCGTAGCCTTGCGCGGAGGCCGAAGATGCCCTCCGAACATCCGTCGCCGCGTCCGCGACGATGGCGAGTTCGAAGCGCGTCCCCATGGCTGAGGTCGCGAACCGAAGGATGCGTTCCGTCAGAGCCGCTTGACCTTTCCGCTCTGCGGATCGAACCCAAACGCCCCACCCTCCCAGAACGACCGCTGCGCCAGGTCCACGATCACCATGACCTTGGTGCCCAGTTCGACGTCGCTCCGTGGGGCCTGCCGCGTGCGAATGCAGTCAATCCAGTGACGACGCAACGCTTCCTGCGGATCGAGCACCCCTCCAGGCGGCGGGGGAATCTCGCGCTCTTCGATCTCATCAGCCCAGATGCGTTCAGGACGAATCACCGCGTTGCGCCCACCCACAAACAGGTTGGCCTTGTGCCCACGAATGATTCGCTCCACGCCGAGTTCATTGCAGGTGGAGCCGGCAATCATCATCGAGTGGTCGTGCTCGAACTCCACATTGATATTGATCTGATCCGGGTTCTCCATCGCCTTGTCGATGTAGTGCCCGCCGGTGGCCACCACCTTCACCGGCCAGCCGACTTCAGACAGGGCCTTGAGTGTGGGCGTGACGTGATGCACCAACAGGTCGCCGATGATGCCGGATGAATACTTCTTGTACCGGCGCCACCGCGCGTAGATCTCGGGACTCCACGTCGCCTTGCCCAGGGGTTTGCACCAGCGTTCCCAGTCGAGGTTCTCTCCCGGCTTCCACGCCGGGTCAAGCGCGTAGTAGTTCCACTCTCCGGTCTTCGAGTTCCGGCAATAACTGGTTTGGCTCCACACCGGTTTCCCGATGGCTCCCTCTTTCACCAGCGTCTCGGCGGCCATGTAACTGGGCGTCATCACGAACTGCGTGCCAACGACGACGATGGCGCCGGGATTGGCCTTGACGACCTTCCTCAGACGCAGGGCGTCCTTGAGGTTGATGGTCATCGGTTTCTCGACGTACACATCCTTGCCGGCCTTGATCGCATCCTCGGCCAACCGCGCGTGCCAGTGTTCAGGCGACGCAATCAACACGCCGTGGATGTCGGGCCTGGCCAGCAAATCCTCGTGACGCCGATAGGTCTGCACGTCGCCGCCCTGTGCTTTGTCCACGCGCGTCTTGGCGTTTTGCACGCGTGGATCGCACAAGTCGCAGAGCGCCCCGACCCGAATCGACTTCGATTCCGCAGCAAACCGCGCCAGTGCATCGCAGTGGCCGGTGCCCATGCCGCCGGTGCCGATGACGCCCACGTTCACGACGCCGTCCGCGCCAATCGGGGCACGGGCCTGCGCATGGGGAATGGGCTCGATATCGTCAGTATCGTCGCCCGCGCCACGCGCCGACTCACCGAACGCCGAAGCCAGCGCCGCAGCAGCGGCGGCCTTACGAAGAAAGTCGCGACGCGATTTTGATTCAGTCATGGAATGCTCCGGTCTTTGCGCGCGAGAACTCGTCACGCACACGTTCAAGTAACTGCTTGGTTTTGGCGATGCCTTCGCGCTCGGGGATTTTCGATCCCTCGTATTCGATGCCCACCCACGAGCGGAAACCAGCATCAAGCACGGTCTTCATCAGGCGACGGTAGTCTTTGTTGGTGTCGTTACCGGCCTCGTCAAAGTCGTGGGTCTTGGCCGACACCGCCTTGGCGAAGGGCATCAGGTCTGCGACGCCCTGGTACTTGTCGTACTCGTAGAAATTCCCGAAGTCCGGCAAGGTGCCGCACCGCGGATGTCCGACCATCTTCATGACACCGGCGAGCCACTGTCCGTGTGACGACAGACCACCGTGGTTCTCGACCACGACGTTGATGTCCATGGACGCGCCGATCTCCGTCAGTCGCCTCAGGCCATCGGCCGCCAGTTTCTGCTGTTCCTCGAAAGTGCCTGCGCTGGCTGCGTTCACGCGAATGGTGACGCACCCCAATGTTCTGGCCGCATCCACCCACTTCCGGTGATTCTCGACGGCAACGCCACGTTTGGCCGCATCGGGATCACCCAACTGGCCTTCGCCGTCGCACATGATCAAGTGCTGGGTCACGCCTTCACTGGCGGCCCTGGTGTTCATTTCCTTGAGATATGCGGCGTCGCGCGCCTTGTCCTTGAAAAAGCTGTTCACGTACTCGATCGCTTCGATGCCGAAGTCCTGCTTCGCAGTTTTTGCGAAGTCGAGGTGGTCGAGCCGCTTCGACTGCAGCTCTCTGTGCAGTGACCACTGCGCCAGCGAGATCTTGAAGAGCGGAGCCACCTGCGGAACCTGCGCCCACGCCAACACGCGGGCAACTGGCAGCGCGGCTACGCCGGCTACGGTGGAGGTGAGAAATTTTCGGCGGGTCCAGTTTGTCGTCATCACACGCTCCTTCAACACCCTACACCCGCACGGACCGACCATGCCGGGCCGCAGATCGGTCTGCCGCAATGCACACACGCATCGTCAACTCTGCGTCATGGACATTCAGATGAGTCTCGCGATCCTCGAAGATGCAGTCCACAAGCTCGTCGATTTCTCCTTGAAATGGGTGGTGTGCGACGTCGGCCGACCCGGGCATCGCCGTCTTGATCCTAATGGCTGAGGCGCCAGTCTGGGTCTTCACTTCTTCGAACGCCACATTGTCAAACGGGCAGGCCGCGCGCAGGGCAGCCAGGTCAACGGGTGTCTCGTTCCAGAGAATCAAGTCGTCTCGAAGCGACGCGCGGTCTCCCATCATCTCGACACCAAAAGTGTACGGCAACTGGAGGTCGGTGGAACTGGTCAGTTGGGCCAATACGGGCGCCGTATTTCGCCCTGAGTCCATCGTCATGTTCACGACGATTGTTGTGGGCCACTGGTAACCACGCGTGACCTTTGTGTGGAACGCCGAGACATCCATCACTTCAAGGCCGGTGCACCACCGGAGTGCATCCACGGCATGGCACCCGGCCGCCAGCAGATGGCTGCGGCCGCTTTTGTTTGTTCGCACCCACGACCAGCCGGAATACCAGTCGGTGACGCGTGACAAATATTGGAACCTCGCAAACACCAGGCGGCCCAGCCAGCCCTCTTCGCGCAGCCACTTCGCGAAACGCAGGTATGGGTTGTAGTGCAGCTCAAACGACACGATGCTGCGTACGCCCGAGCGGGTCACCGCCTGACGAATCTGCTTCAACTCATCGTGGTTGAGTCCCGTCGGCTTCTCGAGCAACAGGTGCTTGCCGGCACGAGCCGCGGCCACGGCCTGGCTGGCATGGAGGTGGTTCGGTGTCGCGATCGAGATGATGTCGATGTCTGGAGCCGTCAGAAGGTCGCGATACCGCGTGGTAAACCTGGCCTCAAGGACGCGCACCCCGGCGGCAGCGAGCTTCTGTCGCGCACGGCCTTCGTTCCGTCCACACAGGGCGACGATGCGTGTGCGCGAATTGCCCTTAAAGGCCTGCAGGTGCTGCGCCGCCACCCATCCCACACCCACAAGTCCAACGCCCAACACGCGATCCGCCATCAGTTCCCCAGTTCCCCAGTTCCCCAGTTCCTCATTTACCAATGGCCGCGTCGGGCGCCTTGCCCACGCCATCCACCAGTGTCTTGGCGAGGTGGTTCACGATGGTCGCCTCATTGCGAATGCGGCTCATGTACGCGGTTTGCAGCAACTGTGTCCGCCGATCCTTGAGGCCGGAGCGAATCGCTTCCTTCACTTCCGGGTTACTGATCTCGCGTTGTCCAGGCTCCTGCACCGCGACGAGCGCCAGAATGGTGACCTGTGGACCGGCGGTCACCGTGCTGACCTGCCCCGGCGTCATAGCCATGACGGCCTGGCGCAGTTGCGGGGGCGCCTGATCGATACGCGACTGCGGCACGAAGCCGATGTCGCCGCCGTTTCCGGCGGACTGCTGATCTTCAGAGAAGTCGGCCGCCAGTTCCGCGAAGCTGTCGCCGGTCCTGAGGCGTTCGGTCAACATCGTCACCTTGCGCTGCGTCTGTTCTGGCGTCGAGGCGTCGTCGTTCCTGCGGTTGCCCACCTGCGGGTTGGCCTGCGAGTTCACCACGATCTGCGCCAGGTGGTACTGGCGTTCGAGGATGTTGAACTGCGCCCGATTCTTGTCGAAGAACGCCGTCACTTCGTCGTCAGCGATGACGACTTTTTCGGTCACTTCTTTTTCGACGACCTTGCGGACCATGATCTCGCGGCGGACTTCCTCGCGAAACTCGTCCATCGTGATGCGACGGTCACCAAGTTGCTTGGTAAACACTTCTTCGGACAGGGCGCCGCGCTGTTCGGCCACCGCCTTGGCGACCTCGTCGGCCGGCGGCTCGATCTTCAGCGTCGCCGCCCGGGCCAGAAGGATTTCGTCCTGAATCATGTCTTCCAGAATGCCCAGTTTTGCGCCCAGGGCTTCCTCGTCAGTCGGCACAGGCGCCCCCGGATTCAGCATCGTCCGGTACAGGCGCTCCACGTGATCGCGGCGCAATTGCTTGCCGTTCACGACCGCCCACACGTCGGCAGACGCCGGCGCGGCCGAATTGGCCCCGCCGCACGCCCCGGTCAACCCCAGGGCTCCCACCACCACACCAGCAACAATCGATCGGCTCAGCAACGCTCTCTCCATTCAGCCAGAAAAAGTCAGGGCTTCAGTCTAATGTGAATCGGGCCCGGGAATGGCTTACACTTCGACCATCCCCGTGGAGAACTTCCTGATGACTGTGACGACTGTTCGCACCGTTTTGGCCGGGATCCTGGTGGCAGGCGCGGCCGCCGGGTGCCAGAGTACCGCCAAGCCGCCCGCGATGGCCACGCCTCGGCCAGGGGCCGTGCCCCTCTCGCCTCTCGTCGATCCCGAAGCCCGGCCCGAACTGGTCCGCCAGCCCTACAACGCGGCGGACGTGAAGTTCATGACAGGCATGATTCCGCACCACGCGCAGGCCGTGGCCATGGCCGGGTGGGCTCCGACGAATGGCGCGAGCCCGACCGTCCAGTTGATGTGTGAGCGCATGCTCATCAGCCAGCGCGACGAAATCGCCTTCATGCGCACATGGTTGCGCGATCGGGGCCAGGAGGTGCCGGCCACCGATGCCACGCACATGAAGATGAACCACGATGGCATGGTGCACGACATGTTGATGCCGGGCATGCTGAACGAAGCCGAAATGGCCGCGCTCAAGAAGGCGCGCGGCAAGGACTTCGATCGACTGTTCCTGGTGGGGATGATCAAACACCACCAGGGCGCCATTGGCATGGTGGAAGAGCTGTTTGCGTCACACGGCGCGGCACAGGACGACTTTGTATACCTGTTCGCTGCGGATGTGCAGGCCGACCAGGAAGCGGAAATTGAACGCATGCAACAACTGCTCGAGACCCTTGGAGGAGGACGCTGACGCTCATGACTCAGAAATCCATTACCGTTCGATTTGTCACTTCGATTGTCGGCGCCGTCGTACTGGCGGCCTGCGCATCGAGGATGCCGGCACCGGCGTCCGCGCCCGCGCCGGCTGCCCCCGCGCCTGCTGTGGCGGCGCCCGCGCCGACCCCGACAACCATGGTCGCTGCGCCCGCGCCGACACCGGCGCCTGCTGCGGCACCCGCCGCAGCGACACCGGCCGGCGGCGCTCCGCAGGCAGGTGCGCCTGGCGCCGCGCCGGCAGGTGGACGCGCCGGTGGGCGCGGTAACCCGCCGCCGCCAGTGCCTCCAGTGCCAGCCGTGATGCCGACGCCGATCACCCCGACGATTTCAGCCGTTGCGCCGACGCCCGATCCCCGTGTCGGACTCCGCGCGGGCTACTGGGATGCCGCGCAGGCCGCTTGGAACATGCGCCTTGTGTCCACCACGCCGCCGCCCGAAGGCCACCGCGGCATCACGAACTCCGACCTGGCGTTCACGGGCAAGTACGTGGTGCAGGGCAACTACGCCGGCATCATCTTCTGGGATGTGTCGAACCCGGTGAAGCCCGTGCTGGTGAAGACGATCCCGTGCCCTGCTTCGCAGAACGACGTCTCGGTGTTCAAGCACCTGCTGTTTGTGTCGTCTGAAGGCACGAATGCGCGGCTGGACTGCGGGACGCAGGGCGTACCGGAGCCGATCAGCAAGGAACGCATCCGGGGTATCCGCATCTTCGACATCTCCGACATCCGCAATCCGAAGTACGTCGGCAACGTGCAGACGTGCCGCGGCTCGCACACGCACACGGTGATCGAGGATCCCAACGACAAGGAAAACGTCTACGTCTACATCTCGGGTTCGGCCGGCGTGCGATCGCCGGAAGAACTGGCCGGCTGCGTTGGTGGCAACCTGACCGACAATCCCGACTCGGCGCAGTTCCGCGTTGAAGTCATCAAAGTCCCGCTCGCGGCGCCTGAGAAGGCGGCGGTCGGCAACTACGCACGTATCTTCACCGGCCTCGCGCCGCCTCCCCGTCGTGTGGAACCAGGACGGGCGGGGGGTCCCCCTGCGGCAGGCGCGGCGGGTGCTCCGCCAGCGGCGGGTGCCGCAGGTGCCCCGCCCGCAACGGGTGCGCCAGGCGCCCCGCCAGCCGGCGGACGCGGCGGACGTGCCGGCGGCCCTCCGACAGGCCCAAACCAGTGCCACGACATCACGGTGTACGGTGAATCGGGTTTTGCCGGTGGCGCGTGCGGTGGCTACGGACTCCTCCTCGACATCCGCGAGCCGACTCATCCTGTTCGCATTGATGCAGCCGGCGACATCAACATGTCGTTCTGGCACTCAGCCACATTCAGCAACGACGGCACGAAGGTGTTGTTCTCTGACGAGTGGGGCGGCGGCAGCAGCCCGCGGTGCCGCAGCACGGACCGCCTCGAGTGGGGCGCCAACGCGATCTTCACCATCGAACGCGGCAAGCTGGTGTTCCACAGCTATTACAAAATGCCGGCGCCGCAAACCGACTTCGAAAACTGCGTCGCGCACAACGGCTCCCTCCTGCCCGTCCCCGGCCGCGACATCATGGTGCAGGGCTTCTACCAGGGCGGTATCACGGTCTTCGACTGGACCGATCCCAAGAAGCCGTTCGAGATGGCCTACTTCGACCGTGGCCCACTCGACGGCACGCGTCTGCTGAGCGCCGGTTCGTGGTCGGTCTACTGGTACAACGGCCTGATCTACAGCTCGGAGATCTCGCGCGGTCTCGATATCTACGAAATGGTGCCCACGCCGCACCTGTCGCAGAACGAGATCGATGCCGCCAAAACGGTGACCTTCACGGAAGCGAACGCGCAGGATCAGCGGAAGATCGTCTGGCCGCCGAGCTTCGCGATGGCCAAGGCGTTTGTCGATCAGCTCGAACGGTCGAAGGGCCTCGCGGCAGGCACGATCACAAGCACACGTACGGCGCTGACTCGCGCCGAGGGCCTCTCGGGCGCGGCACGTCGCACGGCACTGCAGCAGCTGGGCACCACGCTCAACGGCTCGGTCTCCGGTTCTTCGGATCAGGCCAAGGTCCAGATGCTGGTGAAGGCCGTGAACGACCTGGCCGCCGCACAGCGGTAACGTTTCGCTCTGCGCGGCTGCCGGCTGCGTTATGGAACGGCGCGTCACGGGATGCAGAAGGAGCCGCGGCCTAGCTAGAGCACCAGGCCGCGCTACGAAATGCCTGTCTGAGGCTCGCCTCAGCCGTTCCTGCGCTCGAACTCCTGCATGAACTGCACGAGCGAGGCCACGCCCTCTTCGGGGAACGCGTTGTAAATGGAAGCGCGCAGACCGCCGACCGATCGGTGGCCTTTCAAGCCATCAAGTCCTGCAGCCGTGGCTTCCTTCGCGAACTGCGACTCAAGCGCCTCGGAGGCCAGGCGGAACGTCACGTTCATCCGCGACCGAGCGTCCACCTGCGCGTGCGGCTTCCAGAACGCGGTTCGGTCCAGTTCCGCGTACAGCATCGCGGCCTTGCGCTCGTTGACCTTCTCGATCGCCGCCACACCGCCCAGTCCCTTGAGCCACGTGAGTACCAACCGCAGGATGTAGATACTAAACGCCGGCGGCGTGTTGTAGCGCGATCCATTCTCAGACTGCACCCGGTAATTCAGCATCGTCGGCAACGCGTCAGTCGATCGCGCCAGCAAGTCTTTGCGGATGACGACGACGGTGACGCCGGGTAGGCCCAGGTTTTTCTGCGCGCCGGCATAGATGAGGCCGTACTTCGACACGTCGATCGGCTGCGACAAGATGTCCGAAGACATGTCGCTCACAAGTGGCACCCCACCCACGTCTGGCAGGTGATGCCACTGCGTGCCGTGAATGGTGTTGTTGGACGTCATGTGGACGTAGGCTGACCCTGGCGTGAGTCGCAGCTCGGCCTGCGCAGGAATGCGCGCGAAGTTGCCCTCTTCAGTGGAAGCCGCGATCGCTGTCGCGCCCACCTTCTTCGCTTCCTTCAGCGCCTTCTTGCCCCAGTCGCCGGTGACGATGTAGTCGGCGGTCAGGCCCTGAGTCAGCAGGTTCATCGGGACCATGGAGAATTGCAGGCTGGCGCCACCCTGCAGGAACAGGATCTCGTAGTCATCAGAGATTCCCGCAATCTCGCGCATGTCCGAGAGGGCCCCGTGCAGGATTTCGTCAAACGGCTTCGAGCGGTGGCTGATCTCCAGCACCGACATGCCAACACCCGGCAGGGCCACGAGGTTGCGTTGAGCTTCTTCGAGTACTGGAAGTGGAAGGACGGCAGGGCCGGAGGAAAAATTAAAGACGCGGTGAATGCTCATATCTGGTGCACCAACAGGCCGTCACGCAGTTTCGGTTCAAACCACGTGGACTTGGGCGGCATGATACCGCCCGCGTCGGAAATCGCAATGAGGTCGCCCACCGTCACCGGGAACAACACGAACGCCGCGGCGGCCTGACCCGATGTGACCATGGCCTCGAGCGCCCCGGGGCCCCGAACCCCGCCGACAAAATCAATCCGCTTGTCGGTGCGAGGGTCACCGACGCCCAGCACCGGCGCAAGCAGATCGCGCTGCAGCACTGACACGTCCAGCGCGTCGGCCCGAGCCGTGCCTGCGGGCGACTGCGGAAGCTGGAGCGTGTGCCAACGGCCGCCCAGGAACATCGAGACCTGGCCCGGACGATCGGGCTGGGGATCCCCATCGGTCACCACCAGCCTGGACCGCAGCGCGTCAAGGAAAGACGCCTGTGTGTGGCCCCACAGGTCCTTGACCACTCGGTGATACGGCAAAATCTGGAGCTGCGTGTCTGGGAATGCAACGCCGATGAACACATCGGCTTCGAGGGATGGCGTGCCCCGATCGCGCATCGCCGCACGAGCGCGCGCGGCACTCGCCGCGCGATGATGACCGTCGGCGATATACAACTCGGGGATCGGCGCAAACGCCAGGACCAGTGCCGACACGTCAGAAGGCGACACCGTCCAGACGGTGTGGCGGATGCCGTCGGCCGCCGTGAAGTCGTAGAGCGGAGTTCCAGCGCACGCGCGCAGCGCGATGGCATCCACCGCGGCCGAGGCGCGATACGTCAGAAACACTACGCCCGTTTGCGCACCTACCTCGAGGATGTGCCGTGTGCGGTCGTCTTCCTTGTCGGGCCGCGTCTTTTCGTGTTTCTTCACCAGATCGTGTTCGTACTCGTCCACCGAGAAACATCCGGCCAGCCCCGTCTGCACGTGGTCGCCCATCTGTTGCCGGTAGAAGTACAACGTCGGCTCAGCGTCTACCACGAGCGGAGCTGCGCTACACAATTCGCCCAAGTTCTGCACCGCACGGGCATACACCGCGTTGTCATAGGGCGACACGGTGTCGGGCAGATCGATTTCGGAGCGGGTGACGCGAAGAAAACTGAGCGGCTCGCCATGCACCATGGCCCGCGCTTCGGCCGTGTTGACCACGTCGTAGGGGACGGACGCCACGCGGGACGCAACGGAGGGCGCCGGGCGCAGCGCCCGGAATGGGGTGACCTGCGCCATGGCGGCTACTGACCTCGCGACGTCGATGCGACGTCAGAGGCAAGCAGAGTGGTGCGAAGAGTGCCGAGCAGACGATCACGTTCGGCCGTGAACTGCGGCATCGCTGCGGCCGGAATCGGCACGCCCGGAGGCATGTTGCGATGTTCAGCCACTGGGTTGACGTACGTGCCGTTCTTGATCAGCTCGTAGTGCAGGTGCGTGGTCGTCACCGTGCCGCTGTTGCCCACGCGCCCAATCGTACGGCCCTGATCAACACGCGCGCCCGGGCTGATACCTGGAGAGATGGCCGAGAGGTGGAAGTAGTTGCTCACGTAGCCGCTTGCGTGACGGATGGACACGCGCCGACCGGCTCCGCCCGCCCAGCCTGCAGCGATGACAGTGCCCGGCGACACAGCCACCACCGGTGTGCCGTACCCCGCCCGGTAGTCCACGCCGCGATGCGCGCGATAGGTGTTGAGCACGGGGTGCAGGCGGCGATATGAAAAACTCGACGTGACGCGCGGTTCTAAGCCGAGCGGCGACTTCAGGAACTGGCGCCTGAGCGACCGCCCCTGCGCGTCGTACCACGCCTCGCGGCCATCGGGCCCGAGACGCCTGATCGCAGTCAACTGACGGCCGTCGTTGTTGAGGGTGGCCGCCGCCACTTCTTCGTAGCCGGTGAACTTGCCGTCGCGAAGCACGCGGCCAAAGAGCACTTCAAACCGGTCGCCGGGCTGCAGGTCGGAGTTGAAGTCCACGTCGCCCGAAAACGCGTCGGCCAGCAGCAGGGCAAGCTGGATGTTTTCACCTCGCTCTTCGAGCGCGGCCCACAACGACGGGCGCTCCTTCGTAATCTCCACCGTGACGGCATCGGTCACGATCTCTTTCGGATAGTCCACCACTTCCACGTCGAACTGAGGCTCGGCGAGCGTGCTGCCCACCTTCAGCGCCACCCGCAGGAAGCGGTCGGCATCCATCGTGTAGCGGAACTCCCGGAACAACCCGTCCAGCGTCGTCACCAGGGAATACGGCTGATTGGCCTTGAGCCGCCGGGGATCGAACTCGGCCCGCACGGCGCCGACGATAGAGTCGGCGAGATCGCTGGAAGCTTTGTGGCTCCTGAGTACGCCCTGCAGCGTCGTATTGCGCGGTACGGTGGCTTCGAGAATGTCCACTTCGCGGGCCAGAACAACGTCCTGGCGCCCAGCCTGATCCGCCGCGCCCCGACTGCAGGAGCCGGAGAGCGACGCGCACACCAGAACGGGCAGCAGCCAGCCTGCTTTCATCGCTGATTACCTTACCATCCCCCGGCGCCGGAACCGTAGCGGGAATGGCCACCCGGCCGTACCATTGGGTCATGAGGAAGACACACTTTTTGACGATGGGGTTGGCCACGGCGGTGTTTGCTGCGGTGGTGGCACTGCCGCTGCGCGCGGCAAACGAGGTGATCGACTACGACAGCCTCGCGAAGATCAAGGCTGAAGGCATGCAGAACTCGCAGGTCATGGAACTGGCGAGTTGGATGACCGACGTGCATGGTCCGCGGCTGAGCGGGTCGCCGGGCATTCAGAGGGCCGGCGAGTGGGCCGTGGCGGAAATGAAGAAATGGGGCCTGGCGAATGTGGCGCTTGAGCCCTGGGTGGACCAGTCGCGGTTCCCGCGCGGGTGGACCAACGAGAAGTTCTATCTCGCGGCGGTGTCGCCGCAGGCCTTCCCCATGACGGGAATGTCGTCGGCGTGGACGCCCGGTACCAACGGGCTTATTCGTGGCGAAGCCGTGCTCATCACCACCACCGATGGCGCGAAAATCACGAAGCTGGCGGGCACGCTCAAGGGCAAGTTTGTGCTGACACAGGCGCCGCCCGACGTGGCTGCGTACTGGACGCCGCAGGCGCAGCGGTACACGGCCGAGCAATTGGACGCGATGGAGAACGCGCCGCGCGTCGCTGAACTCGGCCTAGCGGCTCCAGGCGCCGGCGGACGTGGCGCCGTGGCAGGCGGACGAGCCGGCGGCCCGGGCACTCCTGGTGCCGTGCCGTTCAACCGCAATGAGTTCTTCCTCAAGGAGGGCGTGGCCGGCGTGCTGACCACCAACGCACGCGGACATGGTCTGTTCACGATTGGCGGAAGTGCAACCGCCGACCCTGCCATTAGCCTGCCGTCCATCGTTGTCGCCGCCGAGCATTACGGACGGGTGGCGCGGATGCTCCAGAAGAACCTGCCGGTGACCATTGAGGCCGACATCAAGAACACGTACACGCCGGCCCCGACCATGTTCAACGTGGTGGCCGAGATTCCCGGCACCGACAAAGCGGACGAGATTGTGATGCTTGGCGCGCACTTCGACTCGTGGCATTCGTCCACGGGCGCCACGGACAACGCCGCCGGATCTGCCGCGATGATGGAAGCGATGCGCATCCTGAAGGCGTCGGGCGTGCGACTGCGCCGCACGGTGCGCCTTGGCCTGTGGAACGGCGAAGAGCAGGGCCTGATCGGCTCACGCGACTACGTGGCGAAACACTTTGCCGGAAGGGGCGCTCCCCCACCGGCACCGGCAGCAGTGGGAGGCCGCGGCGGTCCGGTTGGTCCCCTGGTGATGACGCCGGCTCACGCGAAGTTCGCGGGCTACTTCAACATCGACAACGGCACGGGAGCCATTCGCGGTGTGTATCAGCAGGGCAACGGCGCGGTGGGCCCGATCTTCCGCGCGTGGATGGAGCCGCTGCGCGACCTGGGCACCACACACCTGAACCCCGGCAACACCGGCGGCACCGATCACCAGTCGTTTGATGGCGTCGGCCTGCCGGGTTTCCAGTTCATCCAGGACCCGGTGGAGTACAACACCGTGACGCACCACTACAACATGGACAGCTTCGAGCGCCTGCAGCCCGAGGACATGCGCCGCAACGCTACAATCGCTGCGGCGTTCGTGTTCCTCACGGCGAACCGCGACGAACTTCTGCCTCGCAAGGCCATGGCGGCGCCGGGCGCCGCTGGTAGGGGACGCGGGGGACAGTAAGGGAACTGGGGAACTGGGGGCGACCGCAGTTCCTCAGTTTCTAATCTCCCAAGTTCCTGATTATGTGAGCGTGATCCACCTTTCCGATCTTGCGTGGGTGCCGCGAACGGCCGAGAGATACGCTTCGCGGATCGCGCTGGTGATGGGGCCTGGCACGCCGGCGCCGATCGTGCGACGGTCGATGCTGGTGATGCCCACCACTTCGGCGGCGGTGCCGCACACGAACACTTCGTCCACCACGTAGAGGTGGTCGCGGCTCAACTGCGACTCCTGCACGGGAATGCCGAGGTCCTGCGCGAGCGCCACCACGGTGTCGCGCGTGATGCCTTCGAGGATCGCATCGGCCGGCGGCGTGACGAGCCGCCCGTTGCGCACCACAAACAAGTTGGCGCCTGTGCATTCGGCCACGTAGCCCTGCGGGTCCAGCATGATGGCTTCGTTGAAGCCGTTTCGCTGGGCGTCGGTCTTGGCCAGAATGGAATTGACGTAGTTGCCGGCGACTTTGGCCTTGGTCATCATCGCGTTCGGATGGTGGCGCGTGAAACTCGAGACACACGCCTTGAGCCCCTCGGCCACCGTGCTCTTGCCGCCGTACACCGACTGCTCCCAGACAGAGACGGCCACGTGCGCCTTTCCTGAGTCGATGGTCAACTGCCATCCGCCGTCGGCCAGCCACAACAGCGGACGGATGTAACAATCGCCGAAGCCGTTGGCGCGCACGGTGGCGCACACGTGCTCCATCATTTCGTCCACCGAATGCGGCATGTCGAGAAAGCCGACGATCCGCGACGAATCCTCGAAACGCTTCATGTGTTCGCGCAACCGGAACACGCCAAGGCCGTTGGGCGTCTTGTATGCGCGAATCCCTTCAAAAATAGCGACACCGTAGTGAAGACCGGCCGTCAGAAACGGTACGGTCGCTTGGTCAGAGGCGATCATCTCGCCGTTAATCCAGGTGAATCTGCTGTTCATGTATGTGCTCTAAAAAATGCCGACGCGGCCCGACACTGATGCAATTAATCTCGCGCTATCGAATCTAATACCCTGCCTGAAAACCAGTTCCACTTTCCTGATATCTGCAATTGTCGTCGACGGATCGCCGGCAATGACCATGAGGTCGGCCTGTTTACCGACCGCAATTGAGCCGATCGTCTTTCCGCGGCCAAGGTACTCCGCGCCGTTGAGCGTGACGATCTTGATGGCCTCGGCAGGCGTGAACCCGGCCTCAACCAGAATCTCCACGGTGCGCTGATTCGAGAATCCAGGTACCACACCGCCGCCGCCCGTGGGGTCGGTACCCGCGATCAAGGTTCCACCTGCGCGTGCGAACGCCAGATCGAGTTTCAGCGCTTTCGGAAACAGGCGCGCATAGATCGATTCGACGTTCTTCGCCGTCCGCGCGTATCCCTGTTCGAACTGCTCCTTTAGCGGTGCCACCAGGACTTCGAGTCCCGGCGGCAGCGGGCGCCCTGGCGTGAATGTCTCAAAGACCGCAGGCGTCGTGGTCAGCGTGACTTTTTTCTCGATGAGTTTCCTGGCGAGGGCCTTGAAGGGTTCACCGTTTTCGTCGAGCGCGGCGATGGACTGTTGCCCTGTCCCCTGCCCTGGGCATACGTCGGGAAGCTTGGTGGGCACGAAGTCTGTGGACGCCAGAAATGCGTGCTCGAGGTTGTCGATGCCCAGATCGGCCGCCTCGGAATATGTCACCGAACATAGATGCCCAGTCACCTTGATGCCGCGCTTGTGGGCTTCATCAATCGCGGCGCCGAGGTCAGCGCGCGAAATCTGCATGTATGCCTTGAACGACGTGGCGCCCTCATCCGCCCAATAGTTCACCTGCCGCCGCGCATCCTCCGGTCCCTTGAGCGCGCGCATCTGGATGAAGGTGTTTGGTCCATTCAGGTACGGCGCCGTAGCGTCGATGGCCGGGCCCGCTTTACTGCCGGCATCCACGAGCTTCTTCATGTTGATGTCCATGAAGCCGTTCACGTTCCCGCCGGTGCGCATGGTGGTGACGCCGCCGGCCAGATACAGGCGCACGAAGCTTTCGCCGAGTTGTCCGTACACGCCGGAGCCAGTCGGGTAATACAGGTGCTCGTGCACCATGACCATGCCCGGCAGGAGCGTTTTCGCCGTCAAATCGAGGACGCGGGCGCCTTCCGGCACTGGTGTGCTTGCGGCTGGTCCCATGGCGGCAATTAGGCCGTCACGCAGGATGACGGTTTGATCACTGCGAACCACACCGCCCGTCCCATCAATCACGCGCGCATGAGTCAGCGCCACCACGGCGTTGTCCACCGTCACGAACTGTCGAATGGCATTCCCGATCGGCAGCCGCTGTGCGTAAGTGGTCACCGACGCGGCAATCAGGGCCACAGACAAAACTCGCTGTGCTGTTCGCATGGCGTGAATTATAATCGACGAATGCATTTTCAGATGTTCGTCACGACCCTGGGCATCGCCCTGAGTTTCGTTGGACAGGCACCGCAGGCACTCCAAGCCGCGGCACCGGTCGTCGTGCTGCCCGACGTGAACGTCCATGCGCAGAAAGAACCGGCGAAAGCGCAGACGTTGCCGATCAGCCTCACCGCGATCACGGCCGACATGCTGCAGCGCGCAGGCGTCATGATCGTGTCTGACGCGGCCCTGCAGGCACCCAACGTCGTGTTCACCGAGTTCACGGCCCGCAAGTTGAGCAACGCACGATTCCGCGGCGTGGGCTCCAGCCCGGCGAACCCGGCGGTCACCACGTTTTTTGATGGCGTGCCCCAGCTCAATGCCAACGCCTCGAGTGTGGAACTGCTTGACGTGGACCAGATTGAATTTGTCCGCGGTCCGCAGAGCGCGTTGTACGGACGCAACACCCTGGGCGGCCTGGTGAACGTCTTGTCGATGCGCCCGTCACTGTCGTCGTGGACTGGACGCGTGGTGGCGCCACTCGGCAACTTCAATTCGCGCGACATCCGCGCATCGGTGTCGGGCCCGCTCGCGCCAACGGTGGGGCTCTCCCTGGCGTTTGGGCATGGCGAACGTGACGGCTTTTCAACAAACCAGGTGACCGGCCGCACGGTGGACGACCGATCGGCGTCGTTCGGCAAAGCGCAGTTGCTGTGGACCCCGTCGGCGCAATGGGAAACCCGGCTCATCGTCAGCGGAGAGCGTTCACGCGATAGCGACTACGCGCTGTCGGACCTCGCCGGCTTGCGCGCAAACCCGTTCTCGGTGGCGCGCGACTTCGAAGGACGGCAGGACCGTGACGTGACATCCGGCACCCTGCATGCACGGAGGGAAGGCGCGCGCGTCAGCTTGACCAGCACCACCGGCCTCGTTCGCTGGAAGACCCAGGACGTGACCGACCTCGACTATTCACCCATGCCGTTCATCACGCGCGACAACACCGAGGAGGCCACGCAGTTCAGCCAGGAGATTCGCCTAGCGTCGGCGGTGGCGGCACCCATGCGTCTCTCGGACTCTACCATATTCACCTGGCAGGTGGGCGCCTTCGGATTCAAGCACAACTACGAGCAGGACGCCTTTAATACCTACGCGGCGTTCCTGGTGTCGCAGTTCATTCCCTTCCCCATCACCGAGCATTCTCCGCAGGGCACGATCAAGGACTTTGGCCTGGCAGCGTTTGGGCACTCGACGCTGACCTTCAACAACCGTGTTGACCTCACACTGGGTGTACGGGCCGATCGTGAGCGCAAGACGGCCGACCTGCGCGTGTTCGTGGTGCCGGAGGTTGCGCCGGGGACATCGCTGAAGGCAGAAAAGACCTGGACCAACATCTCGCCCAGCGCCGCGCTGACCTACCGCGTCAACGACAATCACAGGCTCTATGCGTCGGCCAGCCGCGGCTTCAAGGCCGGCGGTTTTAATCCCGTCGCGCCGCCCTCCTCCAACACGTACAACGAGGAACAGACGTGGAACGGTGAGGTGGGCGTCAAGACCACGTGGGCCAACGGCCGTGTGCGGACCAATGCTGCGCTGTTCACGATCGACTGGACGGACCTGCAGTTGAACCTGCCCATTCCCAACGCGCCTGGACAGTTCTACATTTCCAACGTCGGCGGCGCCACCAGCCGTGGCCTCGAAGTGGAAGTGGCCGCGCGTGCGGCCGCGGGCGTTAATGTGTTCGGCGCGGTGGGCTACACACGCGCCCGATTCTCGGACGGCAGCACGTCAAGCGGCGTGGATGTCTCGGACAATCTGGTGCCCTTCACGCCCGACGTCACGGTGTCGGCCGGCATTGATGTGTCGCGCTCCCTGCGCCCGAACGTTCAGCTCTTTGGCCGGGCGGAAGTGGTGCGCCACGGCGCGATCCAGTATGACGACGCGAATAGTGCGGGGCAGAAGGCCTACGCGCTGGTCAACATGCGCGCGGGCGTCAGTGTTCTCAAAATCTCGGTGGAAGGGTTCATCAAGAACGCGTTCGACACCCGCTACATCCCAGCCGCGTTTGCCTTCCCGGGCCTTGCCCCATCCGGGTTCATCGGCGAAATGGGACGGCCCCGGACGTTTGGCGTCAGCCTCTCAGTAGGATTCTGATGGGCCCCGCGCTACCCCTGCGGGAAGCGCTTCGTGAGAATCCGGCGCATCTCGTTGATGGGTTCGGTGTGGTCGTCCACCTGGAGGCGCAACACGACGTCGTTGTGCAGCCACGGGCCACCATCTTTCTTGACGATGAGCATGGCCGCCGATTGCATGCCGCGCGTGTCGCCGCCGGCGGCCTGACCGGCTTCGAGCGCAGCCTGAAGCCGGAACGCCAGGCGGCCCTTGGTGGTCTCGAACGCCTTGACCATGTTTTCTACAACTGCGGGGCCCGCCAGGATGTTGCCTTGCGCAGTGCAGTACGCGCCCTGTTTGTCTCCCGCCCAGGTGCTCGCCTCAGGCCCCGTGAACGCGGCCGTCCCACCAGCCGGATTAATCACGGCAAACTGCCGTCCGGCCTTGGGCCATGGGCGATTGCGCAAACCGGGGTCGGGGTCACGTTCCCAGATCTGCTTCACGATATCGGCGGGCTTGAGCCCCTTGCGCAAGAGTTCAAGCGCCTGCGGGCCATAACTGACGTCAACGATCGCCTGCGTGGCCGCGGCGCCGACGCCGGCTTCGGCCCACAACACACCGTTGCCCACCGAGAAGACGCGCGACTGCACCGCGCCACCGAGTTCCCCTGACACCGGGTCGTAGCCCAGGATAGAGAACGTCGCCACAGGATCGTCGGCCAATGCCGGCCGCTGCCACGCGGAGGAGTGCGAAACGGCGATGGCGGCGATGGCGGCGAACGCCGCAATCACCAACAGGACGCGACGGCTGGCTGTGTGTGTCGTCATCGAAAGACCTCCCGAATCACCTGCTCACGATAGTCGAAGATACGGCTGACCTGACGCCGGACGATGGGCAACACGATCTCACCCATCGGCCACAGGGGCAACTGGTATTGCACATGATCAAGAACTTCAGTTCCGTCGGCATTCTCCTCGAACCGGTGGGTATGAATCCACTGCCGATA